>DATFBV010000107.1:0-16534 GCA_035253605.1 Nitrososphaera sp.
CATCGCCAAGCTGAACGAGCTTGTGCGCCTGACAGAGTATGATTTAGTGGATGGGATGCAATTGCTATAAAATTACATCATCTTTTACCCCGATGTCTGTCATGACATCGTGCTCCATTATTGCAGTAGATGCAGCCCCTAAACTACCGCTTTTTGATGCCATCTATCAACAATAGGCAGAAATTTGCTCTTCTGGTCATGCCATCTCTCTCACTCTCTCTGCCCCACCTTTTCATGGGAGTCAGGGACCAGTCCACTCAAATGGTATGTGCTTGCTTGACCTCTCTTTCCAATCCCATTTGAAACCCATAGCATCCACTTCGTTAGCCAAAGCCCTGCCCCAAGTAGCAACTGTGCCCGGTCCAGTTTCGCTCCCCGGAGCATTGAGGGTCTGCACTCTTTTACCCGGCGGAGTCATGGGACCTGTCAATGCTTCCGCCCTTGCAACAACCTTGCCCGGTATCTCTGCACTCCAATAAGCGAGGTCCTTTGCTACCTCAAAGTTGATAGGGACAAACTCAATTCCTAGGATGTCTCCAATGGCCTTTGCAAATTCTGCTGCAAAGCCTCCTGCCTTTCCCATGAATATCATCTGCAAAGCCTCCCGCTGCTTTTCATTAGCTCGCTCATCAAAAAAAAAGGCTGCTGTGGCATCCTTCGCTTCGCCAGCCCAAATGTTGCCCTTAAAGCCGCCTACCATTATCACATTCAATCCGTTAAGCGTCGTTTCACCATAGTGACCGTTATTGATGTGATATGCAAGCACGCCTTGGCATTTTCCATCGGATGGAGCTTGGGCAAATGTGCAAGGACATGGTATATTGCACTTGCAAACATCAAACCAGTCGCCAAAAACTTTCCACTGTGGAATAGTCATGCTGGTCATCGCAAGTGTGTATTGATTGGTGTGAATTATGTAACTTCAATGGTGTAAGTTTCTGTAAAAGTGTACTCGAGTATATTGATCACCAACTCGACACTCCTCATTGACAAAGTAATGCTTCCTTCTTGACAAAGCCTTCAACTAGATAAGAGTAAGTATTGCATTATCTAATTACCCACATTCCAGCCTCCTTCGTGATCCCTTCTCCAACCACTACGATTGCAACAAATTGTTTATAAGTTAACCTTAAATTACCTACAGCGTTGCCTGAACAAGTTAGCCCCTATTGTGCTACCAATCCGTCAACAATGAATTTTATGCTTACAAGTATTATTGCCACCAGAACCATCTTTCTGAATTTCTCTTGATTTATCCTTCCCACCACCTTTCTTCCAATGAAAGAGCCAGAAAGTGCTATTCCAAATAGTATTGGGATGTAGAGATAGTATTGCTCTAATAGAAAGCCTTGCGATAGATAGACCGGTATTCGGGTAATGTCAGTACCTAAAGCAATAGTTGCAGCAGTGGCAATATATTTCACTTTCTCAATGTTGAAGCCCTGCAACATAGTCGCTCGCAAAGCGCCGCCAGTTCCGACCAATGCAGTGAGAAAGCCGGTAATACTACCTCCTGCAATAAAGGTACCACTATTTGTGGGGAATTTCAGCCCCGGTTTGGCAAGAAATGACGCTGACGTGACAATAAGAAAAATTCCAAGAATCAATTTGAGAAGCGACTGAGGAAGCGCGCCTATTAGAAAAGCACCAAGCATGCTCAAAAGAAAACTCGGTACCCCAAACTGAAGAATTATCCGCTTGTCAAAACCCTGCCTGAAGAAAGTTATTCTCGCTAAATTACCAAATATGTGGAATATTGCCACTAGAATTATCGCTGTTTTAAAATCGACAAAGAATAGGGCAAATGGGAGAAAAATTGTTGACGAGCCAAATCCGGCTACCGTTCCTATTATCTCGGCTATGAAGGCTGCAATGAAAAATAATATCTCCTCTGCTGCCACTTTGTTAACGTGCAACGCTCTCTATAAAAAGAGCGGCAACGCCGTATGCCAAAGTCAGCCTGACGAACTGACATGTTATTGTATGAATAGAAACTTTAAATGATTCATAATCTTCAAAGATACAACTTTTTTGATATTATAGATTTCTAGTAGTGGGCTGGCTACCTCTGTCGTATGATTTAATAGAAGGTATGGCAGAACTGTCCTCTGCATAGCCTATATGACTATATCAGAAGAACACGCCAACAACGACGACAACAACCCTGACAGTGATATTAAACAAGAAAGCACCTCAATAGAAGAATCGCCAGAGGGCCAAGATGCGATTGAGACCGATAATTTAGAAAAAATGATACTTTCTACAGGCATCCGTGTAGGCACACCGGTCAAGACGAAGTTTATGACCCCATTCATAGTTAAGGCCAACCCTGAAGGCCTTTACATTCTAGATATTAGCAAGACCTTGGCAAGAGTTGATGTTGCCGCCAAGTTCATCGGCAGAGCAAATATTGCCAAGGTTGCAGTCACTTCTGCCCGGGAATATGGCAAGACTCCTGTGGAGAAGTTTTGCGAGGTTACGGGCGCAACCCCTATTCTGGGCCGATTT
Organism: Nitrososphaera sp.; assembly: GCA_035253605.1. Taxonomy (GTDB): domain Archaea; phylum Thermoproteota; class Nitrososphaeria; order Nitrososphaerales; family Nitrososphaeraceae; genus Nitrososphaera. The sequence continues at coordinate 2,509 of DATFBV010000107.1, forward strand.
ATGCCTGGCACGTTTACCAACCCGTCGCTTCCAGACTATATGGAGCCGGAAATAGTTGTTGTAACAGATCCTCAGGCAGACCAGCAGGCTGTACTTGAAGCAACTAGGGCAGGAGTACCGGTTATTGCCATTGCCAATAGCGACAACGTTACTTCAAAAGTCGACTTGGTGATACCTGCAAACAATCGCGGACGGAAAGCTCTTGCAACAGTATACTGGCTTTTAGCCAGAGAGGTTCTCAAGAAGCAGGGAGCCATAAAGTCCGACAGCGAAATGCTGGAAAAAGCTTCAATTGACGACTTTGAAACAAAGTTAGTCGAGGAACTAACCTGACTTTAGTAAAATTATCTTTACATCAATGCTGGCGGATGAAGAACAATACGGTTGACTGGCGTCGGCAGGGGCAAGCAAGCCCATAGAGGTAATACACATCTGCAGGCCAGACCAACCCACCTGATGAAGCATACGGACAGCTCCCTATTGCAGTAATAAATGGCACGACGACTATAACCTATTCTCATCTTCCAGGCATAGTCGACGACAACAACATTATCACAGGAGATGTTCCGACTGCATCTGGCACATCTGAATTTACAGGAAGTGGACTAGTATCTCATAAACAAAGCTCAAAGTCCTTCACCGTCACGTACACAATCGATGCTACGCTAGGCCCGCTCACTCAATAATTCTTCTCTCAAGTCCCTGCTCCAGTAATACACAGAATGATGTGTCCCTTAATTGCTAAAGATTTGATGACTACTGAATTTGACTATTTACAAATCGATTAAGGCCTGTTATAGTAGAAATGTGCACTTTCGTTACAAACTACCAATTATATTACTTGTTTTCAAATCTATATATAAAAGAGGAGAAGAGGAGAATCTTGACAAGGAGAGCGCCTGCTGTTGCAGGCATGTTTTATCCGGACAATGTTATGGAGCTGAGGGCGCTCATTGACCAATCTTTTCGCAACCGGCGCTTTGGCCCAGGCATGACCATGACCTCTACTGCTCCAACTATCAATAAGCAACACAAGATCTATGGCATTGTATCACCTCATGCAGGCTATATGTACTCCGGCGCGGTTGCTGCAAATGGCTTTTACAAAATATCATCAGCAGGTTTTCATAATGTCATAATGGTGGGCCCAAATCACTATGGCATAGGATCTTGGGTGGCTGCGATGAAAGATGGTACGTGGGAGACGCCGCTTGGCGACGTACAAGTCAATTCCCGGATGGCTGAGGAAATAGGAAAAAGATCAGCCAATCTGGACTTTGACAATTATGCACACAGCAGAGATCATTGTTTGGAGGTTCAGCTGCCCTTCTTGCAGTACATCAAGCAAGATTTCAAGATTGTGCCAATTGTATTGGTCTCTCAGAATAGAGATACAGCTTTTGATCTTGGGAATGCAATATCGCAGACAATTATCGAAATGGATACCCTTGATTCTTCTCTGCTGTTAGCATCATCGGATTTTACACACTATGAACCTAATAGCGAAGCACATAGGAAGGATGAAGAGCTGATAAAGGCAATACTTGCACTTGACATTAACAGGTTTTACACTATCCTTGAGAGGCTGAACATTTCTGCCTGTGGCTATGGGGCAATTGCAACAATGATGGTAGCCGCTAAGAATCTTGGTGCTACAAGAGGGGAACTGCTAAGGTATGCAACAAGCGGAGATGTTACAGGAGACATAAGTTCAGTAGTAGGATATTCCTCCATAGTGTTCATATGAGCCCTGGAAAGGCATCTGCACCTGCTAAGGTAATCCTATTTGGCGAGCATTTCGTAGTATATGGAGGCCCTGCTATACTTGCAGCCATAAACAAGCGCGTATCTGTTGATGCCCGTACCATAATACCTAATGAAAACAAGATAGTTGTCAGATCAGACATCGGAGTCGCTGGCGAGTACAATAATAATAATGGAGAATTTAATACACTTGAAGGTGGAAGCAAAGCAAAGGTAATTTTGGATCCTCTATATGGTGCTATCAGGCAGGTTCTATTACTGAGAAATAAGAAGAATATGGGAATAGAGATCGGCATTTCTTCAAGGGTACCTCCCGGCATAGGCCTAGGATCCTCTGCTGCATCCTGTGTCGCGACAGTGGCTGCTGTAGATTCACTTTTCGAAAAAAACCCCAGCAGACAGAAGGTGTGCAAGCTTGCGATCAAATCTGAGCGGCTGATTCACAAGATGACTTCCGGTGCAGATTGCTATGTCAGCACCTTTGGCGGGTTGATGCATTACAATGGCAAATCAAAAAGCTTCAAGAACATAGAGACCAAGGAATCGCTTTCCCTTGTCGTTGCCAGCACTGGAATCAAGCACTCTACTTCAGAGCTTGTGGCAAGTGTCAAGAGGTTCAAAGACACAAATAGAACACTCTTTGAAAGCCTTTCAAAACAGGCTAGTGACATTTGCTTGCAAGCATGCACTGCCATAGAATCAGGTAAATGTGACAAAATAGGCGAGCTTATGAACGAAAACCAAATCATACTTCAGCAGATTGGCATATCGCACCATAAGGTACGTGATATAATAGACATATGCAGAAAAGCTGGTGCCGTTGGAGCCAAGATGACAGGAGCAGGCGGAGGAGGTGCAGTTATTGCTCTTGCAGCAAGCAAGCAAGAGAGTACTAAAATAGCATCACATATCAAGACGGCAGGCTATCAGTCATTTGAAGTACAAATAGACTACAATGGACTTTACGTCTAGAGGCCTATTTCCTGCAATGCCTGTTTTGTCTTTGATTCGCCTTCTTTTATGAGATTTTTTATCCCTGCCTGTGTAAAATCTGTATTCTCATATAGATAGGGGAACTGCTCTTCCCTTGTAATGTATACTATATTCTTTATCTCAGTCCCACGCTCTTCCTTGTATTTCCTGTACTTTCGCCGAATTCTTTTAAGTTGTTCTTTATCAATTTTTTTGTGATCTGCATGCTTTTCTACTATCTGATATAACTCCTCAATGTATTGAAGATAGCGTGTTATTACCTTTGACATGGCTACATTGTGTTCGGTTTTGTCGCTGAACACAATATCTCGTGCCCTATGCATTACTTCAGGCAGGTTCTGTGGCAGCCTTTCAATCTTTTTCGGATAATTTTCAACAATGAACACTCGCTTGTCTATAACAGGAGATGCATCTATCACTTCTCTTAAAGGCGTATTGCTCAGGAGGCTTCCATCCCATACATATGTCCCTTTTTCGATCTCAACCCAAGGGAAGCCATAGAGAGGATATCCTGAAGTGCCAAGCAGATGCTTGACTGTTATCTGTTGATGCGCACTATCAAATATCATCGGCTTTGCAGTAAGCACGTTTACTGCAGTTATTATCAGACGAGTGTTCTTTGGATTTCCTCCAGGCCGCAGCTTGTCATAGTTGATGTATTTTTCAAGTGTCGATGCAAGAGGCGAGTGATCGTAGATGTACGTCCACTCATGGGGTCGAAAATAATTAGGATCTTTTATTGCATACTCCGGTCTCCATCGTGGTAAAAACATCATGCTATTGCCATATAAGGCCGAACTATAGAATGACAATGCTTGCCGTAGTGATACGCCTGCCTGCTGATGATAGCGGCTGTAGTGACTTCCTAACTCATTATCAGTAGGATCAACAGGAATTGATGGAAGCAGGGGTGATGACATAAGATCAATTGAATTTTCTGCGAGCTCAAGCCAGAATTGTTCAAGTGCAAATTCAGGCCTCTTATCCTTGCTGCCAGCAATAATTGCTGCATTTATTCCCCCTATGGATGTGCCAGCGAGGATGTCTATCTTGACCCTAGTTTCTGCAAGGGCTTTAAACACCCCGCAACCAAAGGCCCCAAGCGATCCACCTCCTTGCAATATCAGAACATTCTCGATGCTATTATTGTGAGACATGGCCGAAATATCCAATTTCAATAATTATGCATTTTTGAGCGGGGCCGTAAGATGTATAGGCTTGACCAGGTCAGCCACATCGACCCAGCAGCGTGCTATCTTGTCCATGGAGTATATTAGGTTCAGTACTGCGACTGTGGACTCTACATTGTTTGAATCTACACTTCTCTTGATGGAATTTATAATTTCCATGAAATTGTCGTACATCTTCACTACACCATTTGATTCTGATCTATTCTTGTTAACAAATGCAGCAACTGACCTTTCATGCATTTTTTCTACAAGTACTCCGGCCTCGACTATTTCATCGACTGCTTTGATGCGTGAAAGATCTATTGTATTCGCAAGATCAACGATATAGTCCCCGGCGCTCTCAAGAAGGTTCGCTGCGATCCTGTAATCAAGGATGTCAATGTTGCTCAGGTTGAGCTTGCCCGCTAGTTTTTGATCCATCATAGCGCTTCGGATCAGTCTGACAAGCAAAAAATATTGTCGGTCAACTTCGTCGTCTCTGCCACTTATCACTTTACGGATACCACTATTTTGTTTTAGCCTTATGGCTTCAAGCATGTCTCGGTACATGCCTGCGACTATTGCACTCATCCGGCGGAGTATCTTTTCAGCATCAAGTGTATCTGCATCAAGTAAAAATTGGGCAGATATATGGAAGCCATCTTCATCGACTATTTCTAGTCCGACCAGCTTTCGCATAGCCTTCTTAATCCTATCTGCGTCTTCAAATGAAAGCTGCGAGCTTGCCTTGATCCGGATCATGTCGTATCCAAGCAGATATCCTCCGTATACTTGGTTAACAAGCATATCCATAGATACCGACGGATATGGAATCGTCAATTCTTTTATCTTGTCTGCTGTGTCATCTTCCGAAGCAAATATCGATATAGAGTTGTCACGGTTGATGTGCACTGGCACTATGCTTCCTTTCTTTAGGTTGTTACTTTTGATCCACATACTTGGTAATGATACCAAGATGCTGCTCCCTATCTGCTGTAAGCGTCTCGCATATCGTGCCATACTAAATGTTTAAATGAATTTAAACTAATTAAACATTATTCTTATATTTTCCAAGTATTATAAACAATCATATGGCGACGGAGCTGATTGAGAAGCCTATAGCTCTAGCCAAAGCTTTCAGTCCGGGCCATATAACAGGGTTTCTTGAGGTACCCCGTGATATTTCTTGTTTCGATTTCCTGCATAGGGGTTCTAAAGGCGCCGGATTTTCTATCGATAAAGGCATTACAACAACAGCATATCTCTACGAGAGTGCAAAACCAGACTATCAGATCTCGATCAACGACATTGAAAGTCACAATGCAGAAGTTTCCAAGTGGGTTATAGAGGAATATCTTAAGTTTGCAGATAGACCTTACTTTATAAGTATCCACCAAGATGTTGAAATCCCAATTGGCTTTGGTCTTGGCTCAAGTGGTGCTGCAGCCCTCAGCCTCTCATATGCCCTCAATCAGGTTCTTAATACAGGTCTTGATAGAACTCAGGCAGCACAAATTGCGCACCATGCAGAGATTGCCTGCAATACTGGCCTTGGCACGGTAATTGCCGAGTTTGCTGGAGGCTTTGAGTTGCGGACAAGTGCAGGCGCACCGGGTGTAGGTTCTGTTAGCAAGATTAACCTAGACAAGAATTACAAGGCGGTAGTCCTCTGTCTTGCTCCTATTTTGACGAAGTCATTTCTTACAAACCGCATAAACGAAATAAACGGCCTTGGAGGCATTATGTTAAGCAAGCTATCATCATCAAGAAGCCTTGATGACTTTCTCAAAATGTCACATCGATTTGCAGAGATGTTGAGCCTCACGGAAGGCAGATGTAAAGGACCAATCGCAGCTCTCAAGAAAAGAGGAATAGAGTCAAGCATAGCACTGTTTGGTCAAACTGTTTTCACTGTCGTTTCAGAGGAAAAGGCTGCCGAGGCAGCATGTGCCCTCAGAGAATTTGGCCACACACTTATTGTCTGTAGTATAGATACGGTAGGGGCAAGGACGCTCTGAAATTGCACATAAACAACATTGGCATACCCTCAGATCATCCTAGAGCCAAATCTCTTCACGTCCGTGAGATGTTGGTTAATGGCTTTAGGCGAGGCCTAGTAGTACCCGAGGGTCTAATTGCCCATGGAAGAGGCGAGGCATACGATTATCTAATTGGCGAGCGCACCACAAAGACTGCCCAACGCGCGATCGAGGCCGCGGCAGCAATGATGTTGCTCTCAAGCCGGCCGGTCATATCTGTAAATGGCAACACCGCTGCCCTGTGCCCAAATACAGCAGTGGAACTTGCGAGACTGACCGGCGCGGCTATTGAAGTCAACATCTTTTATAGAACTGAGGAGCGTGAGAAGGCGATTAAAGCAGAACTTGAGCTATATGGTGCAAAAAACGTACTGGGAGTAGGCTCAAAAGCATCAGCAAGAATTCCCGAGCTCCAAAGTGAGCGCAGGCGAGTTGACCCAGACGGCATCTATACTGCTGACACAGTGTTGGTTCCACTTGAGGATGGAGATAGAACAGAGGCATTGATAAAAATGAACAAGAAAGTGATTGCAATCGACCTCAATCCCTTGTCGAGGACATCTGGGGTTGCAAATATCACTATTGTTGATAATCTCGTAAGGGCTATGCCAGCATTAGTACAATCTGCACGCAAGATTAGGGGTACTGCATCATTAAAAAAAATCACAGATAACTTTGACAATAATAAAAACCTCCAAGAGTCACTCAAGATCATAAAAGGTGAAGTCCAGTAATTGCATGGTAGGACAAAACTGAACGTTAATGATATACTATCCAAGAAAGGAAAAGAAAAAATCTCTGTTCTCACAGCATATGAGTATTCTACTGCAAGAATATGTGATAGGGCAGACATTGACGTTTTGCTCGTAGGCGACAGCGCAGGAATGGTAGTATTGGGCTACGCAAGCACAATGCCTGTTAGTATGCAAGAGATGATGATATTTTGCGGTGCGGTGGCAAGGGGAACCAAGCGCGCAATGATAGTAGGCGACATGCCCTTTGGTTCATATCAAGCAGGTCCAAGTGTGGCAGTTGAAAATGCAGTCCATCTGATAAAGGCTGGTTGCGATGCAGTAAAACTTGAAGGTGGTTCTGAGATTATAGATACAATAGAGGCAATTGTAGATGCCGGAATACCCGTTATGGGCCACATTGGCCTCAGGCCTCAGACATCATCACTGTGGGAAGGCTATAAATTGCAGGGCAGGACGAAAGAAGGAGCGACCAAACTGATTGAAGACGCCAATGTCCTAGAAAAGGTAGGTGTTTTTAGCATTGTTCTTGAGATGGTTGCAAGTGAGGTGGCAGATGCGATAACAAAGGGCCTGTTAATTCCAACAATAGGGATAGGCTCAGGCCCCACATGTGACGGTCAGGTTCTTGTACTACATGATATGTTAGGCATTTATGAAGATATTCGGCCGAGATTTGTAAAAAGGTATGCAGAACTTAGCAAGGAGATATTTGATGCAGTTTCAAGCTATAACCATGACATTAAAGCCGGCAAATTTCCAGATGAATCTAACACATTTCACATGGATGCAAAAGAGCTGGACAAATGGAAGAATGAAAGTAGAATATGAGAGTAAGAAGAAGAGAAGCTCATCCTTCAAAAGAAATCGTCGGAAGACAAGGAAAGCAGTTAGAAGGAAAGAAAATAGTACTTTGCATCACGGGAAGTGTTGCCGCTTATCGGGCAATTGACCTGGCACGGCTATTGATGAGACATAGCGCAGATGTTCATGCTGTCATGACAGAATCAACTGCATCAATGCTGCTCAATCCTGAAATAATGAAGTGGGCGACAGGCAATGATGTAGTCACCAAGTTGACCGGTAACTTGGAGCACATCATTCTAGCTGACTATGGTATGTCAGACATGATCATTGTCTATCCATGTACGGCTAACACCCTTGGCAAAGTAGCAGCTGGTATCGACGATACACCTGTTACGTCAATTCTTAGCGTTGCACTTGGCAGCAAGATCCCGATAATAGTGGCTCCTGCAATGCATGAGGCCATGTATGAGAATATATTTGTCCAGCAAAATGTCAGCAAACTAAAAGAGCATATGGTATTCATTGAACCTAAGATGGAAGGAGGCAAGGCAAAAGTGGCTGACCCTGAGCATATACTAAATGCTACAATTTCAGTCTTTTACAATAAGGCACGATTGTCAGGCAAGAGAGTGCTTGTTACTGCTGGTAGTACCATTGAACATATTGACCCAATAAGGGTCATAACTAACCTAAGTTCGGGCAAGATGGGTATTGCCATCGCACAGGAGGCACAGCGAATGGGCGCAACTGTGACGCTAGTGTATGGTCACGGAACCCTAAGCCCTGAAACCGGCAAAATAGTGCGTGTAAATACAGGTGAAGAAATGTATAAGGCGGTTGTTTCTGAGTTATCATCCAGTAGGCACGACATTGCTCTAATGGCTGCAGCTGTTGCAGATTTTGCACCTGCAAAAAGATCAGGCGAAAAGATTGACACAAAGCTAGGTAAGATGGAACTGTCGCTTGTTGCTACAAGGAAAATAATTGATGAAGTGAAAAATAATAGCAAAGACACATTCCTTGTTGCATTCAAGGCGGACTACTGCGTATCAGAGTCAGCCTTGATTGAAAAGGCCTATAGAAAACTGAAGGAGTGTAATGCCGATATTATTGTGGCAAACGACCTAGGCAGAAAAGGTTCAGAACCCGGCTCTGATAATAACGAAGTCTTTATCGTTGATAGAGACAAAAAAATTGTCCACTTACCTCCTGAGAGCAAAGTACAAGTTGCAAGAAGACTGCTGGAGCTTGTGGCTGAACTTGTTAACAGGAGAGGCTGATCGTAGCATTATGATGATGGTGATGCTATCGCAATAACAGTGACCATATGGATTTTTGGAATAATTAGCCTTGATGCCATAATGCTATTGCTCCCGATTCCCTCTTGCGCTACTAATAGAACAGTGTGTTGCACGCTTTGGGATAAATTCCTGAACTAACTTGACACATAAGTAATCTCAAATCTTGAAGCCTGTCTGATGCATACGACGTCAGGGACAATATGATTGAAAATGTCTGTCATAAACATTATTTGGTCTCGATCTCACGAATTGTGCAAAGCAGCTCTTTGCCGCTCTGTGTGCTCAGTTCTGGAGACTTGCAAAAATTGTCAACTTGTCAGGAACCATAATGATCCCATATTTTCTGCATTGTTGAAATCGTACTAGTGCTTTTTTTCTATTTCATCTTAGAATAAGAAGATCTTTTGTAAATTTGTTGAGTACCTGCGGCTTGCCATTACTTACGATTATGCTGTCCTCTATCCTCACGCCGAATTTATTCTCCATATATATCCCGGGCTCAACAGTCACAGCCATATTTGCTTTGAGCTTTTCGTCACTTTTCATCTTAAGCCATGGAGGTTCATGAACGTCAAGCCCTATTCCATGGCCAGTTGAATGGATGAACAGTTTCTCGTATCCTCGCTCTGCTATCAAGTTCCTACATACTGCATCAACCTGGCCACATGTCACACCTGCCTTTGCCCTGTTGAGGCCTATTTTTTGTGCATCTTGCACTATGCTATACACTTCCTTCATCTCTTTGGTTGCAGAGCCAAGGGCAAATGTTCTTGTGGCATCAGCTATGTAGCCAGCGTACCGGAGGGTAAGGTCAACCACTACCATATCACCATTGCGAAGTTCTCTTTCTGTTACTTCAGCATGTGGGAGTGCACTGTTTGGCCCTCCTGCTATGATTAGTGGATTTAGCGTGGACTTGTATGATGGAGGATTCGCACCCATTTTCATTGCTTCATGGATGAGGTTTGCCTGCAGATCCCGCTCTGAAAGACCTATCTTTATCTCCTCTTTGCATATTTCGTACAGCTTATCTAGTATCTCGGCTGCTTTTGAGATAATTCTGATCTCTGAGTGGTCCTTTATCCTACGTGTCTGGAAGAAGGGATCTGTATTGACCAAAATGTCTCCGCCGTATCTGCGAATTGACTCGATAGTTGAGTAATCGCTGCAGTCGCTGCACACTCTGCTGCCTTTTACCTGCGAAACAAACGTAGAAATGAGTTCACTCCCCCTTTCAGTAGCAACTACCTCACAGTCTATTGAGTACTTCTCGGCTCTTGAATACTCTAATTTGGGCGTGATCAACTTTGTTATGCCATTGTCCATACATACTACAATGGCTTCACCCCAAAATCCTGTGAGATAGAAAATGTTTTCCGGCTCAAATGCTGCAACTACATGACAGGCCTCCTCTGCTTTCTGGGCATGCTGCAAAATACTATAACGGCGTTCCTTTATTGGCAACTTGGGAAGAATTACTGTCTCTTAGTTTTATAAAGCGTTATGAGGCTATAATTATGATTATTATCATCATTATCATTACTATTGTAATTTGATTTAAATATGGCTGGCTCGCCCGCTTTTTTGAAACTATATGGAATACCTGGTAATGCTCCCCGGTCCTACGAATGTCCCAAACAGGGTCATGAATGCAATGCTCGCGCCTATGATAAACCATAGGAGCGACGACTTTCGCATATTATACAAGGTGATAGTTGAAAAAACCCAGAAGGTCTTCCAGACTTCAAATGACATTGTGCTTCTTACTACTTCAGGCACGGGTGCGGTAGAAGCATCTGTTGTTAACCTCATTAGGAAAGGTGACAAGGCAGTAATCCCAGTCAATGGTGAGTTTAGCACGAGGCTCGCAGATCTTATTGACAGCTGGGGAGGGGAGGCGATCAGGATAAGCTCGCCGCCTGGGGAGAATCCACCTTACGACAAGTTTGAGGAGGCATTTGAAAAACACAAAGACATCAAAGCCATTTATGCAGTTTATAACGAAACATCTACTGGCACTACAATAAGATACATGGATAAGCTGGGTGAACTTGCAGCAAGAAAGGGTGTGTACTTTATTGCTGACGCGGTTTCAATACTTGGAGGTGACGAGTTACCAGTAGATAAATGGAACATTGACATTTGCGTGACTGCGTCGCAAAAAGCTCTGGCCGCACCACCAGGTGTCGCTCCGATTTCGATAAACAAGCGCGCAAAGAAATACATGCAAGATAATCCGCCTCCCATACAATATCTGAATTTGAAGCGCTACTTCAAGTACTATGAAGAGCACTATGAAACGCCTTTTACACCTGCGCTGCCCCTTTACTACGCTTTCAGAGAAGCACTTGATATTGTAATCGAAGAGGGCCTAGAAAACAGAATAAGGCGCCACAAGATATGTGCAGACGCTTTTTACGCCGGCTTGGGCTCGCTTGGCCTAACACCTTTTGCCAAGCCAGATGCAAGGAGCAACATGATAATTGCAGTCAACTACCTGCAGGGAATGGATGACAAGAAATTCCGTAGCCTATTATCAAATGAGTTCAAGGTATTGGTTGCAGGCGGCTTTGGTGACTTAAAGGGCAAGGTCTTCCGAATTGGCTCGATAGGTGAAGTAAGCCGCTACCATGTGATGCGGACCATATCGTCTATTGCCTCTGCAATGAGCATGCTTGGCATCAATACAAACCCTGAAGCTGCATCAGTGGCAATGGATAGATTAAAAGCGCTTGGCTGAATGTGATATTTTTTCTCTATCCTTTATTTTCTGACCTATCAAGATTAATATAAGGTAAAACAGAAGCGCATTTCTATGCCTTTAGAAAAGGGGTCTCTAGTATTGGTGGATTATACTGCTAGGGTTAAAGATACTAACGATATTTTCGATACAACTCGAGAGGAAGAAGCTAAGAGGACCAATTTTTATGATCCAACCCACAAGTATGAGCCAAGGATTGTGTCAATCGGCGAAAGCTGGGTCCTGAAAGGATTGGACGAAGCTCTCTCCAATGCCAATGTTGGCGACAAACTCAACATCGAAGTGCCGCCAGAAAAAGGCTTTGGAAAAAGAGATGATAGCAAAATCAGGATGATCCCTCAGCGCAAGCTTGGCGACAAGGCAGACGAGGTTGGCGTTGGCGATGAAATTGAAATTGACAATAGGCGTGGCATAGTGAGGTATATTGGCTCAGGCCGTATACAAGTCGATTTTAACCACAGATTTGCAGGCAGGACACTTCTGTACGATGCAAATGTATTGAAAAAGCTCGATTCTGACGGTGAAAAGGTAAGTGCTTTAGTAAAGAGAAGGATGGGTGTAGATGAAAGCAAACTTCAGGTCAATTTAGCGGTTCCTAATTTAGAGATCCAGCTTCCAGAGGATACATATCTTGCTGAAGGCTTGCAAATAGTCAAACGAGCGGTTGCAAATGATATCTTCAAGTTTGTTCCTACCATCAAGAATATCAAGTTCGTAGAGAATTACCAGGCTCCTACTGAGCAAAAGAAAGATGAGCAATTACAACAACAAGAGCAGCAGCAGAAGCAGCAGCCTAAAGTAGAGGCAACTGCAGAAGCTAAGCAATAACAAAGGAAAAAGTTATTATACTAAAATGGCCCGGAATATATTATGGAAAGTGCCCAGCAAAGTCAAGTAGTAACAATAACCCCAAAGGCAGCTGAGAAAGTCGCTGAATTCATGAAGCAGGAAGGAAACTCTAATCTTTACCTAAGAGTCTACGTCTCAGGTGGAGGATGTGCAGGCCTTTCATATGGAATGGGGTTTGAAGAAAAGCCTGACGAGGATGATAGGATCATTGAGCAGAACGGAGTAAAGCTGTTGCTTGACAGCTACAGCCAGACGTATCTTAAAGACGCCAACATTGACTACATCGAAAGTCTGATGGGCTCAGGTTTTAAGATCAACAATCCCAATGTGACGAAGAGCTGCTCATGTGGACACTCGTTTAGTACAGAATAGAATAAAAGGAGGACTAGCCCTACAACTCTTTTTTCCTACTTTGTAGTTTTTTATGCTTTCTCTATATTTCGCCGAGTAAATTTATAGCTGTATTACTCATCCCTCGTCCTTCTCTTTCTCTTTCTTTTGTTTTCTGTAGATTATGGCCCTCTTCGGAAGCCCTTTTTGATGATCTGTCAGTCCTACTCAGATTAGAAGAAGAAAAAGAAGATTTAATGGCATGATTTGGCAATAAATAATAGATAATAATTGTCATATGATATACTTATTGTAGGTGGAGCATCAGCAGGACTGACTGCTGCGATGTATGGCAGCCGTCAAGGTCTCAAGACTTTAGTAATTACAAAAGATATTGGAGGACAAGCACTTCTTACAAATGCCATAGAAAACTATCCTCCATTTGAACACATAGGTGGTTTTGAACTTATGCAAAAGTTTGAACAACAAGCAAGAAATTTTGGGGCTGAATTTGCCTATGAAGAGGTACTCTCCATAACAAAACGTAAGGAAGCTGGTGGTGGCTTTATAGTAAAAACAAGTAACAACAATAAGGAATATTCTGGCTATACCTTGATCCTCGCATTTGGTAAGACTCCAAGAGACTTGAATGTGAAAGGCGAAAAGGAGTTAAGTGGAAGAGGAGTTTCATATTGCGCTGTTTGTGACGGTCCTTTTTTCAAAAATAAAAAGGTTGCAATTGTTGGCGTTGGTGACCCAGCTTTAGAAGCAGCATTATATCTCAAAGGGCTGGCATCACAACTATACATAATACATCAGACTGACAAACCAGTAGGTTCCGAAGAGTCAATTGACTTATTACAAAATAAGATTAATAGCAATAAGATTTCCTTCATTTCCAATTCTGTTGTAAAAGCGATCAACGGTAATTCAAAAGTTGAGTCCTTGACTCTTTATGATTCCAAAACCAAATCTGAATCAAAGTTAGATGTCGACGGAATATTTGTAGAGATGGGATATGTTGCAAGGACAGACATTGTAAAAGATTTAGTTAGATTAAATGACAGCAAAGAAATAATTGTTGACAAATATTGTAGCACTTCTTCTAAAGGAATATTTGCTGCAGGTGATGTTACAGATGTGCCCTACAAGCAGGCTATAATTTCTGCAGGTCAAGGAGCTATTGCAGCACTATCTGCATATAATTACCTTCAAAGGCTAAGGGGAAAACCAGCTATTAGGGCTGATTGGAAATCAGTTG
>DATFBV010000108.1:0-14055 GCA_035253605.1 Nitrososphaera sp.
CACACTACCTTCCTTTTTTCCTCAACAGTTCAAATAAACATATCAGAGCTATGATACCGTCTTAATATTGCCAGTGAACTCTTGCATACCATCTGCAAGCATCCTTTTGAAAGCTTCTTCCCCCTGTTCCATTGGCATAGGCCTTGATTGAGCCTTGGCATAACCATCATCATCGCAAATAAAAAGCATTGACTCATTACCACTTGTCATCTTACCAACCAGCTCTTCTTCACCCACAGGCTCAAAGCCTGTCATGCCCTGCTTGATAGTATAAGTTAGCATAGCGAAGCCGGTGTACTCGAAGAGCTTCATTTGGGCTTTCTGAGCCCTCTCCCGTCCGATATTTGCCGCCTTGTGGTATTGCAATAGGCAGCAATTTTTTTGTAACGGCTAGTATAAGCATTTGGAATAATCGACAGCTTTAAAGCGTGGGCAAACGCGAAAAAAGGCAATTGTGAACACAAAGGCCATTTACGTAGTAGCTGGCGGCATTGCAGCGGCTGCTATAGCCATATTTTTCATTATGGGAATGGGAAATTTCAGGCCTCTTGGCAATAGCGAGACTCCAGTCGCATCACAGACCCAGATAGCCGATCTCCAACTAGGACTCAGGGATATCGTAGTTGAGAAAACAGACGAAGAGAACGCAAATGTACAAGCGGTCTTTGACGTTCACAATCCTAACAGAAGTACTGCTATACTTGAAACGATCCACTATACACTGAATGTGGGTCAGTATCAGATGACAACCGGAGACATTGGAGTAAGCCCTGAGGGTTTTGTGTCTGGACAAGAGGACATCTTTCCGATAGTTGGCAGCAGCAATGTCACTCTTAGAGATACGCAGGTTGCAGTGCGTAATAACCTTACTGCCAGCAGCTGGGACAGTATGGTAGATGGCACTGGCCAATACCGTGTTGACGGGAGTTATACCTATAGACTGACTGGCTCAAACTTTCAAACAAGCTATTATGAGAAAGCGTTTTCATTGACATTCCCCTGACGTTTTATGATATTATCATAGCATGTTATGTTGCAATTCATAAAGGTATTATGTTTCATGGTAGGACTTCCGGTAATATGGCTGAAGAAACATTCATGTTTGCCGTGACTACAGGAGTATTTGTATTCCTAGTAGCTGTGCTGTTTGGCTCAAGGGCAAGAAGGTATAGCCAAGGATATACGCCTTCCCAAGGTCATAGTGAGCATAGCTGACAACACGTTTCTATATTTTCATAATTATTATTTCTTGGGTTTAAAGATTTCTTCCAATATAAAACCTGAACCTTCGTTCTTTACCTTCTTTCTTGCATAACATCTTTCAAAGTATTTACAAGTTGTGCATATGTTGGATGGTTCGACTATTGGAACTCTGTTTTCTTTTAGCAATGTGCTGAGCACTCTTGCTCTTCTAACGATTTCTTCAAACATCCTATTGTTTTTGGTCATAGAGAACTCGACCATATTGCCCTCTTCAGTCATGTAGATCAAAAAACCCTCGTCTTTGTTGAATGCGAAGAGACATGCATTGAGATACAACATGTGCTGTGGGTGCGGAACCTCTGGCAGAGTAGGCACAATTTCAAATCTTACGATAAACTCGTTGGCCATTATCATGTCGACATTAACTTCAAGTGAAAGAGTGTCGATCTTGTACTCGCCACGCATGTTACTCAGCGAGTGGCGCATACCATTCCCAAGCAGGCTCGAGATCTTAGCCGCATTATCTGAAGGTAGCGAGTCCTTGCGTTCATAATATGCAAACCTTGTGCAGCCTGATGCTTCTATTGCATGGATTCTATCGGAGTTCGTTTTGTCTATCTTGATGCTCACGTTATTGTATATGTCGTCAATGGCATTTTCTATCATTTCATGCAGGTTCCTGCCACCAAGCATACGTATATCTTGTATCATAGTGCGGTTCTATATATTATGTTGAGCGCCTTTTTTGATTTTCTTTTGATTCCAAATCTACGTAATTTTACTAGTAAAGAGTCTCCTTTAATATTATAATAATGAACACTTGAAAAGTGGATACAAATTGTAGAATAAAGGCTTATTGTCAAAGGTGAAGGTTAGAGAGATAGTGATTTTATGCTTTTAGATACCTTGATTTTCGGTCCATCAAACAAAATATGTGGGCGAATAGTCTATAATCATGATAAGATAATGTTGCTCAACTAGCAGGCGACAATACTCCTCGTGACATCATTAAATAAAGGAATTCTTTACCGTCTTTGCAGTATCATTTGAGCGACTAAAAGCCACTTCTAATTGGATCATCCGGCTTGATTATTTCGCGTAAAAGCGTGGTCGCATACGATCCTTTTGGCAGCTTGAATGATACCCTCAGTGGGTCTGGTTCATACCAAAAATCGCTGCACCATAGTGAAGCCTGTCTAAAGCCTCCTTGGTGGCTCAGCTCTTGCATTTCCTTTATGTAAAAGTCCCTTGGAGCTACTTCTTCCTCCTGCAGTATTGCTCTTGTAATATTCTCAAACCTACCCTTGCCAGGTTGGAAGCTATATCCTGCCATCCTTATTGCTGGAACCAACTTTGTTTTTGAATGGGGATTGTACTTTATTATCCTGCCAAAGGTTATCAGTCCCTCCATTTCAAAGCAAAGGTCCCCAGCCTGCGGCTGAAGTAGATCCTCGCCCCTCATAATGGCTCTGCTGAGGCATCTATTGAAGATATACGCTTGATATGCCTGCACGAATAATCTTCGGATCATGATTGGTACTGCACGCAGAGCTGCAATGGCATTTCCGCCGGCGACTAGTGCAGACAGCACCTGCCGCTCAATGTCCATGCCTCTTGGAAGCATCTTGAGCACTTGAAGATAATTCCTTGGGTCAGCGCACCTGTTTCTGATTTCTCTGCTCATCTGACTATCAAATTCGGTGGTGTAGCTGAGTAGCAACTCGACTGCCTGTGTAAAATTGCGCTTGACAATTCCCCTACCTACAAGATGGGTCACTAACCTTTCGCTGCCAAATCTCTGTAGGCCGTAAAAATTGCCCACTTT
Organism: Nitrososphaera sp.; assembly: GCA_035253605.1. GTDB lineage: Archaea > Thermoproteota > Nitrososphaeria > Nitrososphaerales > Nitrososphaeraceae > Nitrososphaera. The sequence continues at coordinate 3,029 of DATFBV010000108.1, forward strand.
GCTAATCTGTGGAACGAAGCCAGAGAGATCTGATAAGCGGGCGTTGTAGATCCTTATCTCAAACTTGTTGCCCGCAAGGAATCTCTTCTCAAGAGGATGCTTGGTGAAACCTTTTAGTGTAAGCCGTGTGTGTCTACTTCTTAACTCCTCAGGAGGATTTCTCATTACTCGCTCCATACCTGCATACTGTGTTGTTACAGCCTTCGCATCCTTTATGCCCATTACTCTAAATCTCATGTGCAGCTCACGCTCAATTTCAAACAAGGCGTGGTTTGAGTCGATATCCTGCTTTTCAAGGACATAGAGCGGGTACCTATGTTTCTCATCGTACGATAGTGATATATCTAGCGACTCGTCCACAAGCTCAGACACTATAAATCCTTCGCTTCCATGCTTTATCGACCCCCCTGTTCCGGCAAAGCTGGTGCAGTAACAGTCTATGCCTGCCTGTGAGTCAATCTGTGGGATAGAGGTCATTTGCGAGTTTTAGTCCTTCTCTTCTACTTATTCTCAGCTTGATGGACCTATATCATGGAGCTGTTTAGGATGTTTCGACAAATAGCGAGAAGAAAAACTGCTCTTTCTACCTCCTAATAAAGAGATCTATAACTCTCTCTTCTATGTGCCTCTTGAATAACTTCCTATTAATAGGTAATAATGGCTGTTCTAACTAAATTTTGGATAAATTTGCTTCGAATCCCTTATAATGGGGAAAATCATTACTATGTATAATCCAAATGAGTCCAAAAACTACGCCTCTGGCCCTAGCAATACTTACTCTTGTATGTGCTTTACCTTTAGGGATACCAGCAGCAATTGCGCAAGAAGATATCTCATCAGAGGAAGAAGGCCTCGTCGGCGGCATCATATCAAATGTTTTAGACGGCTCCGATAATGAGGAAAACAGTGGCAATGCTGATGGCGCCGAGGCTAATCAAGACTCAACGGACACCACAACCGTAAGCTCGAACCAAGAAGATCAGACCGTAGATCGTGATACAGTCACATTCGGGAATAATACTGCTGACATTGACGATACCAATATAGACGTACCAATGAATGTAGAAGAAGGATTATCAACACCTCCACCTGACAACAGACTACCGACAGAAGAGGTAGTCTTTTGTTTTGAACCGGAATTACCTAGGGGATTTTTTTGTTTTGATACCCTAGAGGAGTGTGAAATAGCTGAAGAACATGTTGGTAGCGTCGAAGAAGTTCTTGGTAGCGTAACTTCAGAATGCGAAAGGTTTGAAACGTCACCTCCTGGTGCTCTTTCTTGTTCCATTCTTCAGGGAGGACAAAATATCAGATGTGAACAGCGATCTTTATGAAGTCGTAGACATTGAGTTCATTAACTATTAAGCGAAAGAGAAGAACAACAATCTATTGATATCACACAACGATAGTCTTGAATAGTTCCTATTCAAAAAGTCTAGAGAAATCAGCCAACAAGGGCGGCACGATAGATAGAATTAATTCTAAAGGATACTCAGTAGAATGATAGCAAGTTCAGAAAGCTCAGCACCTGATAATGATTACGGATTTTAAGCCGCCAGCTATTATGAGAAAATTTCAAAGCAAGAGCATAAATTCGTTTAATGACATGAAAGAAAACTGGAAAGTCCTCCTCTTTGGATCTGGGCAGTCCTAGTTGGCGCAATAATACTTGCCAAATTCATTTTACGATGGTCTAGACTAAAGCGACTTGCAAGTGAGCTCAGAAAAAGGTAATAGGACACAATCATAGTGAGAAATAGTAAACTTATTTTATACTATGCCGCAACGGTATTGCCATGGCAAGTCAGATTATAGCTACTGACAAACAATACCCTAAGCTCTCAAAGGCAGCTTCGGGGTACTTGGAGATAGACTATTTCAAAAATGCCGATCTGCACACGGGCTATTTCTGCTACAATTGTATATACTTCATTAAGGACAATCACTGCGCTATAGTGGAAGATACTGGACCTGACGTTAATGGCCGAGAGTCTGACATCATAGCACCACATGGTCTCTGCACATTGTGGGACCCAAATGAGGAGGAGGCGAGATAAGAGTGACAGACATTGGTCAGAAGATCAAAGAAGCTGCTGGTGCAGTTGATAATCTGACTAAGTTCAAGAAAAGGAGCAAGCTACAGGCATCTTACATTGAATATGACAAGTTTGCTGACTCGAACCTGCACGAGGGATACTTTTGCTACAACTGTATCTACTGGATGAGCGCTAGCGGCGGCAAGTGCATGCTGGTAGAAGATAAAGGACCTGATGTTATGGGCAAGGTGTCAGACGTAATTGCACCGCATGGATGCTGCATGGCATACGAAGCTAACTACGACAAGCTGCATGACACTCGCAGCCCAACTGAAGGTGTTGCAATAGATACAGAAAAGAATAAGGAAAAAGTCACAACTGCAGACGTCGTGTAAGCTTTTTTGTTCTTGAGCAGCTATTGTGACCTGAAGAGTAGTATGGTAAAATGCTAAGAATCGAGCAAGTTATAGAACATAGCTACCGGAAACTTTTACCGCTTTGCAATTAAAGCGGAAAGCGATATTATTGTGAATGGCAGAAAAGCTCAAAGACGTAAAAAAGACGACATCTGATGCAGTTGAGATAATAAGGGAACTTGGATCGCCAGATGTTCAGAATTCGCTTGAGAAGATTCGAGATACTGCCAAGGTTGGCAGCGAGATAATTAAATCGCTTAAAGAGCCAGCCATGGTAACTAACATTGAAAACATTCGTAAGACCACTGAGTCATTTGAAAAAACCAGTGCAAGAATTGAAAGAGTCACAATGGAGCTAAAGGATTCCGGCATACTAGATGAGACAAGAGAAACAATCAAGTCCACCAAAAACACTATCGTCTCAGTAGGCGACAGCAAGAACATTGGCGAAACAATGGATGTCTTGAAGGAAATGCTGCGCTCTATTTCTGCGCTTGTAGATGAACTGAAACTCACTGTGATGGAATCGAAAGGGTCAGGTACAATTCACAACATAGAAGAGGCAATACGAGAGACGAAGAGCGCATTTACAGAACACAAATAGATTATGGATATAGCTTTTGAGTAATAGTCAAGTTACCTAAGAATATTGCTGAAAGCATCATTCGAAACCTTCCCATACTCCGCCCTGTAAGATAAGTATATACAAGTGTAGACATGGTTCAGGCAATCTGGAACAAGATTGCGTCATAGACAGGAACTGAGCCCATGATGAGGACAAAAAGAAATGAGATAGTAGTATTCTTTTTAGGAGACATTTTATATAATAAAACCTCGAGATGCTTTTATAGATCCTAATATCTAGGATACTCATGAAATATAGAAGCAGAACTGATATAACTGCTCAAATTCTAGAAGCTGCAAATGGCGGCGTCACTAAAACTAAGATAATGTATAAGGCCTTTCTGTCCTACGCACAGCTTAAGGAATATCTGACAGTGCTGATAGAAAATGGGCTGCTAGAGTATATCGAAGGAGAGCAGATCTACCGGACAACTGAGAAAGGTAATCGTTTCCTAAAGATATACAACCAAATTGGCGAGTATGTGGCAGCTGACGTATCTGAAAAGAAATAGTAAAATAATCTATTTTAAATAACCAAGATCGCTGAATCAGAATCGTGTCTCAAAAGCGGCGAGCAGCAGCCATCCGGCGGGTGATAATCTTGACCGCCATATTTGCAACATTAGGTGTTGGGGTGAGCATCGCCTTTATTGCTGCAGGCGGCGGCTTTGAGAGTTCTAGTCCAAACATCTTTGCCCCTCCTACAGAGGCAGATATCTGGAAGGTTGGCGATCATATACAGGATGGGATGACCTTAGAATATCTCCTAACTTCCAAGGGTCAGCCAAACTCACTTGAATCTGCACGGGTATTGATGAACTTTAAGCAGGCTGGTGAAAATTGGAACGTCACATTCATGATCGCAAACGGCACTGACCAGCCGCCAGTAAACCACACACTAATAATGTCAAAAGAACTGACAAGAGAGGGCCAGCTTGACGAGTCATTCAGGCCTTACTTTGAGCATATACAGTCATCAATTCTTGCAGTCCGCGACATGGAGTACGGCGAAAGCCCAAAATATCTCGTAGTTGGTGCGCCATGGAATACCATATTTGTTGGCTCATCTTCAGTAACAGCTAGGGTGACAAACGAAGAGCGTATAAGTACTCCAGCGGGGGTATTTGACTCATTTGTGCTCAGTTACAAGCTGGGAGAAGCGACGAGCAAAATATGGCTGGTTCGTGACATGCCACTACCAGTCAAGGCAGAGGTATATGACGCAGAGGACAATTTGCTGTACCAGTACGAGCTCACAAATGCGTCTGGTGTAGCATCAACAGCTACTACCGGCAACTCGCTGCAACCAACTTAAGACTTCTTTGGAAAATAGACATTTTCGATCATCCAGTCACCATACGACCTGATTCTCCTATCAATCTTGCACCAAAAATGTATAGAGCCGGGAAGCACTTCAATACTGCCTTTGGGGATGATCATTACCTTGGCACCCTCTTTGCCTTCATAAGTGTAGGCATCCTTAGGCTTAGCATCATTGCCTATGAGTTCGACTGCCTTTTGTTTTACCAGCTCTCTTGGCACAGGAAAAAGCCTGCGAAATTTGTCAACTACGATGCTAATATTTTCAGTGCCATATGAGTCAAGATCAGAGATCTTACCTGGTATTGGAAAGTGTAGTTGTAGATTAACGCTATAGTGCGATCCGACAAATTGTGCAAGCTCATTTACCTTTTGATAAGCTATGTTAGGACTCCGCTTTAATGCTACAGCAAGAATGTCATGGTTGCGTTTGATATTAAGTTGCAAGTCGTCCATAAGACTGGAAAATGTCCCCAATGCAGTTTTTCTTACAATTTGTGGTTAATTAGCATTACAATTATTATAGCTCTTGGTAGGATCTATACATGATTGAAATCTGATCAGCTCTTTGCCAAGGCAAAAAATATTTTGCCAGGCGGGGTTAATAGTCCGGTGCGCTTTTATGAGCCTTATCCGTTCTTTGCAACCTCTGCGCTTGGAAGTAAGCTCACTACTGCCGATCATCAGATCTATCTTGACTACTGTATGGGCTATGGAGCAATGATTCTTGGTCATGGCTATTCTTCAGTAATTGAAGCCGTGAGATCCCAACTTGATAAGGGGACACTCTTTTGCGTGCCTACAGAATGCGAGATCAAGCTCGCAGAAATGATATGTCAGGTTGTGCCGTGCGGAGAAATGGCGCGTCTTGTCAATACTGGTTCTGAAGCGACAATGCATGCCATAAGACTTGCTCGCGCTTTTACAAAGAGAAAAGGGGTAATTAAATTTGAAGGTGGATACCACGGTGCTCATGACTATGTTCTTGTCAAAGCGGGATCAGGCATGACTAGCTTGCCTGCATCAGAGGGAATGCTTGATGAGGCGTCAGCTCATACGAAAGTTGTGCCGTACAACAACGCAGCTGAGCTCGAGCGCGCAATTGAAAAGAACCGTGACACTGCATGCGTCATAATAGAACCTGTGCTTGCAAACATTGGACTTGTGTTACCAGAAAAGGGATATCTTAATGAAGTGCGAAAAATAACCGAGCAGAACGATATTATCCTGATATTTGATGAAGTCGTCACAGGCTTCCGTCTTGCACTTGGCGGCGCCAGTGAGTTTTTTGGACTCGTGCCAGACCTAGTCACATTTGCAAAGGCACTTGGTAATGGCTTGCCAATTGCCGCAATCGCAGGCAAGAAAGAGATAATGAACAAGCTTGCACCAGTCGGTAGCGTCTATCAGGCAAGTACATTTGCTGGCAACCCTGTGTCTGTGGCAGCAGGCATTGCTACATTGGAAACATTGACTGAAGCTAAAAATACAATATATCCTAGGATCGCCAAAACATGCGATAGCATTGTTGGGGGCATCAAAGATATACTGACTGGAGCGCAACTTGACTGCACTGTCAATTCCATAGGCTCAATGTTCCAGTTATTCTTTACTAGCGAAAGAGTAAAGGATCAATCTGGTGCCCAGAAGGCAAATGCAAAAATGTTCCGCAAATTATTTGATGAGCTGCTAAAGCAGGATATATTCATTCCCCCTTCGCAGTTTGAAACCTGCTTTTTATCATATGCACATACTGAAGACGACGCGGACAAGACAATAGAGGCATATGGCAAGGCATTTCGTGAGATAAAGAAATGACAGAGAAGACAATACGAGTCGGAACCAGAGGCAGTAGACTCGCAATAGCGCAGACAGAGATAGCACTTGTCGCCTTACGTAAGGCTCACCCCCACATACGATTTGAAGTAATACCAATAAGCACCAAGGGTGATGTTGATAAGAGGCCACTCTTTTCCTTAGATGAAAAGGGAATCTTTGAAAAAGAAGTGAACGAAGCAGTCAAGCAAGGCGATGTTGATTTTGCAGTCCATAGCCTCAAGGATATCCCATCAGACCTGTCGGATGACCTTTCTGTGGCATGTATTCCCAAGAGGGCGAGCCCAAATGACGTGCTTGTCACCGATAATGGACAAAAACTCAAAGATCTAGTACCTGGAGCAGTCGTTGGCACGAGTAGCCTTAGGCGAGCTGTGCAGCTGACAAAAACTAGACCAGATCTCAATGTCCGACCTATAAGGGGTAATGTCGAAACAAGAGTGAAAAAGGTGATAAGCGGCGAGTACGATGCAGCTGTTCTAGCAGAGGCTGGCCTTGCCAGATTAGGCATGAAAGATGTAATTGTCCAGCGTTTTAGCATCAGAGATTTTGTACCAGCTCCAGGTCAGGGCGCTATTGCCATCGTGTGCAGATGTGATCATACTATACTTGCCGGCATGCTCCAGCAGATAGAGGATCGCCATTCTCGGACAGCAGTACTTGCAGAAAGAGCACTGCTAAGAAAGGTAGAAGGGGGCTGTAGGTTCCCACTTGGAGCAGTGGCAATAACAAATGATGACAAGATAACACTTTATGCAAGCGTGTTTTCTGCAGATGGCAAGCAGAGCATTCACGTCAAAAAGATAGGCAGAGCAAGCAACCCAGAGGGGCTGGGCTACACAGTAGCAAACATGTTGGTAAAGCAGGGAGCAATGGATCTGGCAGAAGGTTGGCGTAAAGCAGTAGACGATTGGAACAAGAAACTATGAAAAAGGGCAAGGTGTTTATCTGCGGAGCCGGTCCCGGTGATCCCAAGCTAATGACGCTTAGAGCGATGGAACTTTTGAAGAGCTGTGATGTCGTATTATATGACCGATTGGTGGGCAAGGAGATAATCGACCAGATACCTGCAGGATCAGAGAAAGCCTATGTTGGCAGAATGGCTGGCGACCCCACTACACATCAAGACAGGACAAACGAGCTTATGGTGGAATACACGAAAAAGGGTAAGACCGTACTGCGACTCAAGGGTGGAGATCCATTCATCTTTGGGCGTGGGGCAGAGGAGGCTGAATACCTCATCAACCGCGGGATCGAGTTTGAAATAGTACCAGGGATTACTTCATCCATTGCCTCACCCGCGTACGCTGGCATTCCGCTAACTCACCGTCGGTACTCATCTTCAGTTGCCATAGTCACCGGGCACGAGGATGCGAAAAAAGATAAGCTGGTAGTCAGATGGGACAAGCTTGTCGATGCAGTAGACACTATAGTTGTATTGATGGGTATTGCCGAGCTGGATCAGATTTCACGCAGTTTGATAAAGGCTGGGATGAAAAAAAACACCAAGGTTGCAATTGTTGCAAGTGGCACAACTGATAAACAGAGGATAGTCAAAGGTACACTTGGCACTATTGCAAAGCTTACAGAAAAAGCAGATATCCGGCCCCCTGCAGTAATCGTGATAGGAAAGGTCGCCGGATTGAGTGATAAGCTCCACTGGTTCAAGAGAAAGTGACAGAAATGCCTGGATTGAGAAACAAAATCCTTGCGATCACTCGAAGCGAGCGTGACGCAAAAGAATTTTTGCAGTTGGTAAGGGAGCAAGGTGGCAGGGCCATTGCGCTTCCCGCAATAGAGATAGTGCCGCAGGGTCCAGAAGTTGTAGAGGAGTTCCTTGACAAACTCCGCAGGAAAAAGCACTATTATTGCGTGTTCATGAGTCAGCAGGCAGTAAACATCCTGTTTGACCTTGCCCGCGACAAGATAGCACCAGTTCTGAAATCTACTACAGTAATTGCAATAGGGCCAAAGACAAAGCAGAGCCTTGAAGAGCACGGTATAAAAGTTGGGCTAGTATTAGAAAAATTCTCTTCATTTGGACTCGTCGATCTCATGTCCGGAACCAAGCCAGCAGGGAAAAAAATAATTATCCCTCGAAGCGGTGCTGCAAATGACTTTGCCACCGAGGCATTAGTCCGCCTTGGGATGGATGTTGACGAAATTCTTCTCTATACTGTGCGTACAAGGCCGGTCGAGCCCATATGGAAGGAATTTTGTGATCTATTGTTGCAAAAAAAGGTGGATGCTGTTATTTTTACTAGTGCCTCAAATGTTAAGTCGTTCTTTGAAATAATGCACAATATGTCCAAAGATGAGTTACAGCTTGATGACCTAACCAAGGTAGTTTCAATAGGCCCCATTACTAGTAAAGCGCTTAGGGACCGGGGCATTGGATGCTTTGAAGCTGAGGAGCATACTGTAATAGGTGCACTCGAAATTGCAAAGCAAATCATGTAACTTTTTTTAGTCTTTATGACCCATATTGGACATGACAGAACGAACTACAACAAAAGAATCTGCTCTACTCGAAGATTCCACATTTAATGTGATAACTCAGATTGAAAAGAAGGCTGATTTTCTGTATTCATCTGTTGAAAAATATATTCGCGACGCAGAGAAAGATAACAAGCCTGAGCTTATGAAGCTGTGGAGCACTATGAAAGAAGATGAACAAAAACATCTAAAAATGCTCCGCGAACATTTAGTAAGGGAAGTAAAGGAAAACAAATTACAGTAACCAAAATTCAAGGCTATATGCCGCACATCAGGTCTCTATCTGTCGCCAGCATATCTCCCGATTTTCTCCTGTACGGGATTTACTGGCTTTGCATCGCTATTTGTCTGGCCTACTTTTAATTTTCAAGCACATGTATATGTACATAAAATATGCATGTATATTTTATCCAACTTGACAAAGTAACTAGATGAGAACATATGTATTTTTTGCATCTTACTTTATAAAACAGAGAAGCTGACAAAACAACTAAGTGGCTGATATGATGACATACTCGCTTGGTTGTCTTGTATTCGTCCTAGAAGATCAAAATTAGTTTGTGACTAGTCTCAACTCACTTTTGTCTTCACAGACTGGATCTTCTCATCCAAAGTATTTGGCTTATCTAATCTTTCGTCGATCCTTATTGTCGAGATCACCCGCTTGGCACCAGCCGATTTAGCAGAATCATGAGCGGCATGTATCGCTTGAAAGACATAGTCTAGGTTGTCTGATTCTACCTGTGTGCTCATTGGAGTGAGAGTTACCTTTTTGAGATTCTTTATGTTGCGAATCGCATCGTAGGCAGCAGCTATTTCTTTGCTCATACTTGTATCAGAGGTACCAATTGGCATAATGCTAATTTCAGCATTTACCGTTGATATGTTACTCATTCATCAAATATTGGTAAATTTTCCTAATTAACAGTTTTATTTAGTCTATATGATTTTCTACCAATTCAAACTGAGGATGATAATAACCAACCCTAGATGAGTGGCCGCTTGACCAACCTTGCTAGGACAGCGGAATATGAAAAAATACCATACAAAAAGAATGAGAGGGCTTTGTTTTCCAATTATTTTATCCATCTCTTCTTCTATCTAACAACTGAAATTTCTTAGGGGCATTTGCCCCTGTGATCCTAAACTCTTTGTCCCTGTTATAAAGAATAAAAAAGATAGGTTCTAAAATAACTGGCTAACTGTATATTCCTGTTCCTGAGCCCGGCTGCGTCTGTTGCTGATCTTGTTGTTGTCTCTTTACAGAATTAATCAGCTCCTGCAGCTGGCGCTTGAGCGCTTCTGCTTCGCTTCTTAGTTGACCCACATCTATTCTAAACGGATTGTTGGCCAGCTCATTTGTTTTTTCAATCAGAATGGCTGCCCCCTCCGGATCCGGAATTCCAGTAATTGATGGTATCAATAGTGCCGTGCAAGGAATTCTGTTTGAAAGGCATGCTGCCAAGAGGCCGCCAGATACTCCGGAAATAAATGCAGGCGGAGTGGCTTCTGGCCTCTTGTCTTTGATGCGGCTCAGGTACCCGTGATCATCCGTTTGTCCGTCGTTTGACAAAACCCAAGGTCTTCTAGTGCTTTCTGAGATTCCGGAAACAGCCATGCCCTCTAAAACCATGATCTCTCTAACGCCATTATATTTGGCCCATATGACTACTGCATTTAGAACAGAGCGGATGCCGGATAAGATTACTGGAGCATCACACACAAGAACACATGCTGTGCCTTCATCATTTGCATAGATGCGAAATGGATGTCTCAACTTTCCGCCTATATAAATAACACCTGGAACTATAAAGTCTGAGTCGATATATCCTATCTGGTGCATTCTCTGCTGTTCTATAATGTAGCTGACACTCATTGAACCAACGAGTCCTGGTCCCGGAAAACCTGCGATCATGATCGCATCGTTTAATCTTATCGTTTTATCTGTGGAAATTAGCTTTATGGTTGTTCTTTCAACCCTATTGCTGTTGTCAGTTTCTCTGTCTGCCATCATCTCGCTCTCTTTACTTCTTCTTTGGATATTGACCTTGGCATAGTTTTCTTGGTGGTTCCATTCTCCCTGATATAGTTTGCAACTGACAAACCAAGCGATATCTTGTCTTCCCTCAATCCAAGTGATATAGTATAAAATAGCATTAATGGATTATACAAGAAGGTTCTACCGACAGAGGGTAACCTTATCTGCTATAGTATAGATACAACACGATGCATATAGTTTAAGATGAGTGGTACGGTGTGGTCACATACACATGTAGTGGCCAGAACATGAATAATAAGA
>DATFBV010000109.1:0-4936 GCA_035253605.1 Nitrososphaera sp.
GCGCCTTTACAGCTGACAAACTAGAACCCTAAGATCGTCAAAAATATAGCAGAGTCAATAATAATTTGATCTTAAAGAAAATTCTCTAAGCAACTACTTACAGTATTCTAGGTGGAAGTTACTACCCCTTACCGTGATCAATCTTCATATGTTCTTCTAAATCCAATTGGCTTGGAAATGACTTATCGCATGTTTGACAATAGTATACGGGTCTTACTTTGCGAGGTGGCGGAGTCTTCACTTTGACCTCTAGACCGTCAACTTTGATCTTTTTTTCCTTCTCCTCTTTTTTTCCCTCTCTTGTAGCCATTCTTCATCTATTGCATTGTATAATTTTAAAGAGTTTCCAGAAAAGGCTACAAATGGGAGAGGTTCACAGGAAATTCAGAGCAGTTTTGTTAATTTCATATTCATTATATGCAGACATTGGATAAAGCAAAAATGGGAAGGCTTGATTATGTAATGTGCGACTATATTTCCATTTACGATAGTTTTATCTTCTACTTTTTGTACTTAATATAACCATGGCGAAACTGACTATCCGCCGTAAGGGGCATACAAGAAAGGCATTTACGACAAAGCGAGGTGGAAAGAAAGTAAAAGTCGCCAAGGCGCGGGTGAAGCCCTCGGTATTTAAAACCAGCGACCGAGGAAAGCAGGGCCGTGGACCTAAGGTCGTCCCCCCACTTGAGGAAGGTGCACTAGGAGGACAGGGTTTCTTTGATCGTCCAAATGATGAGCAGGAACAAATAGTATTTAATCGCGCTAAAGAAATGAGCGAAAGAAAGGTAGTCGGCGAACTTCGCGCATTGCAGGTGTTCTTCAAAAGAACCGATCCGCAAAAGTCAAGGCGGGCGCTAGAATTGAGCAAGAAAGTCGCTGGCAGCTTCAGAGGTAGACAAGAAGTCGGTTATCCAGAAGGCTTCGGCAAAAAACAATAGAGAATTTCCAAGGAATACCGAGTTGCCTACGTACTCCTGCTTTACGTAGGACAATTGATGATATCATCGAATCAAGAGCATGTCACTAGACTATAGTGCCATCTCAACTATGTTCTTCTGCTCTGCCTTTCACTTCCTCTGTGGCTATCTTGGTCTTCAAAACGGGTTGTCAAATTCCCATGAAAATTTGTGCTGGCCTGATGCTAATATTATTGACAAGACCGCTAAGACATAAGCTCTCAGTTGACAACATTAAAGATTCTTAATGTCCAATTTTGGATATGGATTCAGGAAGTGAGCAGCATGAACAAATTCCAACAGAATATAATGAAGAACAAACTCTAAGAGTAGTTCGAAAACAAAGTCAAATCCCTAGTGAGCGTAAGGAGAAAACTATTAATGATTTTCCAAGAGCTGCAGCATTAGGACAAATCTTGAAAGACCTGGACTTTCCAGCAGATAAACAAACAATTGTTACTTTCGTAGAGAAACTAGACTCTCCACAAAGTAGAGAAATTCTTCCAGTAATAGAAGAAAAGCTTGATGAGAAACTATACGAAAATGTTTCAGAAGTTGCAAATGCTACAGGACTTGTGGAGTCATCGAAAAAGACATGGACTTGAACCCCGCCCGTAATACCTTAAGAAAGTTAGGTTGCTTGCATTGTAATTCACAATAATTTGACATTATCAATGATCCTACTGATTAAGAGAATAAAAAAATAAGGTCTAATTAGAGCTATCAGTAGCACATTATCGCTGATGTTATATTTCGGTAATGACAATATTATTCCTGAAAATGATGGAATGTGCAGTCTTTTTCAGCATTGGCCATGCCAATAGTGAACTCGTTAGGAGCATCTGGCTACCCTGCGCTGCAGGCCTTCCTATCTCACATATTGGATAGCAAGAATCGGTTCTTCTTACTTTCTAGCAAGAAGATGTTCCTTGTCCTATTAGCTGCAGCAAGCGTTGAGATGCTAGAGGAAGTATTCTAAGAAAAGCCAAGTGGGGAATCCCACTAGGGCCCCTCCTTTTTTGTTTTAAAGCCGACAGTTGCTAACCCAAAGATGTCCTTAACTTTCTCATGATTCGAGAATTTTCTGGATAAATAATGGTAAGAATCGAGAGGCGTACTAATGAAAAATAGAATCAATCAGTCAGTAGATAAATATTCACAGTTCTATAACCTAAGTTTTAAGAGTAGGCAATTCAACTGGATTAACACTGGGATTTTCATGCAGTTTGACCCACTAGCAATTTTTCAATTAATTTATGTTTTCGTAATCAGGTTTCTAAGTATGTGTGTGCTTTAAACCGAGTGTCTAGAAAATTGCGTTAGTTTGTTTAGAAATTTTCCAAGAAAAGCGTAAATAGATGTCTGCCGAAGATAACGCTCCGACCAGCCGAAAAAGAGAGCTGATCCACCATCCAGATCTGCGCAGCAGGTAAAGGCCTGCTGGGCCCATGGGGATGCATGGCTGACGCAATGTGGAAGCAGGTACATGGTCAATCCGAAAGGATTGACTACAACCCTCCTAACACATTGCGACAGGGGCAAACCACAAGGCTGTCTGGAACCTGCAAAAACTGTCTTGAAGGGAAAGCCACATGCCTTCGAAAGCTGGTCGGAGCCTTATCCTACTCTTTTGATATATATACCATCTCGTCACATTTGCTGTGTATATCATAGCAAATCCTTTGATTTTTGGCCTGATCCAGCCAGCTTGTCAGCCATGAAAAAAATGATGTGTAACCTTTTTAGCCTTTTTTATGCCTTAAAGAAAATGTTATGTCTTCGCAAGGTTCAACAACAAAGGACGAAACTACCAAACTAGAGAACTCTACCTACAACATCCTGATAGCACTTGGCAAAGAGGCTAGGTTTCTGTATTCCGCCATCGATACCTACATCGAAGATGCCCGCAAAGACAATAAATCTGAACTTGAAAACATGTGGAAAACTATAAAGCAAGATCGAGAAAGGCATTTGGGGATGCTGAGAAACGCTTTAGATAAGCAAGCAAAGGAGCGAAAACTGCAGCAGTAATGCAATAATGCCTCTTTGCTAACGATCAACATATTGGAGTATTCCATGTTTGGATAATTTTTTTATTCTCCCTCTTTCTGCTATTATTATTAATAGTATTATTTGATGTTCTTGGGCTTTTCCTATTGTTTATGATGATGTTTTTGTTGCTTCGTCACTTTTATTTGCAAAACCTACAATTAACCAGATCTAAATGGTGGATCCGAGGAAGGGTTTAACCTTGTACATAAAGGGCCTTCAACTCTGCAAGCTCATACTTTCTGTCGGGAGGTTTTCAAATCCTTTTGCCTTACTCGTGCACCGATAATTCCAGCTACGACTCCAAACACCGGTGGCAATAGACCTCCACCTATAAAAAGCATCATCGTTGAGAGTAATATGAGGACTAAGCCTCCGTTTTCACTCTGAATGCGAGTAGCAGCCCAGATTGTGACAGTAAGCCCCAAGATGACTGTCGCTACCCCAGATACACTGAAGCTTGGAATAAGTGTCATAGCAGGCTCACCTGCTAATAATGTCAGGGCAGGCCAAGCTTCTATGATAATTCCAGTTGGAGCTATATTGCCTTGAAGTATTTCACCCGGTCCGTGGGATGCGCCACCGATTCCTGCAAAAATGCCAAGGATAGAGGCCACAGCAATCGTGATACTTCCTTTGAGTCTACATCTTACTATGATGGTTACAAGCGCCGTCAGGCCCATGATGGAGCCCAGCAAGACAAATAGAAGAGTCCAATCATCCATATTCGATCATCCAGCCTCCATTTCAGATCGTTGTTATTGCGGCCTCGATAGAGCTTCAAGAGGCTCCCTCACCTTCCGAAACAGCGGAAGCATATTCTTTTGATTTGCATTGCTGTGAGTAAGGTCAAGCCAGTATATCGTATGCCAGCGTAGTAATAACCGTAGTATGATATAATATTGTTGGATAGATTCACGTCAATTGAAGAAAAACACCATCTGATGAATGAACAAAATGCTATGTAGGGGAAGATTATCTTTTAAATTTAGAGTAAACATGAACCTGCTTCAAAATCCATTAAATCCATTATTATGGACGGCTAGACGAAGTGAGCACGATGTAATCAGTCTTTATAATTATCTGTCAGGTCTAATGCATATAATTACGAAGGATTACTTTCTCAACTTTGGATACTGGAATAAAGGAATCGATACTCCAAGAGAAGCTCAACGCAGGTTATGTTCATTGATTGCAGATGTTAGTAATCTCTATTCAGCCAGGACGGTGCTCGACATAGGGAGTGGATTTTCTGTCCCAGCAACTTATTGGAAATCGTTGTTCAATTCCCTAAATATTATTTGTGTAGATGTTAATTTGAATCAATTAAAATTCGGAGTTTCTTTACAATATGATCTTAAAGAGAAGAAGATAACATTCCCATTACGAAAAGACAATATAAAAGGACTTAAATCATCATTGAAACTGGAATTACCGCTGCAATCGGAAGAAATAGAGATAGAGAAATTATCTTTTGTAAACGGTACTTCTACTGCATTGCCTTTTGCGGATAACTCAGTAGATAGAATAATTGCTCTAGAATCTGCCCAGCATTTTAGACCACTAAGAGAGTTTTTTATAGAATCTAATAGGGTATTAGAGAAGAATGGAATATTTGTGACCGCAATGCCTGTTATTCATACTCAGGAACGTCTTCATGGAAATAATATATTTTCAGAGTTGATATCTTCAATATCTATATTTTTTAAACTAGGGGTTCTCTCATTTACCTGGATGTCTGAACATTATGATTTAAACTGCATTAAGTCGCAAATCGTGAATGCAGGCTTTCAATTAAAAGAAATAAAATTGGTAGGGTCTCATGTTTATGAACCGTTGTCTAAGTATTACATTCGAAACAGAGATAAACTCCAGGACGTGATTTTAAAAGAATATCCATCCTACATAGAGAAGATTTTATATAAATC
>DATFBV010000110.1:0-12601 GCA_035253605.1 Nitrososphaera sp.
AACCGGAATTTTCCTGGTAGAATGGGCCATGTTGAATCAAAGACGTATCTTGCATCGCCTATAGTTGTTGCAGCTTCAGCAGTCACGGGCAGAATAACAGATCCAAGGGACGTAAGAAATTGAATATCACAGGGGGAGCAACGTCAAGAGCATGCTAAGAGGCAGGATTCACAAGTACGACAGTGACAACATTGACACAGACGTAATTATTCCTGGCCCTTATCTGAAGATACACGACCACAAAGAACTTGCAAAACATGCAATGGAGGGTATAGACCCAAGCTTTCCAGGAAAAGTATCCCAAGGTGATTTTCTTGTGGCTGGCAACAACTTTGGTTGTGGCTCTAGCCGTGAGCATGCGCCAATAGCCCTTTCTCAGACTGGAATTAAGGCAATACTTGCACAAAGCTTTGCAAGAATATTCTACAGAAATGCAGTGGATGGAGGATACCTACTCCCAATAGAGATCGAGAAATCAACAGTCAAGAAAATATCGGATAGAGATGAATTAGAAATAGACATAGCGAAGAATAAGATAACCAACATCACTAAAAATGAACACTACTTCATGAAGCCATTTCCTGAGCTCATAGCAAAAATCGTCGAAGCCGGTGGACTAATAAACTACAATGCAGACTACTAGTCTTTCTTTGATACCCATCTGTCACCTTTTTTCTTGTATTCCTTTTTTACAGCAGACCAAGCGACCTTGTGAGCAACCTGTTCTTTGCTTTGACGCTTACCTCCTCGTCTCTTTGAAGGGCTTTCGTATTGTTTGAGGGCATTTTTGTGAGCCTTACTATATATTTTCTGCGCGTGAGATGGGAGTGTATCAATTGCCTTTCTCGTCCTTGCAGAAAGAGTTAAGCTGCTGCTTCCTTGCCTACTACTTGTACTGCTGTTAGTGCGCCTACCCCTTGCAGTACTGCTATTTGTTCGCCCGCGAGTTGCATGCTTACCTCCTCTTCTTCTTGTTGTTGTATTCTTACGCCTCATAGAAGAAGAAGAAGAAGAAGAGGTAGATGATTTTCGTGGCATATATCCCGAGTGGCTCAACATAATATATAATATGTGCCTAAATATCATTTTTCATGACACGAAAAGGCAGGTTGGAGGAAATTTTTAGCAAGGCGCTATACGCTGACGATGCAGCACTTTACTCAGTCAGCTATCGCGACTTTGAAAATATTGTAGAAGTCCCGCTACAAGAATTTCTCAAGCTATCAGAAGATTTTACATTGATACCGCAGAACAGGATCCTACTTGTCAAAAAAAATCAGCAGGTACTATACCAGAAGTACGGCTACTAGCGTTCGAGAATCCAGCCTTCAGGTAGCAACTCATTCGATCTGCCAGTAGCAGTTGCATACCGCCAGATAGAAACACCATCACCATCATCATCTAGAGCCACTGTGTCTCTGATCTTGGCAAGTGCTTCAATTTCTCGCTGAAGGCCTTCGCTGCTAGCTTTTGCAGTCGAGAATTTCTTGCAAAACTGGCAATGAGGATCAAATCTAGCTGTTTTATTTGCGATATCAGTGAGAGGATATGCCCTGCATGCAAGTGGCCTGTCGGAGTATATTTTGCATTTAAATCCACCATGGGGAGACCTTTCGTTAGTTTCAACATCAAGGAACGGGCAGAGGTTACCATCTTCGTTCTTGCCCATCATCTGGTAGGCAATTATCTTCTCAGGCGAAGTTTTACCAACTGCAAGGCGCGGGATTATCCTGACTCTTATACCTTTTTCCTTTGCAACTCGCTCTATTGCGGCTTTCTCTTCAGGCAGTAACAGTACGCCGATCTTACCGTACTCAATAGAAGGATAATATTCTCTATATATGCAGCAGTCAGAGCACCCTTGCACACAGCTGAACTTCTTTTTCATTTGTTTTCCTCTATGCACTGCCATTCAATGCTTTCCAGTGAAAGCTCCTCATACTTCAAAAATGCTATATCATAGACTGATTTTGATTTCTTCAAAATTTCAAGGTTGTACTTCCTGTCGTCGTGATCTTTTTTCTTTGGATTTTCTTTGTATATCCCAAAACGCAAAATTGCCTTATTTTCATATCCTGCCTTAAATCGCTTGTAATTGTCAGAGATATGCACCTTCTTCACAAAGCCAGTATTATCGCCTTTGTAAGTAGAGCCACCGTAAATCATGAGCCAGTAGCTGTCGCCCTGCTCTACAAACCTAAGCTTTATTTCGTTATCTGGCCACCAATCGATCGTCTTTTTCCATAACCTGTAAGCAGGCTTCTTATTGTCAAAGAGTGGCATGACGTTCATATAGACGTCATGGTAGCGGTAGCCTACACCGATAAAGTTCCCGAACCAAGAGATAGGTTTGCTACTCACTGTCTCCATAAGCTTGGCACTGCCATAATAAAGAAAGGTGTGAAATAAATCATATATCTTACTTGTTATTGCTCCTTTTCGACTGGCTCGATATGGCACTCATGTCCTCTATGATCTTTGTCAAGCTTTTGAGCCTCTTCGTTTGTTATGGGAAACTTTTCTTCGCTCACACCTTGCTTTTCCAATAGAACCTTCCCACAGGTATCGCAGATGAGTTGCATCACAATGATACCCATCTTTTGCTAGTTTCAATTCAGACGGTATATATATTTAGACTATTCTGCTATCCTGCTATCCTACTATATTGCGCATCCTGCCAAATATTCCCTTTTTGTTCTTTTCCTTATTCTCTACTAGCTTAAAACATTCAGAGCAGAGAGCGCGTAGGTTGACTGGCCTATTATCCTTTAAAGAGCCATTAATATGCTCAAACTGCGGTGGCGTTCTGGGGCTGAACTTTACTCCACATTTCTGGCAACGATTGTGGGCTCGCTCTAGCACCGTCTGTCGGATAGCAAGTGTCAGATGCTCATACTTTTTCTTATCATAACTTGGACTGCTTGGTGGGCCGAAAAATGACACGCATGAAATAGCACCTAGCTCAAACTTATGTCTTGCGATCACAGGGGGTCTCCTTTAAGGATTATGGGGCAGGAGCCTGGTAAAGAAGTGCAAAAAAGTAATAATCATAATTATGATAATATACTAACTAAATAAAGAATGTGACAGTAAATGCAATTGCAAATAGCAGTAGGAAGATTTCTTTTCTTTTCTGCTCTTGCTGCAGTCAGGCAGATAATATATATATGCATGTAACAATCGGACGTTAACGATATTTCTCAAGTGGACTTATTATTTACAGTATCTTGGCACTTCTTGCCACAGCATAGACATGGTCTTTGAGGTCTCGTTCATAAAGCGAATCCATCTTTTCAATGAGCGTCTGACGTGCCTGAGCCCTTGACTCTTCTGTGCCAGCCGAAAGGGCTGCTGCAAATATATCTGGTAAATTCTCCTTTATCCAGCCATCAAGCACAAGATACCTGCTTTCGTTTATCCATATGACCCGGGACACGGATTGGTCGACTTCTTCATCAAACCTCCCGGTTTCAACTCTGTCTATTAGCATAAAGATGCAGTTATTTGGATCAGGATTATTAAGTACTTCGTTTGGACGCCCGACAGCTCTGCCAGTTTCTATACGCTCTATTAGGCCTAGCGGTCGGACATAGGTGCCAACAACATGAAGTTTGCCGCCGTTCATGGACCGGATGCGACCAATGATTATTTTGTTGTATTTGCCATCTTTTTGCACTACAAAAACATATTGGCCAGGCTTAATTCCTCCCCTGCTCCTAAACATCCATTAGAACCCCAGCTTCCAAATTATATAATGTTATCTAGACTAGGTTCTTCCTACGTATTATTATTTAGGGTACGATAAGTTTTTCATGATTCAAGAAACTGCAAACCAAAGAATTGAGTTTTGGCAGCATAATCCGTTAGAATTACATTTATTAACACTGTCCAATAACGATAGACAGCATATGCAGAGATTTGACGAGCTTGATATGAGGATATTATCTGAACTGACCAGGGATGCAAGCATTTCAGTTCCCAGGTTGAGCAAAAAGCTTAATGTTAATGCTTCTGTTCTTTACAGCAGGATAAAGCGCCTAGCAAAACGCAGTTTGATTAAGAATTTCACTGTCATTGTCAATGAAAGCATGCTGGGGATAAATGTCAAGGCAACAGTTGGGATAAATCGGGATCCTAAGTTGAAAGATCCCATTCACGCAGAACTTATGAAAATTCCCGAAATTAGGTCGCTCTCTGAAGTTACCGGCAGGTTCGACATGATAGTGAACATAAGTGCCCACACACTTGAGGAACTACATAACGTTGTCATTGCACGCATAGGCAAGATAGAAGGTATACAAAACACTGAGACATTCGTTGAGATGCAGAGGACTGATAAGGAACCGCTTTATACTGTCCACCCCTCGCTTTCAAGATACTGACTGACATACAGACAGATATTTTATATAGCGCACCCATAGCTTATAAGATAAATTGTCGCTTATACAGCACAAGATTACAGAAATGGTTCAGACGCTCAGGCTGGCAAAAAAGACCAGCAAGGACGATTATCTGCAACATCTCCGTCTGGTCGTGCTTGGCCTTCTTACAGTAGGAGGTATTGCTTTTGCAATTAAGCTCATAGCAGAATTTGTCACAGCGGGCACTACAGGCCGGTTTGCGTAGTAGTAGTGGTCAATAGGATTAAAATACCCTCAACTCTACTTGGAACCATGGAAAGCAGGATAGACAATAACCATAATGCAGTCACCCATGTCACCACCCAACGGTGGGATGCTGAGGTGCTCAAGTCAGATGTGCCAGTGCTAGTAGACTTTTGGGCAGAATGGTGCGGTCCGTGTAGGATGGTGGGCCCTGCAGTGGAGCAGGTTGCCAAAATTATGACAGGCAAAGTTAAAGTAACCAAACTAAACGTTGATGAGAATCAAGAAATTGCAATGAGGTATAACGTCCAGTCTATTCCTTCACTTTTACTCTTCAAAGGCGGCAAGGAAATAGCAAGAACTATAGGTGCAGCACCAAAAGAGTCATACCTAAAGTTCATAGAAAATTCACTCAAATCCTAAACTGAGGCTCTACCTCAATCTTCCTTTACTTCTTTCTTTCTCTTTTCAACGAAAGCATTAATACGTGTATATTTTGATGTCTAACACAAGATAACAGCCATTGGGAAAGAAGGAACTGGCCGCGCTATTTTCGTCTAATCCTGAGAGGTACTACAAAGTATCTCTTTTTGACAAGATGGGCTTTATGCGAAAAAAGTGCTCCAAGTGCGAAAAATTCTTCTGGACGCTTAATGTTGAAAGGGATTTCTGCCCGGATCATGAAAATTACGGTTTTATCGGAAAGCCGCCTACAAACAAACGTCTAGACTATGTCAATGCATGGAAGGAGACAGAGCGGTTCTTTCGCGCAAATGACCATGAGGTAGTAAGGCGTTACCCCGTTGTATGCCGATGGAGAGAAGATCTATATTTCACAATAGCATCAATCGTTGACTTTCAGCGAGTCGTAGGCAATCAAGTAGTTTTTGAATTACCGGCAAACCCGCTTGTAGTTCCGCAGATGTGCCTTAGATTCAATGATATTGAAAATGTAGGATTAAGCGGTAGGCACTATACCGGCTTTTGCATGATAGGCCAGACATGTAATGCCGACGCGCCAGGTGGATATTGGAAAGACAAATGCATAGATCTTGATTTTGGCATGCTAACGAAGGGACTTGGCATCAAAGCAGAGGATATAACCTTTGTCGAAGACGTATGGATGGGGGCTGGAGCCTTTGGATACTCATTAGAATATTTCGTACGAGGTCTTGAACTTGGTAATGCGGTATTTACTGAATTTGAAGGTAATGAGAATAACTACCGAGTCATGCCAAATAAGATAATAGACATGGGCGCAGGGCTTGAGCGCTTTTCATGGATAACGATGGGTACGCCTACAAGCTATGACTGCTGTTTCGGGCCTGTTGTTGGCAGGCTAGCGGACATGACCGGAACCGACACTGATCAGGTAGTCTTGAGTAAGTATTTTGAATCAATTTCATTAAACCTTGATGACAAGACCGGCAGCGCTAGTAGTACTAGTATCAGAGATTTGAAGTTGCTAATCGCAAAGGAGATGAAAATTTCTGAGGAACAGCTCAGTACTTTTGTTGCACCCTATGAAGCGATATACACAATTTCCGATCACATAAGGACCCTGGTGTTTGCGATTTCAGATGGAGCGCTTCCCTCAAACGTAGGAGGGGGTTACAATCTAAGGGTGATTCTTCGAAGGGCTCTTTCCATACTCGAAAGACTTGGCTGGAGAGACATTATCAAAGTTGAAGACATTGCCGAATTGCACATCGACTATCTTAGACAGATGTATCCAGAACTTGAAGATCATAGGAATGATGTCAGGAAAATTCTGCAACTCGAAGCAAGCAGGTACTCTAGTTCGCGTGAGCGCATGAACTCTGTGGCGATGTCACTAAAATCTAGCAAAAAGGCTAAGGAGCTGAATGTTGACGACCTTATCAGGCTGTATGAGTCAGATGGTGTAACTCCAGACTTTTTGATGGAGCAAGGGATTATACAAAACGTACCTTCAACATTTTATACAAAGCTTGCGGAATTGCATACAAGCCAGGTATCAAGCCAGGCTTCAAAACCAATACAGGGACTGGAAGATCTTCCACCGACAAAATTACTCTACTATCAAGACGAATCGATCCGCCATTTTCATGCAAAGGTGCTCAAGGTGGTCGAAGGCAAGTATCTCATTTTGGACCAGACTGCCTTTTACCCGAGGGGCGGAGGGCAGGAGCCAGATACTGGACAAATTGAAGAAGACATCAAAGTGACAGAAGTTACAAAGCAAGCCGATGTTGTAGTGCACAAGATTGAAGGAGGAGCAGGTAAGGTACCAGCAGAGGAGCAAATTGTACATGGAACAGTAAATGCCAAGCGGCGCGATCTTATTACGAAGCACCATACAGCAACCCATGTCCTCAACTCTGCTTCTAGAAATACGCTGGGCTCCTGGGTATGGCAAAACTCTGCATTCAAGGAAGAAGGTTATGGCAGGCTTGATATCACACACCATTCCGCACTTACAAGAGAAGAAGTGAAAAAGATCGAGCACGTGGCAAACTGGGTAATCCGAGAAAATCATCCGGTTATAATCAGAACCTATGACCGTGGGGATGCAGAGCAACAGTTCTCCTTTCGTATCTATCAGGGTGGCATCGTTCCTACGAGCAACGTTAGAATAGTCAATATCAACGGTTGGGATATTGAAGCCTGTGGTGGAACGCATGTTAAAAGCACAGGTGAAATTGGGCTCGTCAAGATAGTCAAATCTGAGCGAATCCAAGACGGCGTCGTGAGGCTAGAGTTTGTCGCCGGCGAAGCGGCTCTAAGGTACATGCAGCAGCTAGATAGCCAGCTTGCATCTATAACACAGACGCTAGGCTCAAGCAGAGAAAAAGTTATTGAGTCATTTGAGAAGGCGATGCAAGAAGCAGAAGCCACAAAGAAAAAGCTACGAGCTATACTAAGGGTCGTCTCAGCTCCCATTGCAAAAAGCATTTCAGAGCAAGCCAAAAAGCTTGACTCTGGCATACACTTGTACACAACATATGACGAAGAGCTAGATGACGACTACCATATTGCTATTGGAGAAAAGGCAATCGAGCTTGACAAATACTTAGTTTACCTTGCCCTTCTTTCAAAAGGTCAAGGCATTAGAGTTATAGTATTTGCAGGGGAAGCTGCATCCAAGAAGGTCAAGGCTGGTGCAATTGCGAAGCAGGTATCTAGCAAGCTAGGCGGATCTGGTGGTGGCGATAACCGCTTTGGGCAGGGTGGAGGCAAATCAAAAGACAGGATTAAGGAAGCGCTGCTATTGGCCGAAGAGGTAGCAAGGTAACTGTGAGTACACATATAGACTGGAATTCGATAGAGAGCAAGTGGATCGAGAGGTGGGAGAAGGAAAGGATCTTTGAATCAGACCCCGACAATAGCAGAGAAAAATACTTTGTGACAGTAGCCTATCCTTATCCAAACTCGCCCCAACATATTGGCCACGGTAGGACGTACACGCTTGCTGACACACATGCTCGTTATATGAGGATGAAAGGGTACAATGTGCTTTTCCCTATGGGCTTCCACTATACCGGCACCCCAATCCTTGGCATGTCGCGAAGGGTTGCTGCCGGTGATAGGGAGCTGATGGAAACATTCCACACAATTTACAAGCTTTCAGACGATATCATAGCAACATTCGTCGAGCCAGTCAAGATAGCAAGCTACTTCCACCACGAGATCAAGAGTGGTATGAAGGAGATGGGTTACTCTATTGACTGGAGGCGTGAATTTACCACCATTGACCGAGTATATTCAAAGTTCATCTCGTGGCAGTTTAGGACTCTTCAGAAAAAGGGATTGATAGTGCAGGGTTCACATCCAGTTGGATGGTGTCCACGTGACCAGAATCCTGTTAGCCAGCATGATACGATAGGAGACGTAGAGCCAGATTTCAACGAATATACCCTAATCAAGTTTAGGTCTAATAGCGGTAACGGCGATCTTGTTATCTTGCCGGCCGCAACGCTCAGGCCAGAGACACTCTTTGGAGTGACTAACATATGGGTCAATCCAAACGTTGACTATGTACAGGCTCAAGTTAATGGCCAAAATTGGATAATCAGCAAGGAAGCGGCAAGAAAGCTAGAGTTTCTTAATTACAAGATCGAAATAGTAAAAACAGTGAAGGGCAGCGAAATGATCGGATGGAATGTTACCAATCCTCTCAATAACACATCTATCCCAATATATCCTGCGACTTTTGTTGAAGCCGATAGTGGCACTGGCATTGTCATGTCAGTGCCAGCACATGCACCATATGACTACCACGCCCTTGAAGCTCTAAAATCAGATGAAAAACTTAAGCAAAAATTCCATATTTCAGTTGATGATGACGACATTCGCCCGGTTAAAATAATCAAGTCTGAAGCTTATGTTAGCGCCATCCCGGCCGCCGAAGCAATTGAGCAGGCAGTCGACGTTAATAATGATAAGCGACTGGAGAAAGCAACAAGCGATCTTTACTCCCATGAATTTTACAAAGGTACAATGATGCAAAATACTGGCAGGTTTTCAGGCATGGCAGTTGCTGTGGCAAAAAACGAAATCAAGCAGGATCTCTTGCAGTCAGGTTACGCAGAAACAACATATGAACTTGTCAACAAGCCAGTGAGGTGCAGGTGTGGAGCTGAATGCGTGGTCAAATTGCTAAGTGATCAGTGGTTCCTAAATTACAGGGACAGAGAATGGAAAGAACTTGCACACAGGTGCCTAAACAATATGGATATCTTGCCTCAAGACATCAGGCAAGAATTTGATTATGTGATTGACTGGTTGCGCGAGCGAGCCTGTGCAAGAAAATCAGGTCTTGGAACAAAATTGCCTTGGGACAAGGAATGGATAGTTGAAAGCCTATCAGATTCGGTCATTTACATGGCGTACTATATTATTGCAAAATATCTCAACAACAAAGCTGTAAGCGATGACAACGACACCATCACCGACACATTCTTTGACTATGTCTTGCTTGGACGTGGTATTGCAGATCAAGTTGGCAAGGAGTGCAAGTTAGCTGCACATACAGTAGAACAGATAAGAAATGAATTCGTCTACTTTTATCCTGTGGACTCCCGTCACTCAGGGCGCGACCTTGTTCCAAATCACCTTACATTCTTTATCTTCAACCATGTAGCTATTTTTGATAAGAAAAACTGGCCACGGCAAATAGTAGTCAATGGCTCAGTTCTGATGGAGGGCAAGAAGATGAGCAAATCACTTGGTAATATTATCCCTCTTCGAGCCGCAATCAGACAATATGGAGCAGACACAATTAGACTTGCAATGCTAGTCTCAGCTGAAATACTACAAGACGCCGACTTTTCTTTCGATACTGTTCGAGGAATTAGGTTGAAACTTGTGGGCATCTTTGAAATGGCTGAAAAGTGTAGAAACAGCAGGCCGCATCAAGCGACTGGTCAAGACCGGGATCATGATCAGCAACAACGACAACAAGAAGAAGAAGAAGAAAAGCTGCTGATGCTGGAAGATAGATGGCTTGTGAGCAGGTTACACCGCACGATAGCAGAGACATCTGCATCAATGGACAAATTAAGAATAAGAGAAGCGATATACTACACTTTATATTCACTTGACCGAGATTTGCAATGGTATCTAAAACGAGCTGCTGCTAGGAAACGCGAAAATATGACTGGAATTATTACTGAGTTTCTCAAACTTCAAGTCAGGATGCTTGCACCATTTGCGCCGTTTACAGCAGAGGAAGTGTGGGAACTCATGGGCAACAGGCAATCAATAACTGCAGCAGGGTGGCCTGTAGTGCAGGAAGAAAAAATAGACATAGTAGCAGAAGAATCTGAGTTTTTGATCTCAAATCTGCTTGAAGATGTACAAAACATAGTCAGGGTCACTAAGATAACACCCACCAAGATTGTAATCTATGCTTCAGCTGGCTGGAAGGTACAAGTGTATAATTCAATACTTGGAAATGTATTGGAAGGTAGGATCAACTTTGGCCAAATAATGAAGCAGCTGATTGCAAACCCGGAAACTGCGAAAGCCAAGAGCGACCCAAAAATGGTGCAAAAAATGATAGAAGACATTCTGTCAGCGCCTCTTGAGGCAAGGAACCGTCGGCTCAAGCTAACAAGATTTAATGAGCTCGTCACAATACAGGATGCTCAATCATTATTGTCAGATGAAATCAACAAAGCACAGATAATTGTCTATTCTGAAGAAGACCCTACAAAATATGACCCAAAATCAAGGGCTAAGACTGCAAGGCCTTTTAAACCTGCTATTTATATTGAATGACAGATCTCTGGCTCTCTCTAGCAACTTCAGTGATATATCAGGATCAGCCACAACTGTTATGATGCTATATAATCACATACTGCGCTTTACGTTTATCTGAGTCGAAAGCTAATATTCTCCGTTCTCTCTTTCAGGGGAATAAGCAGAGACTATTATTGTTATAATGATGGTTTTTAATTGGGAGGGATTTTCTTGTATAGGGGCAAAGGGATTGGTGAATAACATTTGCTATGGTTGCGATGTCTAGCACTGTAAAATCGGCAATATTTTTTAGTGCTATAGGAATAGCAGCTGGAATAGGCATAATGCTTCTTATAGTAGACGATCAGACTCTGCTAGGGCTATTTAACCCATTAATCGGTGAAAGTGTGGATAACGAGCAGGGAGGCAATCTACCATTTGCAATCAGACAAAACTACAATGCAACGTTGCCTGTGGGCGAGGAAGGAGTATTTCTTGGCCTAGCTAATGGTGGAAAAGAACCCTATACATTTGAATGGAAATTTAGCGACGGTCTGACTTTCACTGGTCAAAACGTCACACGTCGTTTCGATGCACCGGGTATATATCAGTTTGAAGTAACTGTTACTGACGCTGATGGCAAGCAGGTAAAAAGTACCACTAATCCTAGTATCAATGTTTTACAATAACTGCCTAAAGGAGATGGGGGGACTACCGATGCTGCTTTTTCGTCTATGCAAGAAAATCAGGTGAAAAAGTATCTGTGGGGAGGTTAAAAGATGATAAAGTGTAAACAATTTAATCAACAGAGTAGAGGAGTTATGAGATTACACGACCTGTACATCAAAACGTGAGCCTGATTATTATCTCCGCAGGTGTCATCCTATTGTTCGCCATATCATGGTTTCAGAGAAAGAATCTATTTGCTCCGAGCATAACTGAGGGTGTACAAAGAGTTAATGATGATGATGATGGTAACACTTTCTTTCAATGAGGATAGATATAATAGAACGCTTGCTTACGTGACGAGAAATGATATTAGACACCTAGTAGACTCTGCATGTTTATTTAATGATTATTTAGATACATGTAAGTGCACAATATAGTTGTGTCAAGCTAAGCATGTGTGTTTACATATTCAAGTCTAATGAGGACTGGATCGGTAGAGTCATAGCTTGTATTGATTTGAATGCCTTTTATCCCTCCTGTGAGGAATTAAGAGACCCTTCATTGAAAGGAAAGGCCCATGCAGTCATCATGACAGATGAAAGAATTGGAGAGATTATGAAAGGGGCGGTTTCCTCGTGCTCATATGAAGCAAGGAGATATGGCGTAACTTCTGCCATGTCACTTTCAAAAGCCAAATCATTATGCCCAGATTTAATACTACACCCTGTCGACATACCGTATTACAGAGAAATCTCCGATCAGGTAATGAATGCAATTCAGGGATATGCCGATACATTAGAACAAGCAAGTATAGATGAGGCCTTCTTGGACTGTACAACAAGAATCCAAAGCGAAAGGCCTGAATCATACGCTGAAAAAATAAAAAATACAATTAAAGAGAAATGTGGCGGCCTATCATGCTCTATAGGAGTTGCATCAACTAAATCTGCTGCAAAAATTGCTTCTGATTTTGAGAAACCTAATGGTCTAACTGTTGTTTATCCTACTGAGCTGAAGAAATTTCTTGAGCCCCTTGATGTTGGGACAGTTGCCGGGATTGGACCAAAAACACAAAAGGCATTAAAAGAGATAGGAATTGATACACT
>DATFBV010000111.1:0-8048 GCA_035253605.1 Nitrososphaera sp.
CGCTGACCTGAACTACTGATTGCTGGGTCTCTTCAAACAAATCTGTCAAAGTTGAGGTGTTGTTATTCGTTGTTATCTGAACAGCATTTGCTGTAGCATTGGGTGAACTTTCTACCACCTCTCCTCCTTGAGCAATTGTTACAACTGGAGGTATTTCATGTCCTGAATTGTATTGAGAAGGAGCGTAAAGCCCCAGACCGCCGATTGAACCCAAAAGAGCACTAGCACAAATAACCACAACTAGAATAGCGCGTTTCAATGTCCTCATAAGATTTGGCCTACTGCCGATATTTATTACAATCGCATCATCTATAAGACAAATGACTATCTGTCACATGGATAGATCTGCTTCTTCCTAACTGCTAGTCCATACTCATCATGTTCAAGGTATCTTTTAGGGGACTTGCAGGTTTGTGAACGATAAAATAACAACCAATCATCAACACAAATTCTCCTTATACTTTTTTCCTAGTTTACTCTTTGGCTTTTTGCATGCTTATGTCTCCGTCGCCTTTTTCATTCTATATATAATGGTATAAACAAGATAGTAGCGAAGGATGTCTTCCCCGCATTCTCATAACGAAGAAGGCAAAGGTTACTCGCCACATATGCGCGGTGTTGCATTAGGTATACTAGTGATGGGTGTTTCATTAGCTGCAATAATAATACTCTGGGCAACGATTGGATACATAGGGCCAGATTTCTCAACACAAGTTATGGAAAGACAGCAGGACTGGCTACATGAACAATATGGATTGCCGCCTCTGCCAGAGTTGAGCCCCGAAATGCTTCAGGTTCCACCATCCTTGAGGAATGTTGCACAAGGAGGAGCTGCACAAACAGGAGAAACAACAACAGGCAGCAATCAAACAACAGGCAGCAATCAAACAGGAGGACAAACAACAACAGGTGGTTCTGCTGCTGGAGGAGGATCCACAATAAACATCCTTGAAGGATCTTCAATACAAGGCAATCCTGATTATGATCCGGAGGAGCTGACAGCAAGCGCAGGTGCTGAGGTCACAGTCGTCAATCAAGATACACTTCCTCACAGTGTAACGTCAGGAACTGGTCCTCAAGATCCAAACTCTGCACAGCTGTTTGATACAAGTTTAATTAATGGTGGTGAATCAGCCACGCTGTCTCTTGCACAAGTGACAGCAGGTCAGTACGACTATTACTGCATAGTGCATCCTTATATGACAGGGAAGATAATAGTTCAATAAGTAAAAGAGCCCTGTCCACGCTTATTGTGAATTAGCTAGAAAAATGCAGTAACTTCTACCAAAAGGATGAGAAAGGTCATGAATAGAGTGCAATAAATCCACCAATATAGCCCAATTAACATCTAAAGAGAGAAGAATTACTACCTCTGCTGCCTCTCTCTCTTCTCAAGTAAAGCAGGGCAGCCAGCAAAAAGTCAGATAGTTTAGCGGTAATAGCAGACCTTAAAACATACCAACTAAGAAATAGTTTCTGACACTGTATCTATGCATTGGGTTTCCATATCCTTTATGAATATGCACGCCTTTATGATGACAAATATGGATACTTTTCAATGCATAGCAACTAAGCTTGATATTCGAGAATTTAGCTTACAAGATATTTCTGCAGAGATAAAATCAAAAATCTTGGATGCTGCACGCCTTACAGGCAGTGGACTCAATACTCAGCATTGGCGGTTTGTTATTATAGAAGAGAAGAAGAATCTTAAAAAACTTGCAGAGGACAGCACAAGTGGAGGCTGGATTTCAGGCGCCAATTTTGCAGTAATTGTGTTGACAAATCCACGGCACAAATTTCACATGATTGATGCTGGAAGAGTAGCTCAGGATATGCAATTAGCTGCTTGGAATTATGGTGTCGCATCATGTTTATTTACTGGAGTACAAGACGAAAAATTGCGTAGTGATTTTGACATTCCAAAAGATCTAAATCCAACGATTATAGTAGGTTTTGGATTCTCTGCCAAACAGATTTCTGGAAAAAGAAAGAACCGCATGCCATTAGATGAACTCATCTACTATGAAAGATATGCCAACCCTCGGGGATCATAAGAAATGTGTTGCTCTAAATTTGCATAATTGTTTGTACCTTTTCTACAAATAGACAGTTTTAAGGAAGGGAATGGCTGCTTTTCAAATTGCAGAAAGATACCTATATGAAGTTATGCTCCTGACAGGGTTATCATTTAAGCGATATTTGCGTGCTGTGCTGTAATTAATAGTAAGAACCTTGCAATATTACCTGCCAGAGGTAGGTTTTTAATGGATTGATAACAACTTTTACTGCTCGAGCATGCAAGCAAAACAAGAACAGCAGCTTGACGCCGTCGATAAAAAACTTCTAAACGAGATCCAGTGGGTCTTTCCTCTTGTTGATAGGCCTTATCTAGAGATTGCAAAGAGACATAGCATTTCGGAGGAAGACGTCATGCAGAGGATAGCATTCATGAAGAACATGGGCATCATCCGACAGATCAACGCCATTTTTGATACAAGGCGACTTGGGTACAAGAGCGCCCTTATTGCGTTTGCAGTAAGACCTGACAAACTTGACTATGTAGCGGCGAAAGTAAATGAGCACCCGGGAGTCAGCCACAACTATGAGCGCAATCACGAGTATAATATGTGGTTCACGCTTGCAGTGCCTCCAGGATCAGATATGAAGAAAGACCTTGACAGAATGGCATCATTTGAAGGCGTTATCAAGCATAGAGTTTTGCCAACACTAAAGCTCTACAAAATCGGGGTCAGGCTTGATATGGTTAATAAAGACCCAGATAAGCTTGCGCCGACAGATAAAGTGAAGCATCCAAACCAAGAGAAAGTTCAACTAGATGAGCGTGATAGAGAGTTCATCCGTGAATTGCAGAAAGACTTGGCAGTAGTGCCAGAGCCCTTCAAGGAGCTTGCCAATAGTTTAGGTATAACTACGGCTCAATTGTTTGCCAAGGCTGCAGAATATGAAAACACTGGCATAATGAGGCGCTTTGCAGCAATACTTCGCCACCGCGAAGCTGGCTTTGTTGCAAATGGTATGGTCGTATGGCAGGTGCCGGAGAACAGAATAGACGAAGTAGGCTTAAGACTTGCTGCATTTCCACAAGTAAGTCACTGCTACAGGAGGCCGATATATCCTGATTGGAGGTTCAATCTTTTCAGTATGGTACATGCCCGGACGCTGAAAGCGGCTGAAAAGATTGCTATAGAAATGTCAGAAACGGTGGGCATAAAGAACTATCAGATACTGTTTAGTTCGCGAGAGTTCAAGAAAGAGCGCATAAAATATTTTGTGTAGGCATCTAGTCAGTCAGCTTTCAGAAGAATCTACTGCTCTAAATAGCAGCCTTTATGTCATTTTTCAATGATAACCAGTAATAATCCTCTCTGATGAAGATACAGTCTGCAGAAGATCTCTCAGTTTGCCTTCTCATTTAGCAATAGGTTCAACATAAAAGTTCTTTTCATACATCTCCTCCATTCTTGCAATTTCAGTGCTATTGAGGTACTTGCCATCTGACAGCGATGTAAACAGTTCTATTTCTTCAATACTTATCATTGTAGGCAGGATGACTGATATTTGCCTTTGCGACAGTATGAACTTAATTGCGAGTTCTGTGATATTCCATCCCTTCCTGCTTGCAAGAGGTCTCATATTCTCTATCTTTTGCATAGCCTCAATAATGAACTCTTGCTTTCTAAAGCTACGGTGGTCATTCTTGTCAAACTTTGTATCCGTATTGACCTTGCCAGTAAGTAAGCCTGATGCGTCGGGAACTCTTACCATTATGCCCACATTGCGCCGTTCTGCCGCTTGCATAAAGTCTCGTGCTGGGTCCTGCTCTAAAATATTGTAGACCGTCTGGAGGCATGTAATGTTCCTTTTTTCGATAGCTTCTAAGCCTTCGTCCTTCCACCCTATCGCTGGTCCAAGCGCCACCCCGTGGCTCTTGATCGTGCCTTTTTTGACCATGTATTCAATAGAAGCAAAGAGCTTGTCATTTTCTATTGCATCCATCTTGGGATTGTGGAGGCTATACACATCTATGTAATCAGTCTGCAGACGGTCGAGGCTCTGACTAATAGCAAACTGCAAAAATTCTTTATTATGCTTTTGTGGCAGTTCATTGTGTCCTACTTGTTTGGCGCTATACATGTCATAGCCCCACTTTGTAGAATAGACTACGTCGGAGCGCATATCCTTGAACACTTGCCCTATAAGTTTCTCGCTTTTCCCTTTGCCGTATATGTCTGCAGTCTCGAAAAAGTTGATACCCAAATCATAGGCACGCTTTAGCATCCTGATCGCTTCATCATCGTCAATCTTTTTCCCCCACCAGTCAAGCCCTATAGTCCATGCACCAAAGCCAATCTCACTTACCTTTATCCCACTCTTACCCAAAGTTCGGTATTTCATGCGGCTATAGATAGCACTCCCTTTACTTCAGATACTATTGTGTTGAACTGCAGATCATCCATTATAGGTCTGCCACCACTTACATCTATGTCAAGCGGGATCCATGATCTGCAGCCAATCCATTCAGGCTTGTTTTCAATAAATATCGGTCGCTCAAGTTTGAAAACACGCAAAAGTATTACACTCATAGGCTTCTTTGGATTGTAATCCATCCTTGCATTAACATAGCTTTCGTTCCAGATATGATACCTTGCAAGCATCCTAAGAGTAATGCGGTCAGTTATTTCTTTCACTTCCACCGATTCTGCATAACTTGTAATCTTGTTGGTCCCGAGGGTTGGTTGATCCTTTAGCACTTCTTCAAGCTTATTTGCATAGTCAGCCTGCAAATGATCTCTTGACTGATGTTCGTACGTTGGAAATAGCAAGAACCTGTCGTGCCTGACTTTGAAGCCTTGGCGGTATTCCAGTATGCCGCCTTTCCGTAAAAGCAGAACCTGTCTGCCCTCTTCAAGAGCCCTGCAGACGACAGCCCATTCTTTCAGCGCCTGCATAATTATCCTAGACTTTTAATGATGTCCTCGACTCCCTTATAAACGCAGACAATCATGGGGGTGTCGCGGATAATATACTTGCTCACTTTGGTTTCGCGCAGCTGAATTATCAGTTCCTGAAACGCCATCAGATCCATAGTTTCAAATGCGAGCATGAAATCCTGATCGTCAAGGCCAAAGGAGTAAGTAGTGTTGAGCCTGATCTGTGGAAACCTTCGTCCCACCAAGATATGCTCCTCCATCATTTTCTTGCGCTCTTCAAAAGGAAGTAGGTACCATTCTCTTGACTTAACAAATGGATAGACAATACAATACTTCATAGGCTGCTCGTCTGTCATGAACCCTGGCGTAATCTTAGATGAGTATACAGAGTGTCTTGTTGCAGAGAGGAAAACATACGATGGCAGCAAATATTTGCCAAGGACAGTTGAATAGATCTTGGATGTCATTACCTGCGTCTTTTCTAGAGAGTTAGAAATCATCCATAACATCAAGTCGCTATCTTCGCGTAGACCCAGAGTTGAATATGTCCTTACCTTTATCTTAGTGTTGGCAACCTCAATTAGGCTAGAAAACTCTTTGGCCGCTTCCTCCTTGCCTATCTCATTTAGCCAGCGCCACTTGGGATCCACTCTGAAGAATGAGAAATTGAGAAAGATTGCTGCCTGGGATTCTTCTGACGTTGATGCTTCTGAAACCATCTGGGGGTCGAAGTAAATTTAGTGGGGCCTAATTTTTACTTGTCTTCTTCTATGCCGAGCCACGTGTAACCCTTTGCTTCCAGTTCTTCAGCCAATTCTTTGCCGCCTGATTTGATAACTTTACCTC
Source organism: Nitrososphaera sp. (assembly GCA_035253605.1). Lineage (GTDB taxonomy): Archaea > Thermoproteota > Nitrososphaeria > Nitrososphaerales > Nitrososphaeraceae > Nitrososphaera. The sequence goes on from DATFBV010000111.1 coordinate 5,802, forward strand.
TTGCTACTACATGAACATAATCGAGCTTTTTTAAGTAGCGAAGGATTCTGGCATAATGAGTGATTACAAGCACGCCAGCACCTGTATCAATCAATTTGTTTATCGCCTCCGCAACAGACTTGACCGAATCGATGTCCAGACCCGAGTCCGGCTCATCTAGAATGGCGATATTCGGTTTGAGGACTAGCATTTGCATGACTTCTGACCGTTTCTTTTCGCCACCTGAGAAGCCTTCATTGAGGTAACGGCTTAGAAACGAAGGATCGAGTCCCACTGCATCAAGATTCTTTTTGACATACTCGTGAAATTCGCGAACTGTAATGAAAACCTCCCTGTTTTGTTGTTCTTCCCCAAGCGACTTATTGAGAGTGTTGTAGGCATTTCTCAAAAAGTGGCTGTAGCCAACTCCTGGAATCTCTGTAGGGTATTGAAAGCCAAGAAAGAGGCCCTTTCTTGCTCTCAGATCAGTTGAGAGATTAAGGATGCTCTCGCCCCTGACCAAGATGTCACCCGAGTCAATATTATACTTAGGATGACCCATAATGGCATTTGCAAGCGTGCTTTTGCCAGAGCCGTTTGGGCCCATAATTGCATGAACCTCACCTTTGTTGATACCAAGGTTGAGCCCTGTAAGTATCTCCTTGCCATCAATGCTGGTATGTAAGTCCTTTACCTCTAGAAACGTCATATTATAACAGTGTTATATACACTTTATATAAGTATTGTGCGCACGAATTTTGCAGTCATTGCTTCAAAGTAACTGCCTGCATGCCATTTACCGTTGCTCCAAGAGTGATTACCTTTGTCCATCATTATCTTATTGAGCATATACTTGCCTTGGACCGTGACCATCGCCAAGAATATATCTTGGCGATGCAAGTCAAGCTCTATTGTTCTTTAGTTATCTCTAGAGAAGTTGAAACTGCATTGGCGCGCGCATGAACCACTACTGCTGTAGATATAAAGAATCTTAGGTGGTCGATAGGTTGTGATATTTAATTTGTCCATATTCTTTGATAGCCCTCAAATTTTATAGTTCTAAAGTTACAGTTATTCCTTAAGCTGCTAACCGTCAACTTTTTTATTCTTTTAATTAAGATGTCCATCTCCTAATAGCTAAATTTGCAGGTGTATGACTGGTTCTTATTGCACCACTATCTTCCCTGTCATGTATGGATGCACCATGTAATAATAATAGTCATACTGCCCTGGATTGACTTGTACAAGTGATATCGCTATTTTAAAAAGAAAGATTTTAGTTAAAGAAAAAAAGTCAGCTGCTTACGCTGACTGTTCCAACCATGTTTGGATGAAGTAGACAGAAATACGGATAGTCGCCCGCTTGTGTAAATGTAAAGCTAAATGTCTGTCCTGCATTCATCAATGGAGTAAAGTTTGGTGAGGAATTGAATTTGTTATCTGGCTGTCCATTGCTGCCTGATGTGACTGTATGGGGTTGTGAGTCATTATTTGTCCATGTTACTGTAGTGCCAACGCTAACTTGAATTGGATTTGGTGAGTATGCAGTATCAGTCAGGCTTGTAGCGCCAGAAACTATGGAAACGCTATTACTGCCACCTGCACTAGTTGTGCTTGTCCCTGTGGTGTTGCCAGTAGCACCTGTTGTTGCATTAGCACCTGTTGTTGCATTAGCACCTGTTTGGTTAGTTGCTCCTCCTACTTGTGTTTGTGCAGAGCCTCCACCCGCATCACCTTGTCCTCCTCCTCCTCCAGCTGCTGCGGTAATTGTAATCTCACCTGTCATATATGGGTGGACCAGGCAATGATAGGGGATTTTCTGGTCTTCGCTTACACCCTGAAGTTCGACTGGAGCTGATTCTTCGCCTCCATTAATTAAACTTGTATCAAACAACTGTCCTGACTGTGGATCTTGGGGACCAGTACCAGAAGTGGCAGTATGAGGAACTGTATCTTCGTTGTGCCAAACTACGTTATTGTCGACAGGCACCTGTGCCGTGTCTGGATCATAATCGGGGCTTCCTTGTACTGCTGAGCCTTGAAGTATTGTGATAGTCGTGGTATCTGCTCCGGTTGAAGCAGCTCCTCCTCCTGCAGCACCACCACCTGTTGTTGTTTCTCCTGTTTGTGCAGCTCCTCCACCTCCCCCTTCCCCTTGTTGTTGCTGTGCAGCTCCTCCGGTATCGCCAGGCACATTTCCACTCGAGCCAGGCACAAGGGGCTGATAGTATGGCGAATCGATTCTACTTTCGTCAGGGATTGCAGCTG
>DATFBV010000112.1:0-3878 GCA_035253605.1 Nitrososphaera sp.
GGACTAGCAGTGATATCGCTCCAAAAAGTGGATTCTTTGGAAGTCTTTGATTATAATGGGAGCTAAAAAGGTTTCTCCGAAGGCATTAAAGAAGTGGGTTAATGTTAGATCCTGATCCAGGATCTCTTTCATGTTACATAGCCAGCTAAATCCCGTGACTCGGAGAGTGCTCAGACAAAGGATGGGTTCTTAGTCAACAAGCGTTGGTCTTTCATACTGAAATTGCAATACTGCATAATAGGCTCGGCCGTCATACTCCACGTAAAACCATTTGGATGAGCGATCAAGATTTTGGCTTCTAAGGAAATCCAGTATTTTGTATGCTTCATTTCTGTAGATTCTTGACAGACTTTTCAGATTCTTCGTATCAGAACGTGCCATATACACTTCTTCGGCTTTGCGTAGAGCTTCCACAAGGCTGGCGTAATACTCGCGATTTGCGTTAGAGATTGCCAGTAAGGGAGTTTTTCCGTAATCTGAAGTAGTGACCCGTTCGACTATCAACCATGCAGGTTTACTAACAGCATAGCCCAGAATCGCAATAGCTACAATCGCCGGGAATGCTGCATATGCTCCTACCTGGAAGCTGAAAATATAGGCTAGAACTGCAATACCTGCAGCGATAGGCAGGGCAATAACAATTCTCTTATTGATGATACAAGACAGCAAATTGCTCTCTATTAAATTCTCTTTAGATGGACTAAATAGTAGGTACCTGCGATCATCGATGCATTTGCATGTAGTAGGTCTCTCTTCCATAATCACAGGTATGCCTCGCTTCGATAAGTCTGGGATCAGTCAACTCTTAGTTTGTTTTCCGGAATGACATACATTAGAAAATATACCCCGCAAAGATTGCATCAAATAACGGTCGTTTCGTATGGCGATTATATTTTTGTTATAACCTTAAAAGTGTCTATTTGTGCAGAATACCCCTTTTGGCGAGGAGGACTTAAGAACCTTCTTTAACCGAATCATGCAAACGTAGGTGGAGACTGAATTGATTAAGCAGTTGCAAGAGGGAAAGCCGTATACAGGGACACTGATTACTGCCTGATACTTTTGCCGTTGGCACAAAAACTAGGTCTCTATATGTAGCCCCTTTGAATGAAATACGAGGTTTCAATCAGATTCAATAGCTGAGAGGATGTAAGAGGAATTGTAGAATGTAAAGTAAAGTAAAGTAGCTGTCGCTGATATTGACCTGGAGCCCATCGATCATACCAGCGCAGCCACAATTGTTGCGTACGGTTCTCTAAATCAAATGCAACTTCCCATTTTTATTTAGGGTTCGTAGGATTTTTCTAGAGGCCCACGATTAAACTACTATTATTACTCTCTGCGCTCTTGTTTTTCGTCTTTATAGTATGTGAACAACATCGGTATTAGAACTCGTATGATTGGCGGGGCCGTCGGGATTTGAATAAAAATTCATTTGAATCCAGAGCTCAAACTATACTCCTCGATATACCCTGTTGATTGTTGCTGATGCCTTATCATATTTTCTACAAGTTCTTCGTATAACTTAAGTCCTGGAAAGACATCTAGCGTTATACTTATATCAGATTGCTTGACGCCTTCCCTTCCACCTGCCCATTTTTGTATTTCTTGGCTTTTTGAAATGCTAGACAGAATTAATCCAAAATGATCCATATCAAGAGCAAAATAAGGGTCTAAAAATACAACCTGATCCCCGAGATATTCTGCTATCTGCAATCTTGTCTTGTCCTTCACTGCGGAATTGATGTTGCTTCTATTTTCGTAAAAAATGAACAAATCTGCAGGTATTATGCCTTCAACGGCTCTCATATTCACATCCGCCAAAAGATATACCGCACCACCTTTTGCTAATGCTTCAACTCTTCTTTTTACTGTTTTTGATGAGATCTTCAATTCTTTTGAAATGGCCCGATAAGGCTTCCAAGGATCCTCTTGTAGACTACCTATTATCTTCCAATCAGACTCTGTCAATTTTGTTCCATACTCTGTAAAGGGTTTTGGCATTTTGTTCATACAGGTAGCTTTTGTTATTTTCATTAACTTATCAATATCCTGATCAAGATCTTTGGCATCTCTGTAATACAATATTACCATCAGTTGGGGCTCCAGATGATTACACAAAAAGCCCATATTGGGAAATGATGAAGAGATCTTTTGTATTATCTTATCCTTGTCGGAGTTAGCGGGCAGAAAAAACTGCAGAGTTACAGTCTTCAATCCAAAGATGGCAGGATTTACTGCAATGTACCAGCGCCTTATGACTCCTTGATCTTGAAGCCTTCTTATTCTGTTTCTAATTGCATGCTGATCTATTTTTATGCTCTTTGCGAGTGAGCGGAAGGATCTTCTAACGTGCGCATTTCTTGGAGGCATTATGAAGTCTGTAAATAACTCTTTCATGATCTTGATATCTATCTTGTCCAGTTGCATAGATAGATCCAATAATACTCGTAGATCTTTAATATAAACAAACTGAAGTTGTCCATTTTGCGGCTCTAATGTCCGCTCCAAGTTATGAACAGGTTTCTACCAAGTGTTGGCATGGAAAGAACAACTACGTTGGAACTCCAAAAAAATAAGGAGAGCATGAAAAGAATCTTCAAACAGGTCTGGAGCAAAGGAAATATGGAAGTCTTGGACAAGGTTGTCGCACCGACCTTCAAGCAACATCAGCAGCCCAGCTTCAGTCAAGCGACAAAAAAGAATCATGACGCCCTGGCAGAGCTTGAAAAGCAATTTGTGCAGTGGAGCATGCTCAGCCCCCGGATAGAGGAAGAGGTTGCAGCCAGAATAAATCTTCTCGCCGAACTATCGAAAGAGGCTAGAGGAGTACGAGAGCGCGGCGGAAAAGCGCTTAAAAGAAGCGTAAGGATCGGAGGATGATAGCCCAATGAGAACAGACTCGATTAGTACAGTTCTAGTGACAGGTGCTACAGGTACTGTCGGAAGTGAAGTTGTAAAGCAGCTTTCTAGAGACGCCTCAAGTTACAACATCAAGGCGGGTATTCATTCCATTGAAACTGCAAAAAAGCTTCAATATTATGACAGAGTTAAAGCTGTGCAAATTGACTACGACACACAAGAAGGACTTGAATCAGCTTTCAAAGATGCGGATAAGCTCTTCTTACTTACTCATCCCTCCTCCAGATCCGCAGAACATGAGTCAAATTTGATCAATGAAGCGAAGAAATCTGGAATTAAGCATATTGTTAAGCAATCTATAATGGGAGCTGATTTGGAAGCAGACGTAGAAGCTATGCGATTGCATCGACAAACAGAAAAAATGATAGAAGAATCTGGAATCCCCTATACGTTCTTGCGTCCAAATGAATTCATGCAGGGCTTTATCAATTTCCAAGGCTCTACAATCAAGACTAATAATGCTTTTTACGTATCAGCAGAAGATGCAAAGGTTAGTTTTGTTGATGCTCGTGATATCGCAGCTGTAGCAGTAAACGCTCTGGTGGATGGAGAAAAACATTATGATAAAACCTACGCGATTACAGGACCGGAAGCACTATCATATTATCAAGCTGCTGAAATACTTTCTAACGCAACAGGCAAAAAAATAGATTATGTGAACATTTCAGATCAAGAGGCTAGAAGTGCGATGAAGGAGGTAGGACTAGATGATTGGCTAATTGATACGATTTCTGATCTATATAGTCTTTTCAGAAAAGGATATGCTTCACATATATCTCCAGCAATTGAGGAAGTAACAGGAAAGAAACCAAAAACATTTGCTCAGTTTGCAAAAGATTACGCGGAAGCTTTTAGATGAGGGAGGTGAAAAAATATGATAAAATTAGTAAATGGAATACCCGAAAAGTTTACTGAAATGGATGAAAAAGTAAAGTTCCTTCAACAAGTAGATCAAG
>DATFBV010000113.1:0-10838 GCA_035253605.1 Nitrososphaera sp.
CTTCAGTTGTGCCGACTCCGGGACCAGGACCTGTTCCGCTGCCACCGCCAAATGTGCCTACACCGCCACCTGCTGTGGCACCCTCACCTGTAGTGGTACCACCTGTTAGTGAATCTGCGCTTGGACTACTGTTTGAGGGACTACTACTACTCGTATTACCCCCCTGTGCGCCGCCGCCCCCCGCAGTTTGTGTTGGAGCACAAGCTGAAGACTGTGCTCCTCCGCCGCCAGCCCCTGTTGTGCCACCGGTAGTCCCGGTCATATTTTGCTGTGCCATAGCTTGTGGATAGCTACTTCCAATGTAGGAGAATAGCCCTGACAGAAGAGCGGTAGTAACTATTATCCCTGCCATAGGTACAGCAGCTATCACTTTGGTTCTTCTTCTTCTTCTACTACTACTATCGTTGTTATGTTTCTTGTCGTTATCATTCATTTCATTATGTGGATTCATTAACGAGAGTGTGAGTGATATAGCACTTAATAATTTCATACACATAGATCAAGCTAGACGCTCTACGAAAGAAAACCGTACTAGAGTCAAGCAAATTTGCTGCTGACTTGATGTCACGTCTTGGCACAAAATGTATAACATAGTACAAGCTCTGAAGTGTCTGTCTGTCAAATAAATTAAAATATAGTTGTAGAGTGGGAAGCAAAAGCTAAGGGCTTGTATCTATCCTACTGCTGCATGGTACCAATGGATTGAGATAAGAAAAATGGCTGCTATGATAATTTGGTGAGAAATCATTATCAAAAAATTGAGCGTGGTTTTTACATTCGCTTGGGATGGCGGCAGCATACATGATAAAAAATCGACGGTGATGAGCGAAGCAAACAACTATACTAACAAGAGATCCAGTCATTTTATGTTCCTATTGGATGTGAGCATTAATATAGTCTTCATATCTTGACTTGCTCTTATTCTATTCAGATTTCAATGCTGTACCATATATTTGTCATGTCTATTGTGGTCTATGCTACTAGGAGCAGCGTTTTTACTCACGTCTGTAAAGGGATCTTTGTTTGCCGGCTCAACCCTCCCTCTTATAAGTCACATACAATACAGGTCCATTCCTTGTTGATTCGTCGATCTTGAAGGAAGGATACTTGTTGCTGTCGCTTAGAGATATTACCTCATAAATTAAAGGCCAGATGATTTTGTTGTCTCGTTCCACGTCTTCAGGCCTATTCCAATCACGTATCTGATAGAGGCTGCGAACCTTCTCATTTCCACGAGATGCGGCCTTGAGTACATCAACTAATGGAACAAAGGTTTCACCAAATGAGGTCAAGTTAATCGTAGCATTTTCAAGCGCAGCCCAGATCTCATCACGGTCTTCAGGTGTTATGATTTTGCCTGCGATTGAATCTGCTACTGGATTAAAGTCGTCTATGTTTGTCTTTAAGCCTAACGACTTGACGCATTCTTTGCATTTGGCTCTCCATGTTTTCACTCGACCGCGCTGGCTATACACTTCGCTTGGGTAGGACATGTCTGCCTTAGTCGAATAAGTTGTATTGCAGTAGGTGCATGTTAGACTAGTTGCGGCTTGATCAAACCTTTCTTGGTCTTTTACGTCTACTATAACCATTATTACTCATTATTCTCCACATGCTCCTCTTTCTTTGTTGCTATTCTTTTCACCTTTTTCACCTATAGGGCCATGCTCCAGGGTAAAGGCGTCTTCCGATTCCTATCGGCAACCTGATGCCTTTAATCCTATCTCCTAAGCCGCATTAGTGCGTCTTTGGTGGGTGTATTTTTGGGAGAACAATCCGTCTATATACTTCCACATCAGGTGAAAATGCACAGACAGATGGCATGTTTGACTTTGGCATAATGGTTCCAATTACACATTTGGGTATATACCCTTACCGAACCCCGAGACTATTCTTACTTCTGCATACTGCATCTAAACATGGTTGGAATAGTCCACATTATCAGCCACTTCTTTTCTACCCGTTTCATAAGAATAGAGGTCTTGCTTGCTACTGTAGGGGTCTTGACTTAATGATTCCCTTCTTCTTCTGAAGCACTGCATATACTTCGGGCAACGCATAGACAAATCCAATATGTATGCAGTCAGCCTTCTCATCTAGAAGACACTGTAACTCTTGGTTCCTTATCATTACTTCTGCTATTCTATTGCGCTTGTTATCCTTAATTATTACCCTATCTTGTTCAATTGCAATTTTTTCAAGGAACGGCGCATGCTTGACAAAGGCTTCATATTTTGCCATTGTTTCCTGCATCATGCTAGTTACAAAGCTCGAAAAGCTTATTCCTTCGCCTACCTTCTGCTCTTTCTTTGCTTTCTTGTACAACTCATAGTATTTGTTAAAAATGTGCTCTTTTACTGTGATGGTTTTGAAACCTGGCTTCGGCATATTTGTTAAGGACAGGGACGGTTAGAGGACAGAACTTTATAAGACTTTTGCTATCCCTCAAAGTCATGAAATATTGACCTTAGCTGCCAGAAAAATAAACACACTACCTTCATTAAGAACATTACTGTACTGTTACCGTCCTCATATGAGGTTTGGTCAAAACCATCACCAGCAACAGCTGCTTTATCAATACAAGTGCTCACAGTGTGGTGCTGTGCTAAAAGAGACAAAAACTCCTATCGATAGCAGCATTTTCCGCTTCATTAATAATGAAAGATGTGCTATTTGTGGTAACATCTTACAGGAGCAAACAGTAGTGGTAGCAGTGCAATATCCGCCGCCACTTAGGCCTCCACAGAATAACATTTCTCCTCCCCCTCTTTCTCCTCATCCTGTTTATACATTGCAGTCGCAGTTACCAATGATATTTGAAACTGCCTACGACATTCAACATCGATCCACTAAGCTTGCCTTCGACATAGCTGAAATAGACTCCTTGCTCGATCTCCCCGACAGGGGAGGAGGGAGTATTTGTGTTGCCAGTAGTAGAAAAAGTAGGGATAGAGGCCGCTGGCACGCAAATACCCTTATCACAAGGCTATGTGTGAGGGCCTTGATGTCAAGGCGGCACGGCGGCTTTGGCTCGGCTTCTGTAATATTTATTGATGCAGGCAATTGCTCAGATATTTACCAGTGCGTGAACTTTGCTCGCCAATATGGGCTTGATATCCAAAAAGTCTTGGATAGTATAATGGTGAGCAGACCATTTACCATTCATCAGCTTGCAGGACTACTCCTATACGAGCTTGAGTCAGCAGCTATACACCGTTTTGGTGCTAAACTTGTAGTAGTTTCTGATATGCTAAAAATGTTCTCACAAGAAGCATCAGACCCACAACTGGACCATGATGAAGCGCAATGGTTGTTAAGAGAAATAGCGAAGTCACTGCAGAGAATATCATCTCAAGCATTAGTTGTTATTTCATTAAATAATAATGATGATGATGATGACGACAACCACCGCCGATCGCAATATCGGAGTTTTTTGCCGCATTGGGATAATCGAATTGATATCACTACTACTGCATCATCTGATGGGTCGCACAACTTGCACTTAGAGATAACCAACGATCGTCATCATGATAGCAAGCGCCACTGCTTATCGCTGCCTGAAAGAGAGGTGCAGTTTGTTCTCACTCGTTGAATACATATACAGTGTATGTCATCAGCAACACTATACCATCATCTATTCTTGTACTTGCAATGGAAGAAGAAAAGGATGGAAAGCATTTCATAACAGATTGCAAGACAGATCAGCAACAGAAAGAGGTTTGAGAGATGTTCTTTGACATCCTCAGGTTTTACTTGCTATTATTGTACTCCACCTGTCAGATTCTATCCGCTACTTATTTCAATTCTGCTGCGTACCATTTCAGACAGCAGAGCTGGTTAAGTGTCTGCCAAGCAAGTAGAGTAGAGATGTTGTTGGTTGTTGAAGTTAGGAATTGGGAAGAAGAAGAAGAACAAGAAGCAATAGAAGGAGAGATCTATCACAATAATGAGCTTGTTTCCAACTGACGACGTTCTTGCCAAGTTGCAAGAACAATGGAAAGGCTATGCCGATGCTCTACGGCAAGAGGATAAAGTAGCATTCCTTACAATGATAGAGAAATGTTATGCTTATGCTGCTGCAATTAATGCAAAAGGTGAGCCTTTCCCAAATGAAGCAATGCTCATGTCTCTGGTGTTCTCGCAATACAAGATGATTAATTGGTTAGTGCCAAAGATAGCCGAACTAAGTGCCAAGTTGGATGAGCTTGAAAAAGAGAGAGAAGATAAGAGGTGCACTTGACGACGACTACTACCACCACCCCTTCTTCTACTACCGGCTGGCTCTTTGACACCTATCCTCAAGGTGACAGAATGATATTTTGGATAAAGCAGAAAAAGGATGGCAAGATCGTCAGACTTGAAGACAACAGCTGGTCACATTCAATCTATGTCAGTTCTGATAACAAACACGACTTAGCTTCGATAGCAAAAGATAAGCGCATTTCGTCATTCATAAAGCACTATGAATTTGTCAAGAAATATGAGAAGATCATTGACAAAACCAAATCTGAAGTATTGAAATTGACTTTGACAGACTCATCGCAAGCCCAGAAGCTCGCCAAGTATATCATGCTTGGTGGTAGGTTTGGACAGTTCCGCCCTTATAATGTCGATATCTTGCCAGCACAATCATATTTTTACGAACATGATATCTTTCCGCTTGCTTTTTGTCAAGTTACCGTGTCTGGTGATGTCGATGGTAGTAGTGGACTAACATGGTCGTGCAAAGACTACGATGATGTGTGGTCCCTCGACTACACGCTACCAAAGTTCAAGACTATCCACCTGAGCATCAGGCCCCGGAAACAGGAGGGCAAGCTACCCAAGTTCACAGACAAGATAGACTCAATATCTATCAGAAATGAAAATGAAATAATTGAAATTGATGGTACTGATGATGTTCAGATACTCTTTAGCCTTGCAAAAATGATGTCTGCACTAGACCCTGACTTTGTCTTTACTGAAGATGGCGATTCATTTGGCTTTCCCTATCTCGCTTACAGAGCCAAGGTCAATGATTGCAGCAACATCCTTGTCCTTGGTCGGGAGCCATCCAAAGCAACAACAACAACTACTACTACTAGTAGAAAGCCAATCCAAGATGGAATAACCTATTTCTCTTACGGCAGGATGTATTACCGTCCTTCATCAACACAGCTCTTTGGTAGAGTGCATATTGACAAGCACAACTCATTTATCGTTGATGAGGCAGGCATGGAGGGGCTTTGTGAAGTTGCCAGAATATGCAGAATGCCACTTCATAAGGCTTCACGCGCTACAATCGGACGCTGCATGAGCAGCCTCCAGTGCTATCATGCGTCCATAAATGACATCCTAATTCCTTGGAAGTCTGCGTTTGCAGAACACTTTAAGACCTATTCACAACTGTTTGTAGCAGACCGCGGCGGCATGATATTTGAGCCGCGAGTAGGCGTGCATGAGCAGGTCGGGGAGCTTGACTTTACCTCGCTTTATCCAAGCATTATGTGTGCAAAGAATCTGTCAGGCGAGACGGTTCTATGCACCTGTTGCACTAAATCAAAGCTGCGTGTACCAGAGCTTGGTTGGTGCATCTGCGAAAAGAAGATTGGTGTTGTGCCACAATCACTTGAAATATTGCTTAAGAAGCGTGCACAATATAAGCAGCTACTAAAGTCTCCTCAGATAGATCCAAAAACAAAACAAGTTTATGAAGCAAGACAAGGATCGCTCAAATGGATTTTAGTTACAAGCTTCGGTTACCTTGGATATAGCAATTCAAAGTTTGGCAATATTGATGCACATATTGCTACATGTGCCTTTGATAGACAAGTGCTCCTAAAAGCAGTCAGAGTTGCCGAATCTCATGGCTTTAGAGTACTGCATGGTATCGTTGATTCTATATGGGTAGTCAAGCAAGATGCTGCTGTACGAGAGGATTATCTGAAACTAAAGGAAGCAACAGAGCAGAATACAGGTTTTCCAATATCATTTGAAGGCATTTACAAATGGGTTGCTTTTGTTCACTCCAAGGAGAGCAGCAGCAGTAGTAGTAGTAATAAGCATATTCCAGTGCCGAATCGATACTTTGGTGTATTTGAAGATGACGGCAGCCTAAAAGTTAGAGGCTTGGAGATGCGAAGGCGCGACAATCCTCCATTTTTTGACAAGTTTCAAACAGAAATTCTAAAAGTCATTGCCAAGGGCAATACAATCGAAGAAGTAGGGATGTTGATGCCTCAAGTCAAAGTTATTCTTAACAAGTATGTGCAGTTATTGAAAGACCGAAATGTTCCACTTCAGGAACTTGTCTTTACAAAACAGCTATCAAAAGATTCTGACAGATATGTGATTAATACTATCGAAAGCACTGCGCTACGCCAACTAGCAGCTGAGGGCAGAACATTGCGGGCGGGCGAAATCTTACAGTATATAATAACTGACTATTGCAACAATAAGAACAAGTCTTCTAATAAGAGAGCAACTCCATTTGAATTGGTTGACAATAAGACTACTACTCCGGGTGCTGCTTATGATGCCCAGCGATATATAGAATTGCTAGTAGAAGTAGCTCATTCAGTTACTGAGCCTTTCAATTTTCATGGAAAAAATTCTGTGAAAAGCAGAGGCGCGTCTAGATGACTTCAGAACTGATAATTAGAGGGCAGCATTTGCTTAATAGACTGTTGTAAAAAAGATATACGACTTTCAAATTGACTATTTGCATTAAGCTACGACATTTGTGCCTTAATATTTCCATTCTTCTCTACTTATATCATTCCACCATGAACGATATGGCCTTGCATCCTTGCCAATCTCTTCTTTTATTCTAAACTCAATCGGATAAAAGATATTTTCCATAGCATCCACTCCGCCATCCGTATACAACTCTTTGCCGATTTCTTGTACTCTACGCTTCTTTGATTCAAAATCTGAAGCATTAGGATTTTGTATGCAATAGGTAATTAGGTCGTAAAGTTCTTCTTCCAGATAAGCATCCAACTTTATTTTGCATTCTCCTTTTTTGGTTAACCTTCTCTCTTAATTATATGGTAGCCAAATTCTGTCTTAACTGGCTCCTGAGTCATTTCCCCTTTCTTAAGCTTAAATGCTGCTTCTTCGAATGGTTTTACCATCATACCTCTTCCAAAAACGCCCAAATCCCCTCCTCGTTTGCCACTTCCCTTGTCAATAGATAATTCTCTAGCAAGGTTTGCAAAAGATTCACCTTTCTTTAATCTTTCTATTATTGATAGGGCTTCGCTTTGTTTCTTAACAAGTATATGAGAACACTTAATTCTGTCAGTCATAAGTATCATCTAGCACCTTGTGAGCAATTGTAATTTCGAATAGATAAAAATATTGCTATATGGGTCAAAGGAAATCTAGGCTAACCATTTTGTTAGATTAAATTTTTTCTTCTATAGAAAAATATTACGTCTACCTCTAGTACTCGGATGAAGTTGCTAGGATAGTATTATTGTTGATTTAGCATACCATCACTTTTATTCCAAGGCTGGCCAAGAAGGGTGGAACCAGAATCTGTATATGATATCTAGTGCTTTACTGTAAAGGTATGAGAAAATACTAAAATTTTATATCCACCAGCATATATGCTTCTGCAACTATGGATAGAGTTCAGAAAGCAGTGGTTATATCTCTAATCACAACTTCTGCTATCGCATGGATTGCTTCTATTGATCAACCTGATATGATGGTTGCCATGACTACCTACAACCTCCTGTCAATCTCTCTTTTTACTGCTAGCTGGACTGCAGGGATGGTGGCGATGATGTTTCCAGCCATTACTCCCATGGTATTGATATATAATAGACTTGTTTCAAACGAGAAGAATAATAAAGACAACTACACTGGTTCAATCACCGTTCAAGAAGAAAAAGAAAAAGAAGGCAAGACGACGTCATCCTCCTCCTCGTTCTCCTTTCCCTCGTTGAGGATAATTCTCTTTGTAGGCTCATATCTCTTAGTTTGGGCCTCGACAGGTATTGCACTTCTTCTTGGATGGTCAGCAGTTATGAACAGTACCATAATGACAACAGCAAATACTGTTCTTATGCAATACCTATATGGTTCTCTGTTGATTATAGCAGGCGCTTATCAATTTACTCCATTGAAGAGAATATGCATTGGATATTGCGAATCACCAATGAGCTTTTTCATGCGCAGATGGAAAGATGGGACATCTGGTGCCTTCAAAATGGGTGTTTACCATGGCATATATTGCCTTGGCTGCTGTTGGGCATATTTTCTTCTTATGGTAGCGCTTGGATGGATGAATCTACTTTGGATGGGTCTATTTGCTGGAATAATCTTTGGAGAAAAGATATGGTCTAGAGGAATTTGGATTGCAAGAGCCGCAGGCGCTGGGCTGACCGTTGTTGGGATTTTAGTTGCAGGAGGAATGCTTCCATCTTTGGTATCATCGCCGACATTAATGACTCCGGAAGATGGGAGAGGTGATGATACGATGATGATGGTCATGAATGATGATATGAATAATAACCTGACTATGAGTAACTCAGGTCCTGAACCTTCAATGGACATGTCGGATGATAGTGTAACTTCTAGTGGCGCTAACGGCCAATCAAATGAGAAGGCATAAGAAGAAGAAGAAGATAATGATGGTCAAACCGTGGAGTCCATGGATAGTGACGATGGTAACGAAAGCATCATTCCCTTCATTTCGCAAGTTTAATTATATCATTAGAAAATGACAAATGGTATGGCAAGTTCTTACAGCATAGGGGACTACCTAATTCACAGTCTACACGGACGCGGAATCACACACATTTTCGGCGTTCCAGGAGATTACATACTCAGCTTTTATGATAGGCTAACCAAAAGTAAAATCTCTGTTGTAAATACATGTGATGAGCAAGGAGCAGGATTTGCCGCTGACGCCTATGCACGAATTCGAGGATTAGGCGTGGTTTGTATCACATATGGTGTTGGCGCATTGAAGGTCATTAATACAACAGCGCAAGCCTATGCTGAAAAATCACCTGTTGTTGTTATAAGTGGGGCTCCAGGGTTAAAAGAGCAAGTAAAGAATCCTCTGCTTCATCATAAGGTACGTGATTTTGATACACAGAAGAAGATTTTTGATCAAATAACTGTTGCTTCTACAGTCTTAGGCGATCCTCAAATAGCAGCATATGAGATTCATAGAGTACTCTCGGCTGCCTTGCGTTTCAAACGTCCTATATACATTGAATTGCCACGAGATGTAGTGTCTACATCAATTATCGGTCAGCATCGGCATCCCTTTGATATCATAGAATCTGAGCAGAGTGATCCAAATGCGCTTAGAGAAGCAACTACAGAAGCAAGCAATATGATAAGTGCAGCCAAAAGACCTGTCATCATTGCAGGGGAAGAGATTCACAGATTTGGACTGCAGGGCAAGCTTTTAGCTCTCATAGACAAGACACAGATACCTGTTGCAGCGACAATTTTGAGCAAATCTGTAATAAGCGAGCTTCATCCCTTGTTTATCGGAATCTATGAAGGAGCAGTTGGCCAGGAAAAAGCACGTCAATATGTTGAATCTAGTGATTGCCTAATTATACTAGGGGCAACATTGAGTGACATTACACTTGGCATGTTTACAGCACAAATTGATCAGAAGAGGATCATCTATGTTAGTGCAGAAAAGCTTTCTGTGATGTATCATCATTACGACAATGTAGATATTCGAGATTTTCTTGATGCTTTGATTGATGCACATATATCAAGGAAGGTTAACAATGCGAATAATTATTCTTCTTCTTCCTTTGCAACCTATACTAATATGCCCTTGACAATAACATCAACCTCAACCGTTCCAAGATCTTCGCATGGAAAAAAGATTACAGTCAAATATGTATTTGAATATCTAAATTCATGCCTGACTGATGATATGATAGTACTCGCCGATGTGGGTGATGCTTTGTTTGCAGGAGCAGATCTAATTATACATGGGAATACAAAATTTCTTTCACCTGCATATTATGCGTCATTAGGCTTTGCAGTGCCGGCTAGCATCGGTGCTCAGCTTGCAGATCGAACTCTGCGCCCTTTAGTCATAGTTGGAGACGGTGCGTTTCAAATGACAGGTATGGAGTTATCAACTGCCATTAGATATGACCTAAATCCAATTGTTGTTGTCTTAAATAATTCAATATATCTTACAGAACAACTGATGCTAGAGGGTGACTTTAATAATTTGCAACCTTGGCAATACTCCAGCATCCCCCAAGTTATTGGTGGCGGGCGAGGTTTTCATATAGAGACTGAAGATCAATTCGACAATGCAATTTCTCAAGCTCTTAATTTTAGGAATACTTTTAGCATTTTAGATGTGCATTTGGAGCGAAATGACAAGTCACCAGCATTGGATAGGTTGACTAAAAATATAGCAAAACAGTTTCATCATCCAACAACATCCTAACGCATTGCACTGACTAGCTGTACAATTGAAGGGTGATAAAGTTCAGGTAGCCTCTATTGCGTCCTAGCCTGGTTTCGAACCATATACATGGGGGTCTCATTAATCCATATTGTTGTCTTAATTGAGTATATTGAAATTTCAATTATTCTTGTAGGCACAAATATAATTTTCACGATATGGCACTAGGAGAATTATAGCTATTTTTTAGGTTTAGGATGCACAAACTAGTTATCGTTACTGCCAGTATTTTTAATTATGAAGAATCGGTATCAGGATGTGAAGCTTTTCTTAGTTTCTGATCTTAGAAGAGAATATAGTAAGAATAATGCTTTTGCTGTAAATCATAGTATGTTTAAAATATTGTATGGAACAGTCTTTAGATTTCTTGGTCCAAACACTTCTAGACATT
>DATFBV010000114.1:0-10638 GCA_035253605.1 Nitrososphaera sp.
GGAATCAAATAGGCTCCTCGGTGTTACCAATGAGCAGTTAAGAGAGCGAGACCGTCGTCAAAATGAATTCATAAATATTGCTGCGCACGAAATGCGAACACCAATACAGCCAATTCTTGGATTATCCGAGATAATGCGAGAAAAAATATTGAATATTGCCAATCAATTAAAAAGGCAAGAGAAGGAGGAGGTTATTTACGAACAACTACAGGATTCCTCTGGTGTCCCGATTCGATCTAATTCAGGCCTTAGGTCTTCTTTATCACCTGCTGTAGAGAAGATTATTCCAATGGCAGAGATCATAAATAGGAACGCAAAAAGGCTCGAGAAGCTGACCAACAATTTGCTGGACGTTACACGAATTGAAAACAACAATTCTCTAGATCTAAACAAGGAGGCATTCGCTATTGACTCGGTTATTCAAGATTGTATAATCGATACCAGTCAGCATATTGGAAAGAAGAATCTCAAATTTTCATATATGCCAGCAGACTACAACCAACAAGTTATAATCAAAGCAGATAAACCTAGAATTGTACAGGTTTTAATGAATCTGCTCGAGAATTCTATAAACTCTAGTCAAGAGGGAATTATCTCTGTGGCTACAACTGTTGACCATGACGGAAATAATATGACTGTAAGTGTGAAAGATAATGGGTCTGGGATAAATCCCGATATTATTCCAAGATTATTTTCAAAGTTTGCAACAACATCGGAAAAAGGCACTGGCCTTGGATTGTACATTTCAAAGAAGATTATCGAAGCTCATGGTGGTAAGATATGGGCTGAGAACAACAAAGACGGAGAAGGCGCAACATTTGCGTTTACTTTGCCTTTGTTGTCGTGATTCACATTGACTCTCTGAGCAGTAAAGAGCAGTATAAGCATAGTACGAGTCACCCGAATAAGAAAAAATGAGAAAATATTCCTGTGCTTCCACTCTTGGCGCATTTAACTTCATAGACTATAGCGCTACTTGTTAACTATTGGATGATAAAAAATAGGGTAGTGGCTGGTTATTGTTTCTTTTCTTGTTTTCTATTCTTTTATACTACGGGCGAAAGCTATCTATTATCTATAAACTAGAGGTTAAATCTGAAATTATTGCAATCTCCTATTGCCAAGAAGCATATCTAGTTGATTATAGACTTATAAGTCAAAAAATCACTTGAAGAAAGAAGAATTGCGCATAAAACACTTTTTAACTTGGGTGACGACTGATTCTTTAGAAGGGCCTATTCCGCTTGTTGATGCATTTACTCTGCCAATTTTGAAATTCTCTTATATAACTTTGAGACTCCTTCTTAAACTATTACTAGGCCGGCAGAGAAGAAATAAAATACATTTTCTGAGAAAGTTTTGGTTAGAAAATAACAGCCCTTCCTATCTATTAATGGTTCGTCTACATCGGTTTTTCCATAGAAGTAAAGATGATGTTAATCTGCTAAAGATACATGTGCCAAGATATCATTACCAATATTTTTGTAGAATAGGAAAGGGTGACTTTCTTCCTGGACATGAAAGCCACATCGTAGGAAGATTCACGCCAAAAGAAGGAGACACAGTTATTGATATTGGTGCGCACATAGGCCGCTATACCATAACAAGCTCAAAACAGGTTGGTAATACGGGAAGAGTAGTGGCTATTGAAGCTGATCCTGAGAATTTTGAGCTACTGAAAAGAAACATTGCTCTTAACAACCTGACAAATGTCCTGCCATTAAACTATGCAGTATTTTCTACAAGAACAAGAATGAAGTTATATGAGCAATCAGCTTCAGCTAAATATAATAGCTTAATGTTGGCACGGGCCGCGAAAACTAAGAATTATGTAGAAGTAAATGCAGATACATTGGACAATATTCTCAAGCTAAATGAGGTAAATCAAGTCAATTGGATAAAAATAGATGTGGAGGGCGCCGAGTTTGAGGTATTAAAGGGCTCATCTAAAACGCTATCTAGTGAGAATGTATCTCTTTTTATTGAAATTCATAATATTGAGGATCCAAGTCATTATGATAATATTGTTGACTTTCTCAAACAGCATAATTATGAAATAACATTTGAGCAGCGTTATGAGGGTAGTGGTGAAAGCCACGTAATATTTCGAAAAAAGAATAACAGTAGCAATTTAAAAATTATTTAATAGCGTTTACATATTCAGATGCTTTTTGAATTCTTTATCCCATATTTTGATATGTCTCTTCTTCAGTCTCATTGCATTGATCTAACTCCCGACTGGAAAAATAATTGCAGATATGATAATAATCTTATAGGGGCTCCATCTGAAAAAAATATCAAATTATACAAATACTTAATTACAGAATCAATTCTTGACATGCTAACAAATTCGCCCATTAGGCCAACGATTCCAGTGTTAGATTTAAATCGCGCGAAAAGATTCTACGAAACAATATTGGGCCTAAAACCTGTCACTGAGAATAATGACGCCACATCTGGCATAGCTATTTTTGAATGTGGCAACAGCACTCTTATGGAGCTCTACCAACGTGGTCCATCAAAAGCAGACCATACTGTGGCTACATTTGAAGTTTCTAATATTGAAGAGGAGGTCAACATGTTGAGAGAAAAGGGAGTCAATTTTGAGGAGTATGATATGCCCGAAATCAAGACTCAAAATGGCATAGCAATACAAGGCTCAGTCAAAGCGGCATGGTTCAAAGATAGCGAAGGAAACATTCTTTGTATTCACCAAACAATGAGATAGACTTTTTTGCAGTCAATCTAAAATAGAAAAACCTATACCTTTGAAAACTCCTTCACCTACGACAGATGTCCCCTATATTTGTATTGAAAATAAGCAACTATTATTTGTGGTTGATCTTCTTCGCTGTCTTCTTTGTAAATAAAGATGCCACTTATTTAGTATATGATGTATCTATCTTCAGTGTATGTCGTGGTTGAGTTAATATGCAACTCAAGGCTCTCAATTAGAGAAAGCTTTTGATTTAATGAAAAAAGTAGATCTTGGGAAATTTCATGACTTCTTCTTCGCCCTTTTTCTAGGCTGAACGGATGAGCTGATCTTTTAACGGGCTACATCTTTTTCTTTATCCTGACAAGGCGACCGCTTGGCTCTAATTTGTTGCTAGACAGCCTGTCAATTATAAAATGGAATCCTATAAGAGGCGCAAACACCACGAGAGTTAACGTCGCCAGATGATAGCTCTGCAGGTATAATAGATAAAGCGTTATGCCTGCGCCAGTCATTATTTCAATCCAGGTACAGGTGCACAGCTGTATCGCGACGTGCTTTAGATTCATATATACACTAGAGTTTGTCACTTCAACTATTTCATTTTTTCTAGGTTTTGGCCGCCATCATCACAAATAACCGCCGTCCTACACTTTAGTGGTTAGCTTTTTGGATAGTTTGTATCCAAAGCCCATGGCAATGAAGAGGGTAATCAAGCCTGCAGCCATAGTTACGATAAGGTTAGTCTTAATGACGTAATGCATCACAAGCGTTACCGCTATGGCAGGAATGGACATGACGAGCGCCAAAATTGTGCTGGCTGCAAAAACGCGGGTTGCAGTGATCTTGTTTGGCTTCTCGCTCATCCTGATTTCAATAAGCGTTTTAACTTATTAGCTTTGCCTTGCAGCCAAAAGAAATTTATTCCCAGCCAATCTGTTGCTTGTAGTATTTCACCAACTTGGCATGCTTCATCCTTTCGCCTGTCACCTTGGCCTTTTCCATCTTCTTCATATGAGAGCGAAGCTGGCTGAGATCGCACATACAGACGCCTGCAATCGGCTTGTACTTTGTTCTTGATATCTCGTGCTTTTTGTGATCGGCATAGATTATCGGTAGCTTAGTCAGACCTACTGTCGCCAGTATGCCGCCAACTATCCAGTATATGATGCCAGTTGAGACCATCGAAACAAATGGATTGGCCCCTGCTATGAATTGCAAATATGCAAGAGGAAGGCATATTGAGAGTACAATTCCAATCGGCGTGGAAAACATCGACAAGGCAGAGAACCTATCGTAAGGCTCTACTTCGTGCTCGAATTGGTTGAGCAATTTTTCCAACTTATCATTCAGTTTGGTCTCTTCTCTAAGAGATGAGAGTTCCATTTGTTATTATTACATTGTCTGGCTGGTAATTATTAAGTTTATCTGAACTTCCCCATTTTTTGGTAATTATACAATATTTCTATTTAGATTTGAATTTTTTATATATTCAGAAGAAGTAATTTGGTATAGATAATGACGCTGATTGCTTTGCTTTGGAATAAACATTGAAAAATTTAGCGAAAGCGCCCAAAAGATCAAAAATTCATTTTATGATCCTTACGTGACATAATAATGTACAATTATGTTAATACAGCTTTTAACGTCTTGTTGTGTCAATATTAATATTTCTATTTTTCTCACTGAAAGGTGAGAAAATGACAACATCACAACAATCCAAATTGATCTTCTCAAGCCGCCGCCTTGAAAAAGTCTCTCCTGACGCGCTTATCAAATCATTCTGGATCAGTTCAGCGCTTGCGCTGATATTGACGCTTCCTTCGCTTGGGATATTCCTAGCATTCTATTACAACAGCGGCAACATTCTTGCTGGTGCCGTTGTAGGATTTGGCCTACACTTTGTCCTTTTGGCACTGTCTGAAAGGATATCAAATGCACTATCACGCCTGTTTGACGACTAGCATTTCCTCATCCTCATATGCTTTTTATAGAGTATTCGACGAACCAAGGCATGCATTATGAGCAGCAAAGTAAGCATGCCAAGCAAGATTTTCGGCACTGTCCTCTCACATGGTCTGAGGGGCAGGATGTTAACAAAAAGCGAACTCCAGACTCTTGCAGAATCCCGTGACATCGAAGAGCTTGTCACTAGGACGAAAAATACCGTCTATCTTGATGCGCTTGCCAAGCTCACCAAGCCCTACAATGCGGAGAAGGTGGAAGGGGCCCTACGTGAATATCTGGTTAACATGCATGCAAAGATGGTCACTATAGCAGGCGACTCCACGATATTGGACGCTTATTTTGTAAAATATATTACCATGAATCTAAAACTCGTGCTAAAGGGTAAAGCGTTGGGCAAGACGTACGAAGAGCTTCTCCCAAAGATCAACTTGAGGGCTGAGGAACTAGTGGGTAGGCGTGATCTAGTGATAAAGGCTCTTGTGGCCAAGGATCTTGATGAAGCAGTGGCCTCCCTTGCAGGTAGTGAATTTGGCGAAGACGTAGCCAAGGCAGTGGCAGCCTACAAGGAAAAGAGGGATGTCCGGCTGTTTGACACTTATCTTGATCACGCACTCTATCACGCCCTTGATCGAGCACTGGCAACTGACACACCATCGCAAGACGTAAAAAAGCTGGTCTCAACTGACATTGACTCATACAATGTCTTGGCAGTCCTCCGCGGCAAGTTCTGGGGATTGAGTCAGCAAGACATCACCGACCTGATAGTGACCACTACGCCCAAGGTTACGCGGGAAAGCCTTCAGAAAATGATTAACACAGAAAAACTGTCGGAGGCTATAGGAGAGCTCAACAATACCGTCTACCGTGACATTGTTCCGCAAAATGCAGCAAATGATATTGACGCAATAATGCAGCTTGAAGCGGGCTTTGAATCAGTAGCGCTTAAGCGTGTCGTCAGCTCCTTTCGCGCAGTGTTTACGGTAGCGATAATGCTCTCAGCCATCAAGTTGATGATGATTGAAGTGAAGAATCTGGCGGCAATAGCTGCAGGCGTGGAACAAAAGGTTCCCGCAGAAACAATAATGTCGCGGCTGGTCAGACTAGAATAAAAAATCAGCTTCTATAGCTCGTTAAAAATTATAAATTATTACACTAATTATTTCTTGGCCTGAACCTGTACTTTACTACCTTCTTTCTGTACTTTGCTACCTTCCTGTACTTTGCTGTCTTTCCAGACAAAGTTACTATAGAGCATCTTAGGCACGATCTTCTTGAACTCCGTTCCCTCGCCTACGTACCACTTGGGGAACCACTCGTACAGATGGAGCCTGATAGTCTGGATGTATACAATGAGCCCTTCAATAAGCATGATGCCAATGTTGCCGCCGATAAGTACCGCGTAGCCGCCCCCATGCTCAAATGAGTTGTTGACAGTCACCAGCAGTGCAGAGTGCACTAGCAACATGATTCCGATTCTAGAGTAACTGATGGTGTTTGATAGCATTTCTATGATCCTTACCATGATGACTTCAACGATAATTCCCACAAGCCCTCCGCCCTCATCTCTACCTTGGGCCTTCAGATGCTTCTCTTCCTTGATTCCACCAATTATCATGATGACAACGGTTGCAATGATTACCAACGGTGCGGCCTTTGCCACAAGCTCTACAGTAACCCAGTCGCCAAAGAGAAACGTCAGCCACGGCACTGGCTCTGTATGGCTCTCGCCTGTGATGCCAAACATGCCGATAATGTCATAGCCCGATCCAATGGCCGCAAGTATCAGAGCTACCACTGCGAAGTACTGTATGATTGTCGGGATATCGTGGTAGAACACCAGACTCTTGTTGCCCTGCTTCAAGTCGGCGTGAAGCCTAAGGGAGAATGCGAGCAACAGATGCACTATGCCTATAGCTATAGATACCTCCAGTATCTTGACCACTTGATCAAATGTAAGTTCAGACACGCTCAGGATCCCGACAAAGCCTTCGAGCGGCGCAAAGATTGGAGCAAGAATTGCAAGCTCTTCAAAGTGGAACCCAAACATCTCACCGGTTCCAAGGCCTGCCAAGGTAGCCGCTGCGCCGCTTGCTGCAATGAGGGTTCCCCAAGTTCTAAGTGCTCCATTACCTCTATATCTGAAAAGCATGCCTAGCCCGAACAAAAGTATACCGTGCCCAAAATCGGCAAACATAAGTCCATAAAAGAATGGCCAGACAAAGGCGATAATAGGCGTAGGATCGACTTCGCCGTACCTAGGTATTCCCTGAGTTTCAGTTATCACTTCAAAGGTGCGAGTATACGACTTGTTTGTAAGAAGCGTAGGCAGGATTTCTTCTTCTTCTCCTCCTCCTCCATGCTTGTCAGCGTGTGCATGCGCATCCTCGACTACGCTGACATAATCCTTAGTCATGTTCCTAAACTTCTTCTCCATCTGATCTGGAATGTAACCCTGAATTACTGCAAAGTTGCGGGTGCCGCCTGGCTTCCTAGTATTTTCAAGCACGTCCTTGGCAACCTTGGCTGCCTCATGCAAAGAGAGAACCTTGGTCAAAAGCGACTCTTTGAGCTTTTCAATGTTCTTTTCGATCTCTGCCTGCTTGGCTTCGAGCTCCTTGACCTTGGCTTCGGCTTGAGCATAGGCAACACTTGGATTCTGTGGCATGTTGGCCGGAATCTGGAGTGGGTGGACCCCAAAGCTCCTGAGCGTCTTTGTTATGCGGTCAGAATCGTCAGCCGCGCCGAAAACTACCATTGATAACTTTTGCTCGGAGAGTTTGCTGGTGTAAATCGGCAGGTCGCCTAGGGTTCTTCGGGTCTCGACTTCATCTGCGGAATCGATTACAAACAGGCCGACAAAGAAATATTTAAATTTGTCAAAAAGCGTCAGGTCAAGGTTAACCTTAGCCGCCATCTCTAGCGCGCCTTTAAGGTTACTGTATTCTTCAAGCTCCTTGGCAACTTTATTCCGTTCTGCAATCATTTTCTTAGGATTGTCCAAGATGGCTGCGCTCTTGTCCTCCAAGTCTGCGATAAAGTTCTGTATGTTTTCAATAAAGTAATCAGTCTTTCCCTTTGGGGCACCCTTGAACATCGTGGCCATAACGCCAGTTTCAAGAGGGATGCCAAGGTCTTTGATTACTTCATCTATTTCTTGAAAAAGCTTCTGTGCCTTGAGCAAAAGGTCGTCAAGGTAGGGATTAGAATGATCAGAAGGAGTCTGGATGGGGTGAAACCATTCAAGCTCTGCCAGCCTGCTCACCACTTCCTGCGTATCTAACCGGGGAAGTACTATGGTGGCTTTCATTAGTTTGGCTAGTCCCATTCTTGCCTACCGTTAATTTCAATCTCTTTAAAATCTTTCCGTTTCGAAATGAAAAAGAAGTAGATGGAAAATCTCCCTAGGCCTGGCCCAAGATGATGAACATCATGACTATACCATATATGGCGATCGATTCAACCATACCTACAATGATGAACACTCTGGACTGCATCTTGGGATTATCACTAATTGCAGCTAGACCAGCAGCACCTACGAACCCAAGACCAATGCCTGCTCCTAGGGCTGCCAGGCCAAACGCCATGCCTGCTCCTATCAGCTTCGATCCAAAGTCGCCTCCAGCTGCTGGACTTTCCTGCGCAAACGCCTGACCACCTAAGCCCGCTAAAGCAATTGAGGGAAGAACCACCAAAAGTGAAATTGTGATGCGTCCGTTCAGCTTCTCCATGTAAGAGTTCGAGATAAAATGCCATATTTAACTATAACTACGGTTTAGTCGTCTTTGTCCAGTGTTATCCTTCCGTTGTTGGGAATCCATTGGCGACTTTTTGATTCATTTTAATCTGGTTGCGAATCGCATAAATCGTACCATTAGAAAGAACGCGGATCGTTCATTTGCCGTCCCCTCTCATACAAGCAATAGATCTTATGGGGTTAGGTTTCTCAGTGACAGGTTCGTTTATACTTGTCCTGATTTTGGGTATTGTCAGATTGACGCTTGTTTGCACATGCGTGCAGTTAAGCTGTGGATTTATATCAGGACATAATTACAAAATGAGTTAAAGTCCAAATTCTTTGCAGATGATGCTATTTCATGCACTCAATGGTCGCTATTTGGAAGCATCTTTTTGATTATGGTTTTGATGATATTCTCGGGGATAGCTCTCTATGCTATGGTAAAATAGTCAATCGATCACTCATAGGCAATTGATTATTCTTATAACCTTGAAAATCTCTATTCCCTAATCATATTGCAATATCTTTTCCATTGACCGCTGATTCAACAAGACCTCCAGACCAACAGATTCCCAACAACTGATTTAAACAACGGCGGAAAAGAACCAACAGAACCATAACTATTTGAAAGAGGTGAAAAATAAGGATTAGATTTTAGACAGCGCCTTGCGCTTGCTTGCAGCAATATCGTCTTTGATCTTTTCTACCATCGAGTCGTGTTCAGCCTTGAGCTGGGTTTTAGCCTTTTCAAAATAGCTTGAAATATCTTGTGTCATGTACTTGCACTTGCCTTCTCTTCTGCCACCTTTTTCTTGTCCAGTACTACTTTAACCTTCTTGAGCCTAACAAACTCCTCACGCTCGCGCTCCTCTAGGGTTGCCTTGATGAAGTATACTGCATCTTGGTATTGCGGTATTATGACGTATTCAAGTGCGTTGAGCAGCTTTTGCGTACGCTCCAGTTCCTTTGCAAGGCTGAATATTGCATTTTCGTATTCTGCTGCCTTGCATATGCCGGGTAGCATGCTCTTGATGAGCTTGGCCGCCTTGTCGACAGACGCGTTTGTTTCGACGAAGCCGTATGACAGCTGCTGTCTGCCCTTCTCTGTCTCGACCTGCAGCGTTGGTATTTTAACATCTACGATGCGCCTGATGTTGACGTCGACTTCCATTATACTGGGAGTCGAGTCCGAAATTGATTCAAGAGTCATTGTGCCAAGCGACATATAGGCGTTATAAACAGAGGTGTATATTTCATCCAAGGGTGTCCATATGTCTTCCCTTGCCTTGTTTGCTTCTTCGATCATTTCGTCTATCTTTTTTAGCAATACTTCGCGCTTGTCGTCTAGAATCTTGTGCACCATTTTGGCTACTTGCATCGAGCGCCTTATCTTGATAAGCTCGATCTTTGTTGCTGTAACCCTACCTCCAAATGACATATCTGTCTCTATCTCTCATCCTTTGTAGTATTGCCTAACATGCTTTTCTTTGATCTTGGTCAACTCCCCTTCAGGCAGACTTGAGAGTACGTCCCATGCTCTAGTTAGCGTTTCTTCAAGTGTCCTGTTCTCGTCGGGTGCCTGCTTTAGGAAGTGCTGCTCAAACCTATCTCCGGCATCTAGGTACTTCAAGTCTACGCCTGTAAGACCTGCCCTGCCAACAATCTCTGAAAGCGCTCTGACCTCCTGTGCCCTTGAATAGGCATCATAGAGCTGATTGCCAACTTCCATGTGATCTGACCTAGTTTTCCCTTCGCCTACTCCATCCTTCATTAGCCTTGAAAGTGACATGAGCACGTTTACCGGTGGGTAAATGCCCTTTCTGAACAAATCACGCCCAAGCACAATTTGGCCCTCAGTGATATATCCTGTTAGGTCTGGGATTGGATGCGTAATGTCATCTGCCGGCATAGATAGGATTGGCACCTGAGTTACACTGCCATTTTTGCCCTTGATCCTCCCTGCGCGCTCGTAGTTGTTTGCAAGGTCTGTATAGAGGTATCCGGGATAACCCTTTCTGCCGGGAACTTCCTCCCTCGCCGCACTGATTTCTCGAAGCGCTTCTGCATAGTTGGTCATATCAGTGAGTATCGCTAACACGTGCATACCTAAGTCAAATGCAAGGTATTCTGCCACTGTCAATGCTACTCTTGGAGTGATGATTCTTTCAATTGCAGGGTCATCTGCTAAGTTGAGGAATAGCACAGAGCGCCTCAACGC
>DATFBV010000115.1:0-14914 GCA_035253605.1 Nitrososphaera sp.
TCGCCAAGCGTTCGGTCGTACATCCGAAGTTCATCAATAATGCCTGACCACCTGTTGCAGGATGAGCAATAGGCTGCAGATGCGATCCTCAACGGCAAGCCTGGATCGGCATTATACTCACCTAGAAATTCTGTTTCGCCAACGAGCAGCCCGTCCATATACAGCCTAACTCTTGACCCGTCAAAAGTGCCAGTTATCAGTGTAAACTTCTCTGTTGGCAGCTGAACTTGGGCAGGGGAAAATAGCGTCCCGTTGGTGTTGAAAACTCCAAAACGAAGAGTTGCAACTTGGGAACCAGGTTGGTCGCCGCCACTGCGAAAAACATCAAATTGCCAGCCTGATGTTTGAGCTCTGTTGCTATGAGAAACAATATGTCCATATGGTTCTATCGTTGTAGACTGCATCCAAAACGAAATAGAAAATTGCTTTGGGTTAAGCTCCGGCGAATTCATTATCTCTACTGACTCTCTATATTCACCTCGCATTTCTAATGCCTGACCAAACTTTCCAGTAACAAATAGCGTATCTGAAGTGGCTAGGGGATTTATAAGCGACGAATTTCCTCTGACTTCGTTTACCTGTATTTCATTTAGGAGAAGGTCGCAATGCATTGTGCGCCCGTATTGCTGGCATCCGAACAGCTCTTCGGAGGATATCTGTGCATAAGCTAAAAGAGGATTCTGCAATATAACGAGTATAGAGACAGCAAGCAAAAAGGCAGTAAAATAGCGACTCATAGGAAAATAAGATCCTGAAAAATAATTTAATCGTTGAGACATACGGTTCACGTCAGGAAGACATCAGGATTCTGCATCTTTGTCAATATAGACCATCATAACCTCGAAACAATTATTGTGTGATTTGCTTTATAAGCTGGTGCATCCTTCTAGCAACATTTTCTCCATAGGGATTGCGCTCTATCGTCGCCCCAAGCATCATTTCGATAACATTGCTCAAGGGGTCGCGCCGATGTAGAGGAAAAAGTACATTTGCTTTTAAAAGGAGTGTCTCCCAACGCTCTGAGACATGCCTCAAGGTCACACAAGGGCGCCCAAGTACAATGGCCTCTTCCTGAACTCCACCTGAATCTGTCATGACGAGTCGGCAATTTTTCAACAGATAAAGAAATTCCATATAACCTGCTGGCTCTATTGCGATGACATTTGGAGGCAGAGTGATGCCATAACGCGCAAGGTTGTTCTTTGTCCTAGGATGGATGGGAAATATTATCTTATGATCTATACCAGAGAGATGCTTTCTTAACATCTCTAGTCTGTCGCGTTCGTCGACATTTTCTTGCCTGTGCATAGTAAGCAACAAATAGTTATCAGGGAGGTCGTAATGCCTACCATATTCGTCTGCAACCTTCGCAAGTCGCCTGCACACATCCACGACGAGATTGCCAGTTACTGTTACATTTTTCTCTATTTTCTCATATGATAGAAATGTTTTGGCAAGTTCTGTTGGAGGGAATAAGTAATCTGACATAGAATCGATCTGTATCCTTGCCCTTTCTTCGGGTACACTAAGGTCAAAGCACCGGAGACCTGCTTCAATGTGCACAAGTGTGGAGCCGACTTCCTTTGCTGCTATCGCACCTGCTAAGCTCGAATTTGTGTCGCCATATACTAAAATATGTGGAGGTCTAATCTCCCTGAGGAACTTTAGCATGTTTTCCTTCAAAGTCGCAACATCTGATGTATCGCAGCGGAGATCATAATCAGGTTTGATCTTTAATTCATCAAAAAAGATGCTCTTCATGTTGTCAGAATAATGCTGTCCCGTGTAGATCAGGGCATGGTTGCCCTGGCCATCTAGCAATTGTACTAAATCGGCAAGCTTAATGATCTCTGGTCTTGTACCAGCTATCGTTACAATGTCTACCAAATTTTTTTCCACTTGCATTTTTAACGGATTATTACGTGTATTCATTGTATTTCTAGGGTATAGAATCATGCTGCATCTGCCAGGCGTTTTGTGCCCCTTTTTCCTTCATAAATCCATGTGCGGTTTTGGTGCTTGCCCATGACTTGATTGTAAATGCCCTAATAAAGCTGACAAACCAGTAATGGGAAAACGGCAGGAATAGGGGTATCTGTGCGGCATAGGCAAAACCACGCCAGCCATATTCTTTTACCAAGACTGCAGCTTGCAGTGCAAAGAGGAGGCCTGTCAGCATAAACCATATAGTTAGGGGCATATACGCATACGTGTAAGGATAATAATCATAAGCGAGGTAGTGAAGAGCTGCAAATGCGGGAATCACGAGCATGATAAAGCCTGTTACTGCAGCGATAGGATTTAGCCAGAAGATGTGGCCAATAATGTCTGATCGATCCACAATCCTAGTTCCAAGCAAGTCAATGAATCCTTTCGCCCATCTTGCTCTCTGCCTCAGCATGAAATCAAGCGTTGGTGGTTTTTCATCATAGTTAATAGACAGCGGCGCAAATGCTATCTTGTAACCTTTCTTTAGCAATCGAAAGGTTAACTCGTAGTCATCAACAAGATGATTGGCAAACATACCTACCTTTGACAAGATATCTTTTCTTATGATGTAGCCTGTGCCTCCAAGTGGACATCGGCGACCAATACAGGTCCTTATTGTCATAAATGGAGTAGACCAGAGATCACCTTCAAGTGCAAGCATTCTAGTTACGAAGTTGAAGCTCCTGTTGCTTGGAACGTATCTGCCTTGAACTGCACAGTAATCTCCATCAAAGAGGGGTAGTGCCTTCTCAAGGAAATCTCGTGTCAGCAGCCCATCACTGTCAAGCACCATTATGTAATTGCCACTTGATTTCTCAACTCCAAAATTCAATGCGATGCCCTTGCCTGCCTCCTTTGTCCGAAGATCAAATACTTTCACCCTTGGGTCGTTAACCTTGGCTTCGTCGTAGGTCCTGTCAGAGCAATTATGGCATATTACAATGACTTCGATTTTCTGATACGTCTGTTTGAGGCAGTCAAGTACAGTCCTTTTTATGACGCTCTCCTCGTTTCTTGCCGGGATTATTATGCTGCACAGCTCTGCCTGGTTGCGGAACCTTTCAGATACCCTTTCCTTCATCCTTAATTGGTAGTTTCTAACTCTGCCGTAACCGCCAAGGTACAAAGCGAAAATCGTGATTAGCATAAATA
Organism: Nitrososphaera sp.; assembly: GCA_035253605.1. Lineage (GTDB taxonomy): Archaea > Thermoproteota > Nitrososphaeria > Nitrososphaerales > Nitrososphaeraceae > Nitrososphaera. The sequence goes on from DATFBV010000115.1 coordinate 3,142, forward strand.
CATAGATTAGATTAAAGCCTAGTATTGGCAATGTAAAGTAAGTTAGATCAAAATCGCTGTCTACTAGAATCTCTATGCCATATATTCGTGGATATATTGATGCCGTGAGCACTAAAGCCCACAGTGCAATAACAACAAAAAAGAATGCAATCCATAGTTTCTCGGCCAATTAGTTACACCTTCCACAATGAATTATGGTCACAGCGTTACTGAAATTCATGGTTCTGTATTCGCATTTAATTATTACTATGGTCTCTATATGATATTACCAACCAAAAAGGTTCTGAAAGTACGCCAGCATCTGTGATAGTCGACTCATTACCCGTGTAAATATATCCTGAGACTCGGTGATTTCGTATTCTCTAAAGTCCGATACGATATTCCCATTTGCGTCGCCTGCAGTGACCATTACGATCCGCGAAGGAGACTGTATATCTATTAATGCTTTATATACATTATTTTGATCGCGAAAGAGGCCATCAATTCGCAATTGACCGTTATGTACATATTTGACTTCTCTTGTCCTTAGACTTGACTCATCTGTTATCCTAACCTTGAAGACATTTTTGCCCTCGTGCAACTCCGTGGTAAGTATCTCTACCTTAGGCGGAGCCCGATCGTTCTCAACTATTCTTTCCTCTTGTGGACTATTTTCAGGAAATGGAGGAGGCACCATAGGGATTGATTGTGCTGTCGCAGATCCTCCAGCAGATGCTGTCAATATGAGTAGCAAAAAAGCAAAAGCGAACGTCTTCAACAAGGGAGAATTGATATTAAAGAATTTAAAAATCATTGCCTTGCGCCTATTATGCGTCACGATGACTAAAATATAATCTGGCATTATTAGATATTTATCGTAAAGAGTAATGGCAGACAAATCGTATGTTATATTATGACAGAGGGGGATTTCTAACTATATAAATAAGCGTCGGGCCCACCCTTCTTGATGAATATTCTTGCCATCGGGGCGCACCCTGATGACATTGAACTCGGATGCGGTGGTCTGTTGCTAAAGGCTTCCCGTCAGGATCATCATAATATCTTTATGTACACCTTAACGCGAGGAGGAGCTTCCGGCGATCCTGATGAGCGTACAAAAGAACTAATGAAATCTGCAAGATTCATAGGAGCAAAAAGATTGTGGATTGACAATTTCGAAGATACCAAGCTGTCGCTTTCAAGCGATCTTATCAACCATATTGAGTTTTTTATAAAGAAGGCTGATCCTGATATTGTGCTCACGCACTCCCTTGGCGATACGCATCACGATCATCGTGCAATAGCTGGTTCCACAATGGAGGCTGGAAGATTTGTCCCAAATATACTGGCTTATGAAATTCCTGTAACTCGAGACTTTAGGCCGCAGGTATATTATGATATTTCAGATGTAATCGATGGTAAGATTGAGCTTATCAATATATTCTGGTCACAGAGAAGTAAGTCCTTCCTCCAGTCGAATGCTATCCGCGGTCTTGCTCAGTACCGCGCATTGCAAAGCAGATTCAATAATTCCGTAACATGTGTGGAAGCTTTTGAAGTACAAAAGCTGTTTTTTGGCAAAGAGTTCAAGCTGATGAACATTCCGCAGGAAAACGTAAGTAGAGCAGCACGTGATCAAATGCCAAAAGAGGTTATTGAGTCAAGAAGCACCTAAGCTTAGCTTGAAGTCGTTTTCTTTTGTCCTGCCATGAGGAATACCTCGTCTGTGTTTACTTTGTGTTTGATTGACCTAGCTGGAACTCCTGCAACGATATCGCCGTCAGGAATATCATGTATAACAGAAGCACCTGAAGCCACAATGACGTTTCTGCCCACCTTGATACCATTCTTCAGTGTTGAATTAAGACCTGTCCAGCTGGTGTCGCCCACGCTTGTACTGCCTCCAATAATCGTTCCAGCGGTGAGTTCGCAGTTTTTTCCCACAGTTACGTTGTGAGCAATATGTACTAAAGCATCAAGTTTGGTTCCATCCCCTATCCATGTGTCAGAGAGTGATCCCCGTGCAATAGAGCAGTTAGCATATATCTCAACACTGTTTCCAAGCCTTACATGACCCTTGTGAGGGAATTTTTCGAGCTCACCTCCATCACGCCGCTCAAAGGCAAAGCCATCCGATCCTAAAGATGCTCCTGACTGAATTACACAATTGTTACCAACTATACAGTTTTGCACAAGTGACACTCTGTCATATATGATTGTATTATCGCCAACTGAGCAATTGTCGCCTATCACTGCGTAATCACCAATATAGCAACCGGATCCTATCGTCGATTTCTCTGAGATAACTGCCCTTGGAGAGATCCCCACCGGCTGCTCTTGGCGCTTCATTTCTTTGGTTAGTCGAACAAATGTCAGGCGCGGGTTATCGGTGAAAACTAACAACTGTCTGCTATTTGGGTGGACTACACCCTGCATTTCTTTCTTGCATAATATCACGCCTGCCTTAGAGCCAGAAATGTATGACAGTCCTTTTTGGCCGACATACCAGCAAAATGCAAGGTCATTGTCAGTTGCGTTATCAACAGAAGCTACATCGTGTACCCTAATGTTACTACCCTCTGACTCAAAATCGATCCCAAGGTTGGATAGAGCGGATACTACATCCAAATCTGACATTTGTAGATTACAAATCTATAAAGAAAAAATGCTATAAAAGAATTATGGTCGATCTTATATTTGTAAGAATCTTATCATTCTATCTCGCTAATTTTAGAAATCTGATAAGGAGGCTGCAATAGCTATGGTGAATGTAGAGGAGCGATTAGAGTACAAGCTCGAGAAGAGAAGTCATACAGAATACAACAGGGATAACATAGTAGATTGCGACTCGTGCGAAAGCAACAGGGAACATAGTAACTGATCCAGACAAGACCTTGGGACAGAATACAATGCGGAGAAGACAAAGGAACGGTTCTATTAACTTTTTCTTTTATTGGATATATATTATTATATAAGAATCATGTTGAAAAATCATTGCTGAACAAACTCAGAGATTTGCTAGAACCCACGCTAACAAGAATCGGTGAGGGCTTTGCGTCGACAGGCCTCTCGGCCAACTTTTGGACTGGATTGGGTCTAGCAATATCCTTCCTAGCAGCGATTGTTTATGCCTCAAATGCCTTCCTTGTTTTTGACTGGACGCCTTGGAATTTCGCTGCTGTTGTAGGGGGCGTTTTCCTCTTGATTTCAGGCTTTTTTGATATAGTCGACGGTAGTGTAGCGCGTATTACAAAACAGATGTCAAAAAAGGGTGCATTCCTTGACTCTGTATTTGACAAGATATCTGAAGTAATTATTTTCGGCGGTATTGCATTAGGGCAACTTGCAGATTCGTTTTGGTGTCTAGTTGCCTTGGGGTTGTCACTTCTCGTAAGCTATACAAGAGCTAGGGCCGAATCGCTTGGAGGAAAACTCAAAGGCGTTGGGATAGGCGAGCGCGCAGAAAGGCTGCTGCTCATTGCCATAATAGGCATGATACCTGTGAGGGAAGCGATGCAATGGGCAATGATAATTGTTTCTATAGTAGCAGGTATCACGATAGCTCAGAGGGTGGCGACAACTGTGAGGAGACTGTCTTCTACCTAAGCTTAGCCGCTGTCCGCCTATCTGACTCGGACCTTACCTTCACGACGCCCCTGTGAACTGCACACGACACGCAGTAGAATTTTACATCAGTAGACATTGGTATGTATGCCCCTGATGCTCTCAATTCTTTCGCAAGCGTAGGTTCTACAAGGGTGATCCTTCCTGTTACTTTCTTGGCCTTGTCCCGAGGAACCAAAGCTCCGCACTGGCTGCAATGTACTGCGCCTGAGCTACCTTTGCCTCCCTTTGACCTTCCCCTGCTTGCCCTCTTCTTTGGCATATATTGCGTAAGAATTGGTCGGTATCCTTTAAATCTTGTGTTTGAATTTCACTCTGAATTGATTTTACCGATTCAGCATGATAATTTTTCAAAATGCTGTTATCGTGCGAGAACATTTAACGCATACTGTTTACGATCTTAGAGCTCTGAAGAAGGCTGAAGTCCTCTCAGTATACAGAAAAATACTATACAAAAATATCTTAACAGAATCAACCACAACCCTTATAGCTGTGGTAGGTTACACACACAAGTGCAAAGGGCCCGAGCGCAAGCCTACGCCGCCATCCCAATCCTCGGTTATGGGCTGCGCAGACAAGCCCTTTATTATAAGTATAAAATAGCGAGTGGACAGCCGAACGACCTTGAGAATAGCTATTGCCTCACACATTGTGCTTGACACGATAAAAAGCACTGATGGCAGGGTCACAGAAAGTGTTGGTGGACCAGCATGCTATTGCGGTATAACAAGCAGGAGATTTGGGTTTGATGTTAGCCTCATTACAAAAGTTGGAAACGATCTCCCAGAAGAACTATTTCATACGCTGCAAGATAACGATATAATGTTGAACGTGAACATGAGGGTAGATGCGCCGACTACTAAGTTTCAGATTGTTTCACAAGGCGACTCTCGACAGCTAATGCTTAGTGACAAGTGCAAACCGATAAGTGTCAAAGATATTAAAGACATGAAGGTCGATTGCTGGTTAGCGAGCCCTGTAATAGACGAATTACCCCAAGACGTGCTTGCTGCAATAAAGCAGAACAGGGGGAAAAAAAATTTTGTCATGCTCGATCCTCAGGGCTACTTACGTCTCGTCGACTACAGAGGCCATGTGACATTGAAAGGCAGCTTAGAACTGGATCTGTCGGGAATAGATGCGATAAAGGTCGACAATCACGAAATGGCGGCCCTCACAGGTGGCCTGCAAGGACTCGCTGGTATGGAGGCGTTGCAGTCAAAGGGTATAGAATTTGTAATCTATACAGGGCACAGGGATATCCATTTGCTTCACAAGAAAATGCATTACTGGCTGACTGTGCATGATATTGATACAATGGACTCTACAGGTGTAGGTGATATACTTTGTGCGTCATTTTCGTGCGCGTATCTGAAAGAAAATGATCCAATATGGGCAATCTCCTTTGGAGCTGGTGCAGTTAGGGCAGCTCTCGAAACAAGGCAAATTGGCCTTGCCAAGATTCCCTCAATGTCAAAGATCGAACATACCGCCTCCTATTTTTACAATGTCATTGGATTTCAGAGTCTTTCTTAGCTTTAAATTCAACTGTAGGACAACAAATATAGTATAATATAATGAAAGTTGCGCTTTCAGGCATCGATACGCGAGACGGAGCGCTCCTTTCCAAAGTAAAAAAGACGCTAGAATCACTGACCGTCAGGACGCAGATAATGAAGGATGATGACTACTATCGTACCGCAAAAGAAGTAGATCTGGTAATGGTAGCTGGAGGCGACAGAGGTATACTAGATTATTTCCATAAGATTGAGTATGACTCTCCTCCCGTACTTGGCATGTACGAGACTGACTCGACTGGCTTCCTTGCCCAGTTGGATGCAAGGGAACTAGAGTCTGCAATATCTCAGGTCAAGCGCGGCAACTATTCAGTGGAGGAGGTCTTTAGGCTCGCCGTCAAAGTAGACGGCAAACAGGCTGACCCTGTCCTAAATGATGTAGCTGTTTTTCCAAGCAAGAGTGCGACTCTCATGGAGCATGTTTTGCGGATAGATGCCAACGACATTTGGCACGATAAGAGTGACGGCGTCATAATTTCAACTCCTACCGGTTCCACTGCCTATTCAATGTCGGCCGGCGGACCAATGGTATTACAAAAGGCACATGTATTTTTAGTCGTTTCTGTAAACTCGCTTGACAACACCCGCAGACCACTTATTGTTCCAAACCAAAGCAAGCTCGAAATAACTGACATCATCAGTCGCTACCACTGCGAGGTGGTGCTTGACGGGGGCCACAGGATACAGATAAAGAACACCCTTGAATGCAGCAAGCATGCATTTTCTGCACGGCTTGTAAGACTCGGTAGTCATTCTTCTGCAGCATCACTTATGGCAAAGAAAGTCAAGCTTGCTGAAGATATGCTAAAGATGCCTCCAAGTGCCAAACTCATATTGAAGACGCTTGAGTACGAGGGATCATTAAGCCAGAAGGATTTAGCTACACGGACAATGCTTCCCGAACGTACCATTCGACTTTCACTCAGCCACCTTATCAGTCAAGGGTACGTAAAAAAGAAAACCTCGCTCCGCGATGCCCGGCAGAGGATATATGAATTAAAATTTTAATACTTTGCAGCAGCCTTTACAAATGCCTCAAATGCCTGCTCAGGCCTACCAGGCCTGCTGTTAAATTCAGCGTGATACTGTACAGCAAAGAAAAACTTATGATTCAATATTTCTAGCATTTCCATTCGTCTGCCCCTGTCAGAATGCGCTGACATCACAAGGCCATTTTTTGTTACAATATCAATGTACTTTTGATTAAACTCAAAGCGATGCCTGTGTCGCCTCTTTATCGAGGTAGACCGATATATACCAGCTGCAAGTGTCTTTGGCGTTATGGTTATTTCATGGCTTCCAAGGCGCATTGTACCTCCCATATTGTATACGTCGATCTGTTCTGGCATGAAATCAATAACAGGATTCCTTGTGTTTGGCTCAAGCTCAGTAGAATTTGCGTCACTTAATTTGCAGACATGTCTTGCAAATGCAACAATTGCAAGCTGAAACCCAAAGCAGATCCCAAGATATGGAATGTTGTTAGCCCTTGCAAAGTTGGCCGCACTTATGATGCCCTCGCTTCCCCTTATACCAAAGCCACCAGGTGCCAGTATCCCCTCGAAGTTTTTCAACATCGATAGATTCTGTTGACCACCATTTTCCAATTTTTCAGAGTCGATCCAGTACACATCAACCTTTTTAGCAATGCTTGCACCAGCATGCAATAGCGCATGGTAAATGCTAACGTAGCTGTCTGGCAGCTTTACGTACTTGCCTACGACTGCAATCTTGATCGAACCCTCGTGCTTTGAGAAAGATTCTGCTATGCCCTTCCAGTCACCCCATTTAGGTGTGCTCCTTTTGAGTCCCAGTCGCTCTGCTACTGATCTCAGCATACCTTGGTTTTCAAGAACTTCTGGTACCTTGTATATTGAAGGCGCATCGTGGCAGGAAATTACACAATTTTGTTCCACACTTGCGAAAAGAGAAATCTTCCGCCTGGCATCCTCCCTTAGTGGTGTCTTGCATCTGACAGCTAGGATATCTGGCTGAATCCCAATTCTTCTTAGCTCCTGCACGCTGTGCTGCGTCGGTTTTGTCTTTTGCTCGCCCACGACGTCAAGCATAGGTGCCAATGTCACGTGAATGAAAAGCGTGTTTGCATGACCTAGCTCCAGTTCCATCTGCCTGAATGCTTCAAGGAATGGCAAGCTCTCAATGTCTCCAACTGTTCCTCCACACTCGACTACCAAGATGTCGAGTTTTTCATCATTTGCAATCTTGCACACCGCATTCTTTATTGCATCAGTAACATGTGGAATTATCTGAACACACTGGCCTAAGTACTTGCCTTCCCGCTCCGCCCTAATGACATCCATGTAGACTCTGCCAGTGGTTATGTTATGCTCTTTTGTCATCGCAACATCAATAAAGCGCTCATAGTTGCCTATGTCCATGTCACATTCGCCACCATCTTCTGTGACAAAGACTTCGCCGTGAGCAACGGGATTCATAGTCCCGGCATCATAGTTAACGTATGGATCTATCTTTACACACGACACCTTATAGCCTGCAAGCTGGAGAAGTTTTGCTGTTGAGGAAGTAGTCACGCCCTTGCCCAGACCGGACATGACTCCTCCTGTTATGAAAATGAATTTAGGTTGAGTCTGGGGCCACGACTGCACATCCGCGTTTACATTGTCACCTTTTTATTCCTTTTCGGATTCTTCAGCGCTATATTAATAAGAAGAAAATGACATACCTAAATTGTTCTTAAAAAATGCAGGAAAGTGATGCTAAAAAGCCTCGAGGCCGTTCTGCTATACAGGCTGCTCATGGAGGTGTTACTAGCGAGGATGAAGCTAGGCTAGACCTAGTAATATCTGATCTTTATGGAGTGGAGAGCGACGAAGCTGCAGAAATACACATCAACTACCATGTTGACAGATTGCTTGCAGCCCTTGCAAGACGAGGTGCAGAAAGAGGAATAAGAAATGACGCCATAGCAGGCCGGCTAGGCTACATTGATGTCTCTGGAGCTGCAAATCAAGTGGCAAAGGGCAGACTTAGCGAAGCCGCAGCGATCGATGCTTTGTTTAGATCACTCCTGGCAACCGAAAATCAGCACAGGGATGACAGGTATATCAACTTCTATACTTAGAAAGATCTATTGTTGCTATCGTGTTAACTAGAGGAGAAGATGCCTAATCCAGCCTATCTATCTCACATATAACAATGTCACAGCCTATTCGGTATTGCATATGGCGAGCAAACTTATCATCTAAACACTTGAATTTTTGTGGTCTAAATCATTTCGCGAATTTTGACTTTTATTGAGGGCCGATGTAGCCGACGTTTTTAAAGAACTCTATTAACTCACTAACGTACTTATTGTCTCTATTTATTCCGTACATTATGTTTGCATATTTACTCTGGGTGACCCATCCTATCTTTAGGAGGTCACGAATGTTATTCTTGATGTCTTCTCGCTTCAAATGAGTTTTTTTATGAAGTACATAGATCGTTGCTAGCTTGTTCTCTTCAGCGAGAGCCTTTATTATCTTGATCTTACCAATGCTACCAAGTCCTGTCTCTATAATTTGCTTACTGCTCATCTCTTGTGACACTAGACTACTTTTCACCTTTGACCTTCCTCATCAATACAGGTTCCAGTTCTGCAAGCGACGCGCCATGCAGTCCTATTGCTTTAAGCGATTTGATCTCCACTAGTTTCCTTGTATTTAAGTCGTCAAGGTAATCTTCAATGTCAATCTTTTTCATACCTAGTTGGTCTGCAAGTTCAGAAGCGTACAGGCGTACGTCCTTGAGCCCCACATATGGCTTTTTCTTGCTTCTCAATGCACGTACCAGAGCCACTAAGCTTACGAGATGGTTCTTTGAGAGTTGCTCGATTTCTTCCGTCGTTATTGACGGATGGATTTGCCCGTGGACCTTGCGAACGTGCTCAAGCATGACCCTCCCTGATCCATCGGATTCCGCAAGGTTGCCAGAGTACATTAGCAGATCAAGAGCATATCTTACGTCGCCATTTACCTCAGCTGATGTTGTAATGCTAGCAACTTTGTCAATAACATCTGAACCGATTGCCTTTGGATTGAATGCTTCGCCAGCCCGAGTCTCTAATATGTCGCTGACTTGCTGCATTGTATATGGATGAAATTCCATTGGGACTCTCCCAAGTGTGCTCAGCTCTGCTGCATCAAGTTTGCTATAAAATTCCATACTTCTAGCAATGAATATTACTCCCTTAACATGGCAGGGCTTGTCAAGCTCATACTCATTCAAACGCGTCAGGTCATAAATGATACCTGTGTCCTTGCTACTTTTTATCAGGTAATCGATTTCATCTATGATGATCATAGCATACTGACTATTTTGTCTCAAATATTGTAAAAGATAGCGCAGCATTTCTTCTGCACTGAGCCCTTGAGCTGGCAGCTCTGGTGCAATGCGCTCAAGCAGAAATCTGTAGATTGCAAATTTGTTCCCTCCCTGCAACTTCATGTTAATGTATACAGTCTTTAATGTAAGTCTCCTCCTTGTAAACAGCTCCTCAAGGATCTTAGAGCATCTAAGGACAGTCGAGGTCTTGCCTATGCCTGCAGCACCTATTACCTGTAGAACAGTAAGGGGAGAACGGTCAGGATCTTTAGGAGCATCAGAAAAGACATGCAGTATTTGCTGAATCTGCGCTTGACGATGTGGCAGCTCTTCAGGCAAGTAGCGTGGAGACAATTTAGATTTGTTCTTAAAGATCGCACTTTCAGACATTCAGCTATGTTGGATAGGGATCATCCAACAATATATACGTGAATCAAAAGCAAGGTCGTAGAAACTGCTCTTCCTCTGCTCTATGTATGTAACGCATATTAGTAATGTATCTTACGTAGCTATATCAAGATGCCAATAGATCCAGACTTTCCAAAAAACCATCAGCCAACTGGCAAGCATCAGCACGCAGACGGGGAGCATTTTCATTTTGTATGGGGACCTGGTAGGACTGCAGAAGCGGCAGAAAATGAAGAGGTCAAATCTGCATATCAAACAAGAGGAGAAGAAATGGCTCCTCTAGGCGTTCACGGGACAATGGTGGCTGTAGACTGGGACTCTTGTGTTGCTGACGGCGCCTGTATTGAAGCCTGTCCTGTGCAGGTATTTCAGTGGTACAGAACAGAGAATGATGTTCCTGCAGTTCAGATTGCAAATGCTACAAGCGCAGGTACAGGTAGCGCAGTCAAAGAAGAACGCAAAGACTATACAGACAAGGCAGATCCCATCAGAGAGCATGATTGTATTTGGTGCATGGCTTGTGTTTCAGTGTGCCCACCACAGGCAATCAAGGTCGACCAATCAAATCTAGAGTTTCATGAGAAGTCCGCAGGTACATTTAATGAAGCCTTGGCTAAAAGTGGTGCACCTCCGCCACACGCGCACTAGGTGGACATTTTCTTCTTTCTTCTTTTATCTTTGAGCTCCTTGTTCTTTACTAGAAGGTAGAATTGCCAGTCATCTCCGATTCCTATATGGGTATATTCCTACCCCATGACATTTCATTGAGGATAAAGCAGTTCATGGCTGCCAAAATGGACTTTCCGTTCCTTGAAAGGGACGAGCTCTTGGCTGTATTCTATCTATTTGGCAAAGACTATGAAGTCATTGGAGAATCTGAGGTCAATGCGGCAAGCGACTTAGCAAAAAGGACTGTCAAACAAGTGGTAAGTGATATCCGTCTCTATATTGCTATGCCACAGAAAATGGATGCCCAAATTACCCGTGAGAACTATACAAAGAGGTCGCTTCAAATAGTTGTTGATACTGGTAGTAGGCAACCAGATGTAGATAGGCGGGTTGTAGGTGACCCACTAATATTATCCGACTGTTTTGCCCAACATGTAGCATACTACAGACAAGACTTCTTTTTTGAACTCTTTCAGCCTCTTAAAGCGAAGCAACTGCCGTCAGCATTAGAAAACAAACTTGTAAGAAGGATGCTCTTGCTCGGATTTAATGTCAAGAACATACAGTCACTGCCATTCAAAAGCTCACTTCATGCCTTTTTTGAATGGATGCTAAAAGTTTGAAGAGTGATCTATTACCCGCACCATCTGCTTGACATCAAACACCATCACTTCTTTTGGTAAATCGATCGCTAGCACACGCTCTTCTGGAGGATTGTATCTCAACACATGGATCAGAGCACCCTCTTTCCCAAACCTCCTCCCATTCTTCTTCTCAATCACTACTTCAGGGTTAAATAATGCATCAAATGCGAAAAAGTAAGTTCCCCCCCATACATTAACTGAGTATTCGACTCTGTAGTAGGGAATTGACATCCTTGGAAATAGCAGAGTGCTGGCAGAGTGGAGACTCTCTCCCCCGTCGTACATTCTGTTATGGTGGAAGGTATCAACAAACGGCACTTTGGCATAAACTGTTGAGTTGACCGATTTTCTTGTGCATATCATTTCGTATCGCCTGAACTCGTATTCCGGCATAATGGCTGGGCCATACTTAGCGTCATCATGCAACATCATTTTGCGATTCACAAGGAACTTTTCCTTTGATTCTAAAAGACGCCGGATGTTCTCCACAAATTGGTGTTCATTACATTCATAAAGTGGCAATTTTAT
>DATFBV010000116.1:0-3396 GCA_035253605.1 Nitrososphaera sp.
GTCACTTTACATCACTGTTGCCGAGAAGCAGGGGGTGTCGCCGGACCAATTGCGTGGCACGACTCAAAACGATATTTTAAAGGAGTATATCGCACGAAATACTTACATTTATCCGCCCAAGCCATCGATGCGCCTTATAGGAGACATGATCGAATATTGCTCCAAAAAAGTCCCACAATGGTACCCTATCAGCATTTCGGGCTATCACATGAGAGAAGCTGGCTGTAACGCTGTGCAAGAACTGGCCTTCACCTTTGCAAATGCAATTGAATACATTAATACTTGTACAAGCCGAGGACTAAATGTTGATGACTTTGCTCCACGACTTTCATTCTTTTTCTGCTGCACTATGGAATTCTGTGAGGAAATTGCCAAGTTCAGAGCGGCTCGGCGGATCTACGCCAAAATAATGAAGGAGAAGTTTCATGCAACAAATTCTAAATCGCAGCACCTTCGCTTCCACGTTCAAACATCTGGCGAATCGCTGACTGCCCAGCAAGTCGACAATAATATTGTGAGGGTCTCGACGGAAGCACTTGCGGCTGTGCTTGGGGGATGCCAATCACTACATACCAATTCACGTGATGAAGCACTTGCACTTCCAACTGAAGAATCAGTCAAGATCGCACTCAGAACTCAGCAGATAATTGCTACTGAGACAGGCGTTAGCAAGACTGTGGATCCGATGGCTGGATCATATTACATTGAATACCTTACAGCCAAGATAGAGGAAGGTGTTAACGAGTATCTTAGAAAGATAGAAAAGATGGGCGGTGCTCTAGTCGCAGTCGAGAAGGGTTTCTTCCAAGAAGAGATCAGGAATAACGCATATCAATTAAAGAAAGAAATTGACGATAACAGGCGTATTATCGTAGGCGTCAATAAATATCAAGACGAACACGATGTCGAGCCGAAGATCAACAGGATAGATCCATTGCTGGAACAAAAACAATTAGCAAATGTCAAAGAATTCAAGAGCAATCGCGACAAGTCAAAGGTTGACCAAGCGCTATCACAACTGCAAAAGGCAGCTGAAAAAGATGACAATAACTTAATGCCCCATATCATCAATGCAGTTAAGAGTTATACTACTCTTGGCGAAATTAGCAGTACTTTACGAACTGTGTTTGGAAGATATGAACCTAAGATATCTTTCTAGGATGTAAAAAGAACTAGAGAGAGAAAGAAAGAACCTGGTTGCTGACAGATTAAACCAAATACTCTAGCAGGGTTGCCTTACTTCTGGCATTAGATTAAATAAACTGTCAGTGGCTTTCTCTCTACTAGTAGATGAGAGTCGACCATATAGCTATTGCAGTTAATAATGTGCAGCAGGCACTAACTGACTATCAAAAAATACTCAATGTTGACGAGCTAAAAATAGAGGAAGTACCGAATGAAAAGGTCAGGGTTGCGATGCTAATGCTTGAAGATACTAGAATAGAATTAATGGAGCCAATGGCTCCTGACAGTCCAATTTCAAAGTTCCTGCAAGAACGTGGTGAAGGTATACACCATATAGCAATCACTGCTGACAATATTGAAGAGGATGTTGCACGAGCATCTGAGAAGGGTATGAAAATGCTTGGCGGATTGCGCACAGGCTCATATGGCCGCAAGATCACCTTTATACACCCCAAATCACTTCACGGTGTCCTGACAGAGTTCTGTGAAGCGCCACCAGCCTCAGAAGACACCAGAGAAGAGTATCAGCAATAATAACAACAATAATAGCAAAACTGGGATTTTGTTTTATATTGCAATATTGCGAACGGCTTACCAAGCTGCTGACCGAAAGCGTGGAGAGAAACCATGCCGACGCACTTCTACTCTCCGGAGGGCTTGATAGCAGTATTTTGGCAAGTATACTACGGCCACAATACTCAGTTGCTACAGGGTTTGGAACAGCTGCTCCAGATCTTGTCTATGCAAGGCAGGTTGCAGAAAGATACAGCAAACACCATGTTGAAGTTATTTTTGGACAGAATAGAATGACTGAACTCGTCGAGCAAGTTATACAAATTTTTAGAACATTTGATCCGACAGAGATCAGGAATTCTGCGGTGGCACTTGCGGGAATTGAGTGGGCAAAAAGTGATGGCTATTCTAGTGTAATGACAGGGGATGGCAGCGATGAGCTGTTTGCGGGCTACAACTACTTTTCTCGATATTATTCTGACATGCAAAGATTTGATTCAGAGCTACGACGACTGTGGGAAATCATGCATTTTTCTTCAAGAAAACTAGGTGAATACATTGGGATCGAGGTGAAAACTCCTTTCCTTGATGAGGAGTTTGCATCATTTGCAAAGTCGATCAATGTGAATGACAAAGTGGGCGAATATGATGGTAAAAAGTGGGGCAAGTTCATTCTAAGAAAATGCTTTGAACCAGCACTAGGCTCGCTGGTATGGAGACCCAAGCTTGCACAGGAGCAAGGCGCTGCTACTGATCGTTACCAGCAGTACATTGAAGAAATGATTGACGACTTGACTTTTGCAAACAAGAAAAGAATAGCTCAAGAACAAGAGAGCGTCAAGATAAGAAGTAAGGAACATCTACATTACTATGCCATTTTCAGAAGCTATTTTCCTCCGCCAAAAGAAGAAGAAGAAGGAGCAGATGATCCCACTTGCAGATCACGGTGCTCAGATTGTCTAGGATGTATTGCACCTGATGCTAGGTTTTGCAGAAAGTGTGGTGCTTTTCCTGTCGTACCACGTTCACTTTGAATACTTACGGGGCTTCTTTGTAAAGATCCTCTTGCAGCCGTCACAGCAAAAGTAGTAAACCTTACCATGATGCTCATGGCTAATTGCAAGTTCCTGCTGCATTTCAATTCCGCACACAGGATCAACAACAGGCATCAGCAGTATCCAAAGAGCTTGCGTATTTATTAGTTACCACTAGGAATAATACCTTGTTTAATATCTATATACACACTATTATAGATAGTATCTAAAAGTCTTTTATAAAATAAAAAAATAGAAAAAGCAGGCGTGTCTGGTTGCCCAGACATTTGTCGAAATCCTAAGTTTATGGAATAGACCTGCTGTACAGCTTTCCTTCAAGTGCTAGCTTGTACATTTCGGCCACGTATGGGTTCTTGGCTGGCGTTTCTGCACCCAGTTCGACCATTCTGGCGTATACTCTGACTACATAAGCCAGAGCGCCCATGAATGCCACGACGACACCCATGTTAAACATCCAGTGGTTTGGAACTGCGAAGATTTCTTCGACGAACCAGAAGTGCCACATCTCATTGATACCGATCGTGAACATTGTGGCTAGGTAGCCAATGATTGTTATCTTTAGACCGGTGTTCATTGAGTTGCCTGGTCCCCTAAGTATTGGTACTCTTCTGTCGTAGATTGCGACAAATCCCCAACCTAGTGG
>DATFBV010000117.1:0-5381 GCA_035253605.1 Nitrososphaera sp.
GTCAAGGGTGGAAATGCTGTTAATGTAGCGTACTGCCTTGCAAAGCTAGGTGCCAAAGTATCACTTTTTACGGTTGCTGACGAGTTGGGAGCTACAATGATAAGGCATACCTTTTCACAATTTGGTGAAAAGATTACACTAAGAATAGCTAGTGGAAGAAGCGGCCTCAGCACATGTTTTGAGTTTCCCTATGAAGACAGACTTGTA
Source organism: Nitrososphaera sp. (assembly GCA_035253605.1). Lineage (GTDB taxonomy): Archaea > Thermoproteota > Nitrososphaeria > Nitrososphaerales > Nitrososphaeraceae > Nitrososphaera. The sequence goes on from DATFBV010000117.1 coordinate 208, forward strand.
AACGTAATGGTAAGCGACATAGGAGACAATGAAAATTTTGGTTCTGAGAAGATAAGCTCAGAAGCAGACAAGACGATATTGAAGAATGCTGATGGGGTGATGGTGGTCAACTGGGCTACTAACCTCAAGGGCACAGAGCTGGCAGAATTTTCTTTCAAGAATTCTCCTAGCGCCTTCCATTTTCTTGACCCTGCTGACATTGAGACGAGAAAGCATGATTTTCGTGACTCCCTTGCCAAGCTTGCAAGCTTGACTGACTGCCTCAGTATAAACGAAAACGAGTGCAACTCTCTTGCCGATGCACTTGGCTTTGGCCGTCTACTTGGACCGGTTTATGGTGCTGATGAAGCTAAGGAAGCGGCAAAAAGAATCGCCGAAAGAGTGGGCATCAGCACTGACCTACATACAAAGATAGGAGCAGCGTGGTCAAATGGGAAAGAAAGTGCATTTGCACACGCAATTAAGGTCGAGGCAAAAACACTGACTGGTGCAGGAGACACGTGGGATGCAGCTGCTATTGTAGGTTATCTTGTAGGTCTGCTTCCTCAAGAGCGACTGCTGTTTGCCAACTGTTGTGCCTCACTCTATGTAAGGGATCCAAACGGCGAACCGCCATCAATGAACAAGGCCTTTGAACTCATAGAAAGAGTATTGTAGTGATATCACTAGGTTTAACATAGCGAAAGTCGACGAGTGAACCTTATAGAAGCCGTTGGCCTTATATCAGAGATAAGAGGTCTCAGTAATGCTCTTGTCGACATCATTCTATCTATGTAACGTTTGCCGTGCGATATTCGGTAACAAAGCAGAGCTGAATAGACATATCCTGACCCACGTTGGTAGTGCTAAAGGAGGGGAAGGGAGGATGTATTCTGAACGTAGAGTGCCAAGAGGGTCACGCTGGTGGTAGACGTTGTGTAGTAAAGGCTATGACTACTACTGCTTTGATTCTTCTTCCTCTACATTGAAATTGAATTTCCATAGGGATCGTTAAATTGTCAATCAAGCCAATAACACGTTGATGATAGAAGCTGAAGATTCTGTGAGAGTAGTAGACACCATAGCCAAGAACTTAATGGGGGTTGCAAACAACAGGTCCAACTTTGAGCGACTGCCCGACACCTTCTGGGGATACTATGCAAGAGGTCACGACGGCAAGGGCAGGTTCGGAGTTATTATTGCGTATTCTGAGAATGGCAACGACGTAGATGAATTGATCAAGATGTATGAGCAGTGGGTTGCCAAGAACAAAACTAGATGAGCTGCTCGATTATCCACTCACGGAATTTGAATATCGCAAAATCCTCTGACTGCTTGACAAATGCAGGATCTTTAACTTGCCACTGATCCTGTGGAATGCTATCAAAGAACTCCTGCATACACAAAATAAACCGGAAGCGTAAATTGCGCGCATTTTCGACAATACCGTAGCGATACAGGATCTGGGCTATTTTGCCAAATGCTTCATCATAGCTTCGCTTGAATGCAGGTATCCTGAAGGTTTCATTCAGTATTGCAGAAATTGCATCTAGGTCATCACGTAGCATTATTATCATATGTTCTAATTTTCAAGAAATGTCCCGCTTTTTGGTGTATAAAAGGCTTTTATGGTATTATATCACTTCAAGGCTGATACTCTCTATTTCGCGTTTCTTCTAGTGTACGTCTTCTTGGCAGGCAAGAACAAATGAAAAACCTTTTTTCATATAATATCACAACTAGAGTACATGATATTGTAACTCTAAAAATACAATAGATACTAATAAAATAGTGCGGGGGGTGGGATTCGAACCCACGAACCCCTAAGGGATGAGGTCTCCCAGTCAATTATAACATCTGAGCATCGCGTCATCATCAGAGAAAATATAGATGATGATCTCACGCCGTTGACCGGGCTTGGCGACCCCCGCCTAAGTTCGTTGTGCTATTTCTGCCTCACTAGAATAATATTGTTGTTCCTCTTCTTCTTATTCGATGTTAATTGGGACGCCCCCGCTGCTCTTGCTCTTGAGCTTAAAGGACACTTCAAGTATGCCGTTCTTGTAACTGGACTTGGCTGTAGTCGCATCGACTGTATCTGGCAGTTCAACTCTTTTATGATAGCGCGGCTGTCCAGTAATCGATTCAATAGTAAGCGAGTTTTCGTCTGCCCTCAAGCGCAAATCTTCTTTGTTGACACCTGGCACTTCCGCAACAACACGCAGCTCCTCTGGCCCTTTGATGACGTCTACTAGGGGTTCACGTTCTTCCTTGACTGTAAGGTTGCCGCCACCAAGGATATTTGGAAAAGCATCAATGTTGCCAAACTTGCGCACCACTGGCTTGCCGTCTGGACCGACTTTGACAGAATATCCGTATACAATGGGCCCCATTTCACGAACTATAGAGCCATCATCCAGCTTCCGCTCCTTTACCAAATTCTTTGGAACCTGTTGCTCGACATTCTTAAAAGCCTCTTGCATCATCTTTTCAACGTCGCGCATCATCTCATCAATGTCTGGGAACCAAGATCCAAAACGCCTTCTTCTGCCAAACCATTCGTCAAATGGAGATGACATATATATATCTAAAAACATAGGAGGAATTGCTATTTTAAAGTATTTCTTTTTTCGCTATTGGTTATCTAGTTCTTTATGAAGCTCTTTGAGAAGCCCCTTCTGTCTATCTGTAAGATTGGTTGGAACCTTGACATTTATTCTCACGTGAAGGTCACCTCTCCCAGAACTGCCATAGCGGGGAAGTCCTTTACCCTTTATCTGTAAGATAGCATTTGAAGAAGTACCCTGTGGGATCTTTAGTTTCTCTGACCCTTCAAGCGTTGGCACACGAAGGTCCGTGCCAAGGGCAAGATCCGTAAATTTGGCATCAAGGTTGTAAAGCAAATGTCCGTCTTCAAGCCTTTCAAAGTTGGGATGCGGCTTAACATGGAGCCTGACTATAAGGTCTCCAGATATACCTGCTTCTGACATTTCGCCTTCCCCTCGTAGCTGAAATGCCATACCATCTTCAACCCCTGGTGGAATTTCTAGCTTGATTTTCTTAACTTGTTTTGCTCTGCCGGTTCCACTGCAGTTAGTACAAGGCCTGTCAATTATCTGACCTTGGCCCTGGCATGTTCTGCAAGGCTCCATTGTAACGATCGTTGAAAACCTATTTTGACTATATACGCGCCTTGTCTGACCCTGACCACCACATACTGTGCACTTGCGTGGTTTGGACCCCGGCGCAGCTCCACTGCCACCACACTCTTTGCATCTGTCAAAACGCGGTATCTCGACTTCTTCTTTCTTGCCTTTCAGCACATCTTCAATTGTAAGTTCCATATCGTAGACAATGTCTCGGCCCCTGCGCCTGCTGCTGCCGCCACCGCCCCCAAAGCCGAAGCCGCCGAAGAGGTCGTCGCCGAAAAAGCCTCCTCCTCCGCCCCGCCGGCCAAATATCTGATCAAATATGTCCCGAAACCCTCCAAAGCCTGCATCGCGGAATATCTCTTCAAAATTGGCTTCAGACCCTCTGAATGCTTCCTCAGCGCCTACATGACCATACATATCGTAACGTTTACGCTTTTCGTCGTCAGATAGTACTGCATACGCTTCAGATAACTCTTTGAACTTTTCTTCTGCAGTTGGCTCCTTATTTCTATCAGGATGGTATTGCAGTGCAAGCTTGCGGTATACATTCTTGATTTCTTCTTTGCTTGCATTCTTTTGCACGCCTAGAACTTCATAATAGTCCCGCTTGCTACTCAATGCAGATCTTGACCCTCTATTATTATTTTAGACAAGTGTCTTCCACAAAAATATTGTTGTTATGGCGAGGGGTTTGGCCCAGCCGGACTTCCTGTAGGCTCTGCTGTGCTTCCTGTTGGCCCGCCACCAGCACCACCAGCACCAGCAAAGTCAGATCCTGCTGCCCCTGCTGCTCCAGCCTGTGCTGATGAGGCACCAGCCGCGCTCTGGTACGCCTGTGTGCTTATTTCTCCCAAGACGTTCTTCAGTTCCTGTATCTTAGCCCTAATGTTTTCAATGTTATTGCTTGCAATAGCATCGCGGATTTCCTGCGTTAGTTTATTCACTTTTTCTACTTGATCTGGACTTACCTTGTCTTTGAGATCCTGCTTCACCAGCTTGTCAGCGGCGTAAATGAGGTTATCCGCTTCGTTCCTAACCTCTGCCTCTTCTTTTTTCTTCTTGTCGGCATCAGCGAATTGCTCTGAATCTCTCTTTAGCCTTTCAATTTCATCCTTGGATAGTTTGTTGTTTGCAGTTATTGTGATCTTTGCTTCTTTTTGCGTAGCCAAGTCTTTTGCAGTGGAGTTTAGTATGCCGTTTGCGTCGATATCAAATGCAACTTCAATTTGGGGCACCCCTCTTGGAGCTGGCAGAATGCCGGATAGGTTAAACATACCAAGTGAAACACAGTCAGCTGCCATCGATCGCTCACCTTGCACAATATGTATTGTTACCGCAGTCTGATAGTCTGCAGCAGTAGTGAATACCTTGCTTTTCTTTGTTGGAATTGTAGTATTGCGTTCGATCAGAGGCTCCTTTATTCCGCCCAATACCTCGACACCCAATGTGAGAGGCGTTACGTCCACAAGCAGGATATCAGTTGAAACGTCTCCTGCTATGACTGCACCTTGGACTGCCGCACCCATTGCCACTGCCTCCATTGGGTCAATTCCACGTTCAGGCTCCTTGCCCATAACTGACTCTACGAACTGCCTCACCATGGGCATCCTTGTCGGTCCACCAATCAAGATGATCTTGTCAACGTCTGCAGGTGTCATTTTGCCATCCTGCAACGCCTGCATCATAGGCTGCCTGCAGCGCTCAATTATCGGCCGGAGTAATTCCTCAAGCTTTGCCCTTGTCAGCTGTAGTATTAGGTTCTTCGGTCCTGAAGATGGGTCGTATGCCAGGAAAGGCAGGTTGACCTCTGTCGTAACAACGTTTGATAGTTCTATCTTAGCCTTCTCTGCGGCCTCTCTGATTCTCATCATTGCAGCCTTGTCGTTTCTAATATCAAGGCTCGATTGCTTGCGGAACTCTTGTACAATGTATTCCACAAGTGAATTATCCATATCGGTGCCACCAAGCTGCGTGTCACCTGAGGTAGATCTGACTTGGAATACTCCACCTCCCATCTCCATTATGGTGACATCAAGTGTTCCA
>DATFBV010000118.1:0-47518 GCA_035253605.1 Nitrososphaera sp.
ACCCATCAGTCAAGTGTAGGTATGTAATTTTGTCATATTAGAATAAATCTGTCTAACAATTAACAGGTACCTTGAGAAGTATTAAATAAAGGTGCGAAAGTAACAGCTTTTGAAAATGCCTGCTCAAATGAAGGTTCATCCATCATTTTTCAAGGAATTTGCGACTAAAACCTGGGTTTCCCCGACAGAGATTATAAAAGAGCTTGTAGAGAATGCTTTTGATGAGGACGCAACAAAGGTTCTTGTCACCGTCCTCAACAATGGTTCTATTGCTATTGAAGATGACGCGGGAATGGATGAGAATGGAATGGAAAAATTCCTGCTTTTGGGTTCGCCCCATAAAAGGACTGAATCCGTTTCGCCTAGGCTAAAAAGAATTAGAACAGGTAGATATGGCACAGGCAGGCTATCATTTCTGACATCATTTGAGACCATGAGAATAAGAACACGGCGTAAGAATTTCACTAAAGCTCTTGTCATCAATACAGGTGTGCTTGAAAGGCTGTATACGGGTAATGCCAAGCTTGATGATTTAAAGCAGCCCTCACTTAAGCGAGATGGAACAGAACTAGTCATGACTGGGGCCAAAACCCCACTCGATTTATTCAAAATAACCAAAGAGATCCGTAGACTCGCCGTGCTGAGGCAACCATTGTTTGAAGTATATATCAAGACTGCTGAGAAATTCAAAGAATGGAATTTTGACGGCTCTCAGATTATTAAGGCCCCTGAAATTCAAGGCCATAGGATACCTGTTAACCTTGATAGCGGCAAAATAACTGGGGAAATCATTATTGCTAGGAGACCTCTGTCAGATGACGAGCGTGGAATTGCTGTAATGGTTGGAAACCATATTGTTACGCGCAGCAACTTTGGTTTTGACACAAAGCTCAACCGTGTAACAGGCTTTATCAGATGCGATAGCCTGACGAGCAGGTTTGCTGACAAGTCAGCAATTATTGAGGATGGTGAATATGCCAAATTCAATCAGCTTATGAAAACCTTTGTCATTGATAGAGTCATCCCAGCACTGACAGAATATGAAGACGTACTAATAACTCGCGAAGAATCCAGGATCTATCGCGAAATTGACAAGATACTTGGACAAGCCATGATCGAAAATCTAGAACTTGAAGAGGAAGTACAAGGATACGAACTGGTGCAGGTAAGAGAAAGGGTGAAGGCTAGACAAGATGAGGAATACGATAAGGGTCAACATAAAGTCCGTTCTGGAGAGAGTCCTCAGACCGCAGAAGATGAGGAGATCTCCCGGCTTCCTCTTGAGAGTTCAGCAATTTCTGGGGCCGGTGCTATTTGGCCAAGCGCTGTCGCAGAACCTCATGTTTCAAACAGCCTATCTAGCGTTCCTGCAGGGAGGACTGTTGAGGCGGTGAATGAGACAGCGGCCGATGACACTGTAACTAAAACAAGAAATGTTCGTAAACCAATACTGAAAAAGACATTTGCACTCAAGCGGATAGGCTACAAGGTGATCCCATATGAGGATGAGAGTGATTCGCGATACAGCTTTATTACCGAGAATATTGTGTTTGTAAATAAAGCCAATCCCACTTACAGGGCGGAGGCCGTAAGAGGAGATGAGTTCCTCATGAGGCATGTGATAAGCATTGTTGCTGAGGCTGTTGCGCAGGCAAAACATCCAGAAGGAAAGGATGCTCTTGAGTTACAGAACAGGCTTGTTGCTGAGGCTATCAGGATACACAACACCAAGGTAACAAAGCGGTAGGCGCAGTCAATATATTATAGGCTTCGGCAATTTTTTATCTTTCCAATAGAAACGACTAAATCTAACTTGGACAGGGATGTACATCGCATATGGCGTTTGCAGAATTCATGCCAGGGGCGACAGTAGTAGGTATATCCTACAATGATGGCGTTATATTAGCAGCAGACAAAAGAGTTTCATTCGGGAACTTTGTAGTAAACAAGAACATCAAGAAGACATTTTCGGTAACAGACCACGTTGGCGCCGCGTGCGCTGGAATGGTTGCCGATATGCAGGTGCTTGTGAGACAGGTCGAGGCATTGGCTAAGATCCGTAGGCTGGAGACAAGACGCGACGTTCCTCCAAACTCAATCGCAAAGTTAATGTCTGTTATCATGTTCGAGAGAAGATATTTTCCATTGCTAACTCAGGTCATTGTGGGCGGTATCAATGAAAAGCCAGAAGTCTATACGCTTGATCCACTCGGTTCCGTACTCCCTGATGATTATGCTGCAGTAGGCACCGGAGCCGAAGGAGCACTTGGTATCATGGATGCAGAATTTAAGCCAAATATGTCTGAAGAGGCGGTTACAGAATTGGCTTCTAGGGCTATCAGGTCGGCGACCCAACGCGATGCTGCAAGTGGAGATGGGATCGATTTATTGTATGTAACGAGAACTGGCCATAGGGAAGAAACAAGAAGACCTGCTTAATCTCTTATATTTTCTTATAGGCTTCCCAGATTTTGTCGCTGATATAGTGAAGAGTGTCTATGACATAGCCTTTCGTCATTTGTTCTGCTACCTCACTGTCTTCAAGAGCAAGTCCTACCGCTAGCGCCCTTCCTTGCGTCTGCTCCTTTACTACTACGATGTCACCTTTTTTAAAGGATTCAAAATTTACTATACCGGGCCGCATCACCTTGGCACCATTGCAAACAAATTTCACAGCACCCCTATCTATAGTCACTGAAGGAAAGCGCTGCAATTCTTCCCGTTTGCCGAGGAATGGCACTATTAAGCCCCGAACTTGGGCTGCGACCATCTTATCGGCAGTCAACAGACACTTGTCTCGCTCAATTTCATATACCTTGATATTTTTGACTTTTGGAAGAATATCCTGTGGCCATAAAGACATGAGCGTGTCGAAAAGCTTCGCAGTTTCACTCTTTGATAACAAAAAAATCTTCAGGGCGATCAGAATATCGGTACACAAACGATAATTAATCTGTTACATTAAGGCTCCGTTAAGGTTTCTCCACGGCTTTAGAAGTTCGCGCTTGCTAACACATATGTGGTTCTACTTCATACCACTTGCCGAGATTATACGTTGCAAGGGAGACAATATCGGCCGTATACTGTGCATTCATTTTCTCTTATCTTGTGGCCTCGAAAATCGTAGTTCGAAGAGAGTTTCCATTATCAAAAGGATGATGAATGAGACCTATCTTCTGGGACCTAAACGAGGTGCTCATCTACAAAGACTTGAACAATGCTAGATCGAGGATAATATGCCGCTTAAAACGCTCAGGGGTTAGTATGTGTTATTTCTTGCCAGCAGTCTAGGCAGTATTCGCCATTGATTTGGAATATTTCTGCAGGCTTTACTTGGCACTTCAAACACAGGTATGAGTCGGCATCTGAAATTCCTTCTATTTTCCTAACGGATTTGTTGAAAATTTGCATATTATTCTTATAGAAATTCTATGATAACTTGCAATATTTATACCTTATTTTGGTCTACTAAAAGCCAATAATTATTCGTCCGGGGCCACTCAATCAGACTACGCAGAAGTCAAAGAAGAGAAAGCTCTTAGTACTTCGTACTTAGACGATGTTACACTTTAGATGGTTTCAACAAGTTGAGCGGTACTCTAAATACCTTTCTTTCTAATGCGAGTTACTTGCCTAGTCAAATCTACCCCCAGGACAATTATTTTAAGTCACCAGGTCACTGTACAACTTCCGCTCATTAGGCTATCCTCCAATGCTCTTTGTGATATGTTGCCCAGTTATCCGGTCGATCTTCAAACATGTTTACCAAAATATTTCCCGTAGAACGTACTCCTTTAAGTAACTTGCACATTGATCCTGCTCATCACGCCTTTTGCTAAGGACCCACCTATGGTGAAGCGATTTTTCTCCACAACCGAAAAAATCATTAGCTAAATGTTGCCTCTCTTATTTCTATTAAGTCGCGTAATATTGCGCTCGCAGTTTCCATTCCACCAGCACCCCTTCCGATTATCGTCTGCTGCCCAGAGTGTTCTGAGGAAAATGTAACAGCATTCAGTGTGCCATTAACGCATATTGGGTCTGTTTTAGCAACTTCTGTAGGAGCGACATGAAGTCGTCTGTTATCGCACAAGGCGAGCAATTTGACCGCATTGCCCCGTTCGACCGCATTTTTCACATCAGACAATCTTATATTGACGATGCCAGTGCGATGGATATCCTTCATAGTTACCTTCATCCCCATAATCCAATTAGCCATAATAACCAATTTTGCAGCTGCATCAAATCCGTCCACATCAAGTGAGGGATTGGCCTCAGCATAGCCTTTTTCTTTAGCATCATTCATTGCGCTATCATATGTCTGTCCTTGCTCCATCTTGCTCAATATGTAATTTGTCGTGCCATTGAGTATCCCCTTGAATGAAATTATCCTATCTCCTTTTAGGCAGCGCTTGGCAAATTCCAAAATGGGTGTCCCGCCGCCAACTGTCCCACTGAATCGTAGCATAACACCATTGTAGTTGGCAAGCTCGATGAGTGACGGAAAAGCGAGGGCAAGTGGTCCTTTGTTGACGCAGATTACGTGTTTATGACTTCTCATTGCCGTAGTGATATGTGACGTCGCGGGCTCGCCATCGCTGAGATTGGTGGGAGTGCATTCAAGCATGACCTCAGCGTCCACCTTCTCAATGACTTGCAGGGAATCAAATTTGGTGGTACCTTTTTCATAAGCACCCACCGTTCCCCCGGTTTTTTTTGCTTCAAGAAGCCTCTTGAGGTCTAGGCCCGCAGGGGCTACGGCTAAGCCACCGTTGTCGACACAAGCTATAATGCGAGGCTTCATCCCATGCTGATTGTACAGATCTGCTGACCGAGAGAGAAGTAACTTAGCGAAACTCTGCCCAACTACCCCAAATCCTATGATTACTACCCGCAATATTGATACTGCTGTTCAAGATGGTGGGGCTTAATAAAACTATAAGTTTATGAAATTCATACCACATATTTTAAATCGTTATGAAGGTGAACGCATTTAATACAAGCACAAACGAGAATCCAAAGCAGCTCTTGTCCTTCATCCCATGTTCCCAATATACTAAAAAAATATTGCAGAACATATAACACATCTACAAAGTTTGTTAAGTGGTTCTGACTACCTGGGCATCATGGATTGTTATCTACATTATGTAGAAATACAGCACCAGTCATTCAGCTCATTTTATTAGTTTTAAAGAAAAAGCAATTGATTATACCGGTATAATTAGTTGCATTAAACCAATTTTATTGCCTGACAGGACTAGGAGGAGCTTCCCAAACGATTTTTAGCCTGCAGGTTTTGTTAGGCATACAAAGGAATACACCACCATTGTTAGACAATATTGCCATACTGGCATTTCTCATCGCTGTTGGGCTCATCGCTGGAACCTTGGGTTCCATGCTTGGGGTCGGGGGAGGAATAATAATGGTTCCAGCTCTCACATTGTTGAGCCTCACACCAACACAGGCAGCTAGCACAAGCCTCATTGCAGTCATGTCAACAAGCATATCGTCGACTATAGAATACTCGCGGCAAAAGCGGATTGACTACACCCTTGGTCTAGAGATGGCTGCCTGCGCGATACCCGGTGGTGTGCTTGGGGCTGTACTCTCCGAATACCTTCTTGAAGATACATTCAAACTTTATTTTGGGGTCTTACTGATACTCACTGGCGTTTACATTGTATACAAAAACAGAGCATTAAAAGATGTCCGAGCCAAAAGGGGTTCGTTGCCTTTGCAGATCGCGGTGTTTGCCGCTTCATTTGGCGCAGGCATAATATCAAGTCTGTTTGGTGTGGGAGGCGGGATAATATTTGTACCAGCTATGCTACTTGTGCTTGGTTTGACAATGCATAGAGCAGCACCGACTTCACAATTCATACTGATGATGACAGCTATTGCTGGCGTCTTTACGCATTCGGTTTTGGGACATCCTGATTATCTTCAGGCAGCTGTTTTATCAGCAGGTGCGTTCGCTGGTGCTCAGATTGGGACAAGGTTATCACGCATGACTAAGGATATACTACTACAGCGATTGTTGGCAATTATACTGGTCGCGATTGCGGTCACCTTCATTTTAGATGGGCTAAGTGTTATTAGCGACTAGGAATGTGCCATATTTAGCTATATGTTGAGAATTAACTATCTTCTAAGCAAAAATGTAACCAAAATCTTTCATTCAGTTGCTAGATGGCACTATTTTCTCCCTTCATCAATATAGAATATCGCCTCATTTTTCTTGCCAGCGGCGCCTGATGCCAGATTTAGCGCAGCCTTACAGAGTTTGGCATTGTCTGGTTCTAAACCTTCGCTGTTACCTGCGAGCACTAAATATAGCCTTATACTTGAGCCAAGTACATCACTCAGCTCTTGGTTTACAGTTGAAGCGTACGGCCGAAGTGCTCCGCGAAAAACATCGGCCCTTGCCCTCAATAAACCAGATATCTTCTTACCAACAGGTGCATCAGGACCTACTATCACAATAGCACCTTTGGAGTCTTTGAATTTTGCAGGGTCTTGAATTGAGCCCTCTGGGGCCATAGCATTCACACCTTCTTTTGTTATGAGTCCAGGAATGTAAATGAAGTTATCAACTAATGCATCCCACTGTTTTCTTGAAAGTGAGCTCAGAGGTATATTATAGTCATAATCTCCAGTGAAGTGAATGATTGAATCAATCCTGCTCGACCTTTTCTTTGCAGCATTAAATATATGATGAACGCTTTCTTCATTTAGCATGTCGAGTGTATGGTTATGATACTCGCCATATTGGGTCATGTCCTTATGGTTGTGTGCAAGCACGATTACATCCTTAGCACCAGCCCTATGCGCGAGGCTTGCAAGTTCCTTTACTCTTTCAGTATCCTTCTTAGTCGATGAGCTGGTCGTAATAACTATAACTTTTCCCTTCATATCCGGTTCTGCTAAGCCATCAACTGCAGTGCCAACTATGGGTTTGACCGGATAGAATACGCGGTCGTTTGGAATGACTCTGCCATTTATTAATCTGCTAATATTATCATCGCACAAATTCATTACCATGTCTGCCACCTCTTCCTGCTTCAAGAATTCACCGTCTACTATCATCTTGCTAGTGTTGCTTTGTATCTTTTCGGCAATCTCTTGCATCTTCGCAAGAGCGCCTGCGACAGTCTCAGACAATTTGTTGATATTTTCCTCTATCGGAGGGTGGCCACGAGATTTACAGATCTCAATGGCGACTTGTGAGACGCCTTTTGATACTAAGTCTGCAGGTTCACCTAGTAGCGGAAGTGCCCCTACAGTAACCTTCTCAATTTCAAGAGAGCTTAGCCCAGGATATCCTCCAATTCTTAGAAACTCTGCCGCAGCCTTTGGGTATACTGTCTTGTAAATTCTATCGGAGTGCACAGGCCCTGGGTTTGTCGCAATCGAACGTATATCGCGTTCTACAAGCTCCCAAGCCAGTGCTTCCGCAAGACGGTTCTTGGCGCCCTGCGCAGCGGTGTAGGGTGTTCTGAATCTATAAGGCCTCTGCTCATAGCGATTTTCCTCCGTGAAAAACGTTGCAATTGTGATGATCTTGGATCCTCTTTTCATAGCACTCAGGCCGCTGACAGATGTCCAATATGTGCCAGTAAGATGGATGGCTACGGCCTCACGGAACTCTTTTACGCTTGCATTGGTAAATGTCTTGACAGGGCCTGAGACACCAGCATTGTTTACTATTATATCGACTCCCCCAAACTGCTTCCGGATGCCCTCAAACATAGAATTAATCCCGGCCTCGTCAGCAACATCTACACCTGGAAAGACGCCCAACCTGCCGGAAGAACCCGAAGAAGCAATTATTTCCTCTAAAATACCTGCAGTCTGATCAAGCGGCTCTTTCCTCCTGCCCATGATGATAATATTGGCGCCGTTCTCAGCGAACCTCCTAGCTATCGCCTGTCCGATGCCGGTTCCACTGCCAGTGATAACTACTGTTTTATCCACAAACTTTAAGGGAGACTTGGAAGAGACCTGTTTTTCCACAAAATTGCCACTGAGCTATGATTATTAAAGTTAACTTGCTTCACTGCGGAAAATTATATTAGCATCTGTACAGAAAAGAGTAACGAGATCTAATTTGTTTTCCGAACTATATTCTTTATGTGGAAGGCTATCCTGTCTGCAATTTCGAACATAGCAGCATCGAATGCAAGATTCTCCTCATGAATCCATCTGGCGTATATTCTTATATGGTCATCTTGGGGGTCGACCGTTATTTCACGTACTGTCAATAGGACTTCTTTGAGCGCGCTAGTAAGATCAGCGTCAGCCTGCAAAACCTTCGCGAAATTGTCATCTCCTGTCCACTTGACATCGATGATGCGCCGACTATGGAAATATCCTTTTGTTACTGGTTTACATCTCGCTAAAAATTTATCGTTATCATTGCTCTTTATCTCCACTATATAGTGTACGTGATAATATTGCAGAGGACCGTACGGCAACGGAATTGGATCTATATTTGGCATGCTCTTAATTCCTCTGCAGCAACTGGACAAAGTCAATGTTCTTACCTTTAATCTTCACTAAACCCTTGTTCGTTACGAATTTAGGTGACATTGAAAAGGTCTGACTGTAATACTGTTTATGTTCAAGTGGATGCGAGCCAAGAGGTAGCGCTTCACTATCCATCCCACTCCGCTTCATTTCCTCTGCAATCCTCTCGTGTGCAGAGAATTTCTTTATTACGAAAAGATCGATGTCTACACTATCATGTTCTCCTTTCTCTGATTTACCTTGAGTAAAATGAGTAGTTTTGTGCTCCACGAAGCGCGTACAATTCTGCAGCCACAAATAAATTTATTCTATGCTCTTCCGATATAGCGTGCGACACCTGATTTCTCGAGTTTCCTTGCTTTCCTAAGCACGCTACTCTCTAACTGGCGCTTGTATTTTTCTACGCTGGTTGCAATGTTTGGATATTTTGTTCCTAAGATTTGGCAAGCAAGCAGGCCAGCATTTCTAGCTCCGTTTATCGCCATAGTCGCGACAGGCACCCCGGGCGGCATCTGAGCAATTGAAAGGAGTGAGTCAAGGCCATCAAGATTCCTTGTCTTGATAGGAACACCAATTACGGGCACAACAGTTAGTGAAGCCACCATACCTGGAAGATGAGCTGCTCCTCCTGCACCAGCGATGATTATCTCCATACCCCTTTTCTTGGCAGTTGTAGCGTAGCGGACCATCCTCTTTGTTGTCCTGTGTGCAGACACGATTGTAATTTCATTAGCCACTCCAAAGGAATCCAAGACCTCCTTAGCTTCATTCATTACCAGAAGGTCAGAATCGCTTCCCATTATGATACCAACTAGAGGCCCGTTCATTCCGGCATTTCCTTGGCCGTTTTCGAAGTTAGTTCAAACCTGTTTCTAGCATTTTCAGCTCGCCTTAGCGCTTCTTCTACCGTTCTGCCTGTCGCAGTAATATGACCTAGCTTGCGCCCAGGCTTTGATGTTTTCTTGCCATATAAATAAAGTTTAACGCTTGGAACACTTAAGAGCCGCCTGAGACCCTTGATGGCATAGGATCCGCTTGAATGTTCATTTCCGAGTATGTTAACCATGACTGCTGGACAAAGTAATTCAGGCTTGCTTAATGGCAGGTCTAGAACAGCCCTCAGGTGCTGTTCAAATTGCGACACGGAACAGGCTTCATTAGTATAGTGCCCAGAATTATGCGGCCTCGGGGCGATTTCATTTATCAAAACATCCCCGTTTTTTGTAACAAACATCTCTATTCCAAATATTCCTGCCCCTTTTAATACCTCCATGGTCATCTCCGCCATCCTTTTTGCCTTTACCTCGACCTCTTCGGTGATACCTGCTGGGACTATTGAAGTGTCTAAGATGCCGTTTTTGTGTATGTTCTCCGCGACGGGGAATGATGCCACCTCTCCACTAGGGTTACGGGCAACCATTATTGAGATCTCTTTGGTAAAAGGGACAAATTTTTCTACCATTAGCTCATTTCCAGAAAAATAGTTAAAGGCCTCAGGTACTTGCGCACCGGAGGTTATTAGAAAATTGCCACGCCCGTCGTACGAGTTCTCACATGCCTTAAGCATAACAGGAAAACCAAAGCTATCGCACAATTGGTACAGGTGTTCTTCTGATCTAACTCGGTCAAAATCTACGACATCAATCTTATGCTGCCTCAGAAAGGATTTTTGTCTAAATTTATTTTGAACAATATGAAGCGTTTCTGGTGCGGGCCGGACTGGATAATTTCGTAATTCAAGAGTCTTTAAAGCCGCAGAATTTGCAAGCTCTATCTCATAGGTTAGAACATCACTTTTTTCTGCTAATTGCATTATTGCGTTTTCATCTTTGAAATCAGCCACTATCTGCTCATCTGCAATGCTTGAAGCAGGGCATCCTTGTGTTGGATCCAGAACAATAACTTTAAGTGACATCCGCCTCGCTTCGTGGGCAATCATTTTTCCAAGCTGACCTCCTCCTATAATGCCAACACGTATTGGTGTTTCAATTGCGAGAAGGTCGTTATTTACCATATCTGGCTAGATAACATGATTAGCCGCATCGTTAAATGTCTTTCAATCATGACAGATATATTTTTTATTGTATCAACATCTAGTCAATGCAATCATGAGGTTGATGCGCGTTGGAAAGGTCAAGGACTTATACGAGCTTGACAACGGGAATATAATGTTTCATTTCTCAGATCGCATCTCTGCTTTTGACGTCAAGATGGCGACCCCGATTCCAAAAAAGGGTCAGGTTTTATGTAAATTTGCTGAGTTCTGGTTTGATACACTTGAAACTCCTAATCATATGGTAAAAGTGGTCGCCAACGATAAAATGGAGGTCAAAAAATTACAAATGATACCTCTCGAATGTGTTGTAAGAGGATACTTTTATGGTAGCCTTATCGAACGGTATAAAGAACACTTGGGAAGAGAGTTTCCTTCAGATTTCAGGCCAGTTTTGGGATCGAAACTGCGTAGGCCAATATTCGATCCTACCACAAAATCTGAAGAGCACGATAGACCTATCGAGCGTCATAGAGCAATTTCTTTAGGCATTTTGTCTGACAACGACTATGATTTCCTTGAAAGGACATCTATATCACTTTACAATAAAATGGCAGAAGTCGTTGACAGGGCAGGATTTATCATAGCCGATGTCAAGTTCGAATTTGGCCTAGATGAAAAGGGCAACATACTCCTTGGAGACTCCCTAGGACCAGATGAGTACCGGCTATGGCTCAAGGCTGCCTACAAACCAGGCAAAACCCAGGAAAGCTATGACAAACAGTTGTTGCGGGATTGGCTAATCAAGATCGGATTTAAAGACGAAATAGAGAGGCTTGCCAAGGAAGGCAGAAAACCGCAATCTCCTGAAATCAGTTCCCAGGTAGTCAACGAACTGAGCAGGCGTTACATCTATGCCTATGAGCTTATAACCGGCCACAGGATTTAGCTCTATTTTAGGACTGGATATAATCATTTTTGTTGGCATGTAAACTTGAGGCCTTGCTTATACATCTAAAATTGATTAGTTAGCATCATATTTTATATGTACCTATTTGATATCTATTAGACTATTATCGTGTTCTTGATAATATTACCAATTGCATCATAATTTTAGTGTTAAATAAAGATTCACCAGATGTCAACTATAATAATCTTATAACTGTTAAAACATTTAACAACAAACGCAAAAGGAACTGATAATACTCTTTTTACTAAATTACATGTTCTTTCTTGTCGTCACAATGGTTGGAACGCTTTTTGAGAATGAGGTCAGGCTGAAAGGAGTCACCACACTGGGATATCAGTCAGCTCACGCGCTAAATGACCCTATTAGGATAAAGATCTTAGAGATCTTAAGCCATAGGCAAATGACGGCAGAAGAGATACACAAGATACTTCGTCGCAGCGGCCACAAAAAAGCCACAACTACTATCAGACACCATCTTGACATTCTGAAAAATGCCGGCCTCATCGAAGTCACAAAAATGGTCGAGGTGAGGGGTGCTGTCAGAAAGTATTACATGCCAACTCTCCGTGCATTCAGCTATAACATCCCAAATCTTGAAAAACAATACAAGCTAATAGGAGATACCAGTTCGAGGTTGGTGAAAGTACTAAAAGGCATATTTGAAGACGAAATATTCGTTGCACAGATTAGTGGAAAGGATAGTTGCAATCTTTGCAAAGGTGACCACTACAAAGAGTACGTTGCATTTGAAATACTAAACACTGCTTTGGCTAAGACACTACAAAGTGAAGAATATGCTATGATCATTGAAGGAAAAAAGCAGACCAGCAAGTGAGATTATTCAAGTGTGATTCTGAATATCCCTTTTGTCTCTTGGTCTTGCAGCATCTCTACCAATATCCTTGGGATATCTGAAGACGCCTTGTCACATAGAACTGACATCGTTCTCGGGCATACAAAATTTGACTTGCGTATTACTATATCATTTGCATTTAACATGCTGATGCGCTCGTCACCTCTGCCTGATATAAGGAACGATTCATCTCCAACCATTATCTCTATTTTTATTACTGAATAGTTTGATTTTAGCCTGTGCTTGAATGATTCGTCCAAATCAGCGCACCCCTTGTTAGCTTTTACTCCAATTATACAGTCACCTCTGGGTGTCAAGTGCTCATCCTTTGTTATTTCAATAGTTTTGGTATGAAGCGAGCGAATATTTGGGTGGCCATAAAACGTCACCTCATCCTGAAACATGGCTGTTCATGCCAGGATACGTTATTAAAATCATGCAAGATTGCATTTGCTTTGGAGTGTTCCCTCATAGGTAGGCTTAAATGGAACGTTACAAAAAAATTAGATCGAATTGTTACCAGCAGCAGCGGGCTATGACCGAGCCATTACAGTATTTTCGCCAGACGGAAGGCTTTACCAAGTAGAGTATGCAATTGAAACCGTCAGACGTGGAACACTTGCAATAGGCGTTAAAAGTACAGATGGAGTAATCCTTGCAGTAGAGGAAAAAACGAGAAAGCTTCAGTTATCAAATGTTACCCAAAAGATCTTTCAAGTGGATGATCACATAGGCGTCGCGGCTGCAGGATATATACCTGACGCGCGAACTCAGGTAGATCATGCAAGGTTTTTTGCGCAGAGCAACAGGCTGATATACGATGAGCCTGTGGATGTTGAAGGTGTCGCAAAGAACCTCGCAGACATGGCTCAGCAATTTACACAGTATGCAGGTGTCAGACCATTTGGCGTTGCGTTGATACTTGCAGGCGTTGACAAGAATGGGTCTGCCCTTTATCTGACAGACCCAAGTGGGACATATATAGGCTATGATGCTGTCGCGATCGGCGCAGGGAGCGATCAGGTGACTGAATTCCTAGAAAAAAACTACAAACCGGACATCGGTCTTGAAGAAGGTGCTGCTCTTGCCATTGAGTCAATATATCTCGTTAGTGAGGAAAAGACAAGCACTAGGCACTTGAAGATGGCCGTAATCGATAACAAAGCCAAGACAATGCGAAAGGCGGAAGAGGATGAAATTCAAAGATACGCTGCAACTGCGAGAGACAGGGCCTCAAAGCGCGGTGCCTGATAAAAGCAATTTATAGACATATTGCGAAATTAGATTAACAATGGTAGCGACAATAGGCGCAAAAGCTCCAAATCTGGAGGTCTCGACCTGGGTACAAGGAAAACCAACAAACATTGATAAGGAGAGCGGCAATGTCGTGGTAGTTGAAGTATTTCAGGTCAATTGCCCTGGCTGCTTCCTTTACAGTATACCTGAAGTAATTGATATTTATAGAAGATACAGAGATAAGGGCCTCACAGTTCTCGGCCTTGCAACTGCCTTTGAGGATTTCGATAAGAACAATCTTGATAACCTTCAAAAATTAGTCAGTACAGGCGAAGTCGTAGGAGAGACATATCGGGCATTCAGTAACATTGGCCAGATAAGAGATGGCAGTAAATTACCCTACAAAATACCTTTTCCTGTTGCAATGGACATGCTGGTGAAGCAATCTGGCTCACTGACGCAAAGTAAGGTCATGGACTTTATCGAAGCCAACATCCCTAGCTTTGGGTCATATGCTGAAAAAGATAGACAGGTGCTGATTGAGCGCGTAAAACAATACCTGAAATCGAAGGAGTACTCGGCTAAGACTTTTGATGAATATGCTTTGCGTGGCACGCCATCAGTGATCCTTGTCGACAGAAAAGGAGTTTTGAGGGGAACTTACTTTGGATCAAATGGTTTTTTGGAAGGCGCAGTTGAAGAGCTGGTAGGGGAGTAATGCCTGATCTTTGGATCACAATACCAGATTCCTCACTTTCAGATGAACAGACAAAGCGCGACAAAAGCATAAAAATAGCGCAGTTTGCTCGTGCCTGCTCCATTTTTAGAGTGAAGAGGGTGTATATCTATCACGATGCTCTATCTCATTTCGAAAAAGACGATCTTGATTTGCTCAAGACAATCCTCCGTTATCTTGACACACCCCAGTATCTCCGAAAAATGCTCTTTCCCATGATGCATCAGCTCCAATACGCAGGGATACTTCACCCGATAAAGGCGCCACACCATAGGGTACTCGAGGACATCAACAAAGTGAAAGCAGGAGATATCCGCGCAGGCGTTATCGTCAAGGTCAAGGGTCAGCTATTCGTTGAAGTAGGCCTAGGATCTCTTGTCCCCTTTGCAGGTGAGGGTCTTGAAGGTAAGAAAGTGAATGTCAGGTTGACCTCATCCTATCCAAACCTCAAGGCTATCCAAGCAACAGAGGAAGACATTCTTGATTATTGGGGCTATGAAGTAAAAGAAGTTCCTTCAATTTCCAAACTTCTTGCAAGTGTTGAAAAAACTGCCATAATTATTACGTCGAGAAAGGGTCGTTACTTTAAAAACATTGAGACGCGAATTGCTGAACACACCAAAAATGTCCAGAATATTCTAGTTGCGTTTGGAGCGCCCAAGCACGGCCTTCATGAGATCCTCGCCAAGGAAGGTGCCAGCATTCGGCCCTACGAATACGTTGTAAACATGTTTCCAAATCAAGGCACTGAAACTGTAAGACTCGAAGAAGCAGTACTTGGAACTCTGGCCATATTGAATGGCGCACTTTACAGTTAACCAAATGTTCGGCCCAGCCTGAATAAGATCCTCGGAGATTACGATTACTAATACAGGCCAAGAGTAGTGCCATTTATCTAGAATGGCTGCGCCATACTCATCTTTGCTCTTGTTCGGCCACAGACCAGAATCCCTCAAGCAAATCAGCAACCGGAGTACTGGAAGAGATGCTAGGATGGATAACATTTCGACATGTATATCTTCTCAATCCATGGAAACATATAGACGATGGTGAAAAGGGAACATTGTATCGATTTTATTATGAAAAGAGTATATCTTGTACCTAGAAGCCTACTGTAACGGATAAATTTAATACTGCTACTAGAGGAGTTATCGGCAATATGTCTGCTTCCAGCATTGGTCCGACTACTGACAGCGGAGACAAAGCTAATCCTAGGGCAAGGATAGCCCAACCATTTGTATGCCAGGCATGTGGCAAATTATTCAAGTCCGACAACGAGCTTAATTTGCACAAGAGTTTAGACCACAAACCATAAAATCTGTTTAATCTAGGAGGGCTACTTGTTCTCCCCAATAGCGCAGCGTATGTGCGTATGTCTGTGTCTCTCTCTGAGCACCTTCATGTATTACTCTGTCACGCTACACCGCGATGTGGCAATCTTGCAATACCTATTCTCAATATTATTGTCGAATTTTCATGTTTTCATGTATTTGCTCTTACCATCTGCTTTGGTCAAATGACTTATTAAAGGGAGAGGCAGTGTGGTGCAGTATCTATGGGTCATCGTAAGTACAGCGCCCCAAGAAGGGGTAGCATTGCTTTTAGACCAAGAGCAAGAGCTAAGAGTTTAGAGGCGAGGGTAAGAACCTGGCCTCAGCTTTCAGCAGAGAAGAGTTCTCTTTTAGGTTTTGCAGGTTTCAAAGCTGGTGGCATTCAGATCCTGACAGTCGATGACAGGGAAAAGACTCCAAACTTTGGCAAGCAGCTGTTAAATGCTGCAACTGTAATTGCGACGCCACCGATCAGAATTATCGGCGTTCGCGGTTACAAACATGATCTTTACGGTCAGCACGCTATATTTGATGTCTATGCCAAGGACCTACCAAAAGAGCTGTCGCGCAAATTTGATGCGAAGAGTAAGGAGGATGGATTATCAAAAGCAGAATCTCTCCTTGATAGTGCAAGAGATGTGATGGCGGTTGTTGCAGTGTCTCCAAATTCAATTGGCCTTCCACAAAAAGTGCCTTTCGTTTTTGAAGTCGCGGTTTCTGGCGAGGATGCTAGGTCGCAATATGATTCTGTAAGAAGCATTCTGGGAAAGGAAATAAAGATAACTGATGTTTTTCAAGTTGGACAGAATATTGATGTTTTCGGTATAACTCGTGGCAAAGGAATAGAAGGTCCCATTACTAGGTTTGGCGTTAAGAGAAAACAACACAAATCAAGAAAGAGCGTCCGAGCAGTGGGTACATTGGGTCCAATCTCACCAGCTGTAGTTATGTATACTGTTGCTAGGCAGGGTCAGAGGGGATTCCATCAGAGAACTGAATACAATAAGCGGATATTGGTAATTTCAAACACGGACAAAGACGCAGAGAATTCAATTAATCCACCAGGCGGCTTTAAACACTTTGGGCTGGTTAGAGGCGACTACATTGTGGTAAGAGGTTCAATCCCAGGCGTTCCGAAGCGGTTGGTAAAGATGAGACAGCCAATACGCGCTGCGTCGAAGAAGGTGCTTGAACCAAAGGTCTTGGAGGTAGTTGTGAAATGAAAGCCAAAGTTATTCGACTAGATGGCACAGAATCTGACGAGATAGAATTACCTCCGGTTTTTGACACCCCCTATCGACCTGAAGTGATTCATAAAGTATACGTGAATGTCCTTTCTCATTCGTATCAAAGACAGGGACGATATCCTGCGGCTGGCGAGATGGTCAGTGCTGAATCCCGCAATACAGGGCTTGGGATCGCCCGTCTTGCAAGGGCCCGCGGAGAAGGTTTTCCTAGGGCAGGCCAGGCTGCTGGCGTGGCTGGCGTAAGACATGGACGAGTTGCCCACCCACCAGAGTCTTGGAAAATCATTTACAAAAAAATCAACCGTAAAGAAAAACAGCTTGGGCTTTGCTCTGCAATAGCAGTTACAGCAAAAAAGGAGCTGGTACAAAGACGTGGCCACAAGTTAGGTAATGAGATCAAACTTCCTCTAGTTGTTTCAAACGACATTGAATCAATAGTGAAAACCAAAGATCTCAAGAATGTGTTGATACGTCTTGGACTCGGAGATGATATTGCTCGGGCTAGTATGGCGCGAAAGGCAAGATCAGGAACCCCAAGACGCAGAGGAAGGTCAACTCGGGCTGGAATAAGTGCCCTAATTATAGTTGGAAACGATTCTAAACTGGTTGGGCTTTCCCAGTCAATAGTGGGTGTTGACATCAAGCATGCCAAGGACGTTAGTATCCTTGATCTGGTGCCTGGTTCCAAACCAATAAGGTTAACAATCTTCTCGCAGAGTGCAATTGAATACATGAAAAAGCTCCAGGCACCTATGCACAAGGTATTGGAGGTAATCGCAAAGTGAGCAAAGAAAGAACAATAAAGCGAGCACCTGTAGGACAAAAGAAACAAGCTGCTGCACCTACGCCAAAGAGCGATATGAGCTCAGCGCAAGCAGCAACTCTGATACTCGCTCCATATGTTACGGAGAAGACGTTCAACCAAATAGAAAAAGAAAACAAGCTTGCTTTCATCGTAGCAGAAAAGGCTACTAAGAAGCAGATCATCGATGCCGTCGGTATACTCTATGAGGCTGACATAGAAGAAGTTAACACTACAAGGACAATTCGCGGCAAGAAAGCCTTTGTCAAGTTCAAAACACCTGAAGGAGCAAGAGATCTTGCAACGAGATTGGCCTTAGTATAGAAAGGCTTTTTTCTCGTTAGATTTAAAAGTGGCCTAGAAGCCAGAGATGCAGTGATCTAATTGGTACGTGAGTTTAAGTTTAAAGGTTACAGTCCTGAACAATTGCAATCGCTTTCAATAGAGAATCTGCTCCCGCTTCTCAATTCAAGACAGCGCAGATCGCTTGATAAGCGCGTCAGCTCCTATATGAATGACGAAAAGAGAAAGCTTCGTGAGAAGCTGAAACTCGCGAGAGACGGAAAGCTAAAGGGTCAATTGAGAACACATGCTCGCGACATGATTATTCTTCCAGACATGGTTGGTCTAATTATTTACGTTCATAACGGCAAGGATTTTGTACAGGTTAACATGAAGCCTGAAATGATAGGACATTACCTTGGGGAATATGCGATTACAAATAAGCGTGTTCAGCACGGTACGCCCGGTGTAGGAGCTTCTAGGTCGAGCCTCTATGTTCCACTAAAGTGATAAGTATGCCACACTTTGGTTATGCCTTTCAAAGTTACGATAAAACAAAACATGTGCGCGCTTCAATACGCGAAAAAGATATATCTCATAAGCATGCCCGGGAGATAGCTGTCGCCATTAAAGGCAGATCAATTGAAAAGGCACGCGAGTTACTTGAGAATGTTATTTCCCGCAAAGAAGCTATTCCGTACCGCCGCTACAATAACGAGGTAGCGCATAGGTCGAATATCCGTGATGGATTTTTTGCTGGCAGATTTCCCAAAAAAGCTGCATCTGAATTTCTGAGAATTTTAGACAATCTTGAATCTAATGCTGAATACAAGGGTATGGATCTTGACAGATTGCGTATTGTGAGTGCAGCGGTACATAAGGGCACAAAACTTAAGCGGTTCCAGCCACGAGCAATGGGCAGATCAAGTCCAAAATTTGACACCTTGGTTCATGTGGAGCTTGTTGCACAGGAGGCAAGCGGTGAAGAATGAGTGCAGTAAAAAATGTAATCAAGAATAACTTCCGCAACATGGAGCTCAATGAATATCTCGCTGGACAGCTTAAGGATGCAGGGTACGGAGGCATTGAGGTACAAAAGACTCCTGTGGGCGCAAGGATAACTGTCTATGTTACCAGGCCTGGACTTGCCATTGGCAGGAAAGGCGTTGGCATCAAGGACCTCATGACCAAGATCGAGCAAAAGTTCGGACTGCAAAACCCTCAGATTTCAGTTCTTGAAATTCCAAATCCTGAGCTTAATCCGCAGATCATGTGTAATAGAATCGCTCAGCTAATTGAGCGGGGTACCGCATTTCGGCGAGCAGCCATGTGGTCGCTCAATACAATAATGAGCGCGGGCGCGCTGGGGGTTGAGGTTGTGATTTCTGGAAAACTTAGAACAGAGCGTGCTCACTTTGAAAAGCATACAATCGGCATTGTACCAAAGAGCGGTGACATTTCTGATAAGATAGTCAGGACAGGCATTACTCATGTGTTAACCAAGATGGGTTTGATGGGGATCCAGCTGAGAATTGCATCCAAGGTGTCACTACCTCAAGAATTTGAATTTAAGAATGAAGACACAGAGTTGCAGGCGTCTGCAACTCAACCAAGTCCTCAAATGGAGGAATCAGCCAAAAACGAACAGACCTCAGCAGCAGGTGAAGAACAGAGAGGAGGAGGAGGCAATCAGGATGCCAAGACTTAAGCTAAAGACATTACGAGAGATGAACGATCAGGATCTAAGTGACAAGCTTGCCGAGCTCAAGACCGATCTTGGTAAACTTCAGCTTGAAAAGTCAAAGGGCACTCTCAAGAAGCAGACAGGCAGCATTAAATGGCTCAGGCGTGATATTGCTCGCATGAATACAATAATGAACGAGAGAAAAAGTCAGAAATGACTCTAAACTGCCAAAACGTTCTCTCGCGTGGGATCGTGGGCCTTGAGGCAAAAATACTTGAATCTTCTGATTCAACTTTACAGGGCATCGTTGGCACAATTGTATTCGAAACGAAGAATACATTATTCATAAGGAAAGGTTCTCTTGTCAGACAGGTAGCAAAAAGAGTGGCAAAAAGGTTACAACTTCAGACACGTTCTTGCGCTTGCTTTATAAGTGGTTCTGCATTGATAGGAAGACCTGAGGATCGTATTTCACGCTTAAACAATGGGTGATATGGCAAATTATGGTTAGAAACATTGGTGTCTCAGTAGCTTCCCCTCGGAAGGCTTGTGAAGACGAGTTCTGTCCATTCCATGGTAGGCTGTCCATAAGAGGAAAATTGTTGACAGGCATTGTATCAAGTGCGCAGGCACCCAAAATGGTCGTAGTATCAAGGGAATACCCTCGAGGAGTTGCAAAATACAAGCGTTTTCAGAGAAGCAAATCAAAAGTACATGCGTACCTTCCGTCCTGCCTCGAGGTTAAAGAGGGTGAGGAAGTAAGGATTGCAGAGTGCAGGCGACTTGCTAAGACAGTTTCATTTGTAGTGATTGAGGTGAACACAAAGGATGGCGGCAGGGGCTAAGTCAAGAGCAGTCTCTGCGAAGGGAGTCGAAGAGTTCCGTCCTTATATTACAAGGGCGATTCCAGTAACCGCAAGCTTAGTATGCACTGACAATACTGGTGCGAAGATATTGCGCATTGCGCAAGTGACTAGGTACAAAGGAAGGCACTCTAGGCAGCCTGCAGCAGCAGTTGGAGATTTCGTTACTGTGACTGTCAAGAAAGGTCCAGCAGAGTTGCGTAAGCAGATTTTTGGTGCAGTTATCGTCAGGCAGAAGTATCCAATAAGGAGGCTTAACGGAGTGCGTATAGCCTTTGAGGACAATGCAGCAGTTCTTGTGACGCAGGAAGGCGAAATCAAAGGAACAGACATTAAGGGACCAGTAGCATCAGAGGCTGCGGAGAAGTGGCCAAGAATAGCCAACTTGGCGGGCATGATAGTATAGGTGAAAATTATGACAGGTATTAATCCGAAATTAATCCACGTACCTAAGCACCAGCGTGATAAGATGGTTGGTGCTGTACTAGAAGAGTCTCTACGCAAACAGTATGGAAGAAAGAACATACGCGTTGTCAAGGGTGATTCTGTGAGGGTAATGCGCGGAGAATACAAGGGAGTAGAAGGAAAAGTTGAAAGTGTAAACACTGAAGATGGGAGATTTCACATTGAAGGTATCCAGAGAGAAAAAATTCGTGGAGGTCAAGTCAAAGTACCAATTCATTCTTCAAATGTGATGGTTATTTCTCTGAATCTTGACGACGACTATAGATCTAGTAGGCTCCAAGGAGCAACCAATAAGGGAGAGCCAGCGGCCTCTTCAGAAAAAAAGGAAGAAAAAGAGAAGAAAAAAGAGGAAGAAAATGAATAATGGGCAAGAAAGGCCGTGATACCAGAGTCAAAAGACAGCTAGCGCCTATGTTCTGGACCATTAAGAGGAAAGAAGGTCGATTTGTGATGAGAGTCAACCCAGGTCCACACCCTGCGAAGACGTCCTATCCTCTAGGCATAGTCTTACGTGATGTGCTCAAGGTTGCAAGCACAGGATATGAAGTCGACAGGATTTTAAAGGCCCAAAAGGTCAAAGTGGACGGAGTAATAAGACGCGATCCCAATTTCGCTATTGGACTGATGGACGTAGTGGAGCTGTCGATGGGCCAAGCATACAGAATGGTCCCAAAGAATGGAGTCTTATTGTCTCCAATTGCAATTGACGAGGCAGAAAAAGGATTGAAGCTAATCAAGATTACAAGCAAGACTAGTATTAAGGGTAAAAAAATGCAATACGGCTTCCATGACAGCAAGACACTCATAAGTGACCAAAATCTGAAGGTTGGTGACACTTGCGTTGTCAATTTCCCGGCGGCCAATATCAATAGTCATATTGCTTTTGAAAAGGGCGCTACAGCACTTATCATCACAGGCGAAAATGCTGGCGCTGTGGGTAAGATCGAAGACATCCAGGACGGGGTATTCTCCCTGCCAAAGCGAGCACTTGTTTCGTTTGAAGATAAATCAGTAGAACTGCCCGTTGAGATGGTAATGGCGGTCGGAACTGACAGACCGGTGATTAAGGTGAGTTAAGTTGAGCAAGCAACAAATACAGCATCAACATGACATGAAAAGGATAACCGTACATAAGGTAGTGATTAACGTCGGAGTCGGCAGGTCCGGCGAGCCGATAGACAAAGCAAAGAACGCTCTGTTTGAGCTAACAAATCAACAGCCAGCTGTACGGGGGGCTAAAAAGACTGTGAGGGACTTTGGTATTCACAAGGGTGAGCCCATAGGGGTAGTCGTAACCCTTAGGCGAGCACCGGCAATCGAATTTCTAAAACGTGTAATAGCTGCAAAGAGGAATGTGCTCAAGGCATCATCATTTGATAATTATGGAAATATCTCTCTAGGCATACATGAGCACATTGACATCCCAGGTACAAAGTACAATCCTGAGATCGGCATCTTTGGCATGGACGTTAATATTGTGCTAAATAGACCCGGATATAGGATCGCGACGAAGAGCAGAAGGAACGCTAAGATAGGCAAGACACACAGGATAAACAAGGAAGAGGCAATAGAGTTCTTTAAACAGGAATATGGAGTAGAGGTCGAATAAACGAATGCCGAAGCCGAGAGAGTACGAATTTACGGGAAGAAAAAAGCTTTCCCATGGAAAAGGGGGAAGGTGGTGCAAACGGTGTGGTTCATATAATGGACTGATACGCACATACAACTTGATGCTTTGCAGACAGTGCTTCAGAGAAGTTGCCAATAGTATAGGATTTACCAAGTACGAATAGGTGAAGAAAGAGAAAAATGCCAGCATTAAATGTTCTATCCAACCTCTTTACAACCATATACAATAACGAATCGAGAAGAAAAAGGGAGTGCATAGTAGTTCCTGCATCCAAGTTTGCGAGTGAAGTACTTCGAGTAATGCAGAAACATCGCTATATCGGGGAGTTTGAACAAATTGACGACGGACGAGCCGGCAAGTTTAGAATTCAGCTTTTAGCCAAGATAAACAAGTGTGGCATAGTTACGCCACGATTTTCAGTTAAAAAGAACGGATACTTTGGTTGGGAAAGACAGTTTCTGCCCGCGTACACGATGGGCATACTTCTTGTTTCCACCAGCAAAGGGATTATGTCTCACCATGAAGCGCAAGCCCAGAACCTCGGAGGGGTTTTAGTTGGTTATGTCTACTAAGCAGGAAATAAGAGCAGAAGTTGAAGCTCCTGCTAGTGTCACGATAAGAAAGGAAGGCAACCTAATAGAGGTCCAGGGCAAACTTGGCAAAGTAAAGAAAGATCTGACAAAGCTTCCAGCCACAGTTACGGTAGAAGGCAACAAGATAACAATAAAACCCTATGGCACTCGAAAGCGCGACCTTGCTGTAACAAATACTGCACGCAGTTTACTCACAGGAATGATAAAAGGCGTAGAGAAAGGCTATACATATAAGCTTAAGATCATATTTGCTCACTTTCCAATCTCTGTCAAAGTAAAGGGCAAGGAGGTATATGTCGAGAACTTTTTTGGCGAAAGGTCGGCAAGGATTTCTAAAATAATAGGTGACGCCACTAAGGTAAGTGTCGTGGGGGAGGATGTAGTCATACAAGGTCCTAGCCTAGAGGATGTTTCCCAGACGGCTGCCAATATTGAACTATCAACTAAGACAAAAGGAAAAGACCAGCGAGTATTCCTCGACGGGCTTTACATATACTCTAAAGGAGAAGGTTTATAGAATAAATAATCAAGCCCAAAGATTTATTTTGTCCTTGGATTTGCTGTAATAGTGCGCCGCTCTAGCTCAGCATGGTAGAGCAAATTCACTGCGCGATATTGTGCTCTGAAGCTTAACTGGCTGTTAACCAGTGGGTCGTCAGTTCGAGTCTGACGAGCGGCGCTATGATTGTAATCATGATGGTTCTTTTTGGACTCGATTATAGGCTTTCGCCTAAAATGACAGACAGAGCTGAACGGGTTTCTGACCCAATATTTCAAAAATCGAGTTGTGAAATATTTTATATCGAAATTATATCAAGGGCAATCGCGTCAGCAAGCAAATCGAGGTGACGGCTTGCAACCACATAACCATTCTTGACATCGCTTGAAGCAAGCCAGCGATTCGATGAACTAAAGAGTCTTTCTTTTCTTATCCTCTTTTCAATCTCCTCTACGTCAAGCTCCTTCTCTTCAACTTCTTCAGTGTCGTTGTATTTTATAGTCAAAAGTACCTTTTGGACTAGCATCCTACGCCCAAAGCGCTGTGAAAAATCACGAGCATTTTCGTCGATTTGAATTATTTTGATTTTGATTTGCAGCCTATTGAGAGCATCGCGACTTGTAAGGAGCCTCTCGTCTACGAACCGGTCATAACTCATATGTATACATCCTAAAGGGTAATTCACTTGCGTATATTAATGTCAGTCCTTGGTTGGTTCAAAAAGGTAATACGGGGACCCATCACGGGTTATGCCACACTTCACCATTTTCACCTTTAGGCCTTCTCTCAATTCAAGCGTCTCAAACGCCCCAATGAGTCTAATTCCTGACATTTCAACAAGACCATAGCAACCCTCCGTGCCTTTGAGATATGACTGTGTAAAATGCATCAACGTTCCGGTCGTATCAATAATTTCAAGTGATGTCTTTGAAAGACATCGAGGGCAATGATTAGTGGGTGGCCAGACTTTCGCCTTACAGGAGGTGCATATTGGCAGCCGAAATTCACCTTTATTCAAGCTATCAATGAAGTCTTGCAGAGATCATCACACACCCATGACAATTACTGACGCTGAAGAGCCAGCTGCCGCTAGATTGTGAACAAGCCCGGTCTTGCAGTTGCTTACTTGCCGCTTTCCGGCTTTCCCAGCAAGTTGAGATGCAATTTCGGTAACTTGCGCTAGGCCGGTGGCACCAACGGGATGGCCGCATCCAATGATACCTCCTCTTGGGTTTATCGCTATTTGCTCTTGGTTGACGAATTTTCCTCCTTCACCCTTCTTTGCAAATCCTAGATCTTCATATGCCAAGATTTCAAGAATAGTAAATGCATCATGCAGTTCTGCTACATCTATCTCTGCTAGTTTTGTGTTAGACATTTCAAAAGCTCTACGAGCGGCTAACTTGGCCGCCTCAATTGTTGTCAGGTCATCTGTCGCTCTTGCGAAGCTGGCTGAAGTTGTCTGTTGACCTATTCCCTTTATGAAGACAGGGTTGTCGATGCTATGTGCTTTTTCTTCCGACACTAATAGTATAGCAGAGGCGCCCTCGCACGGGGCAGAACAATCTAGTAGTTTGATAGGCGAGGCTATCTTTTTTGAGTTCATCACTTCTTCTAGGGCAACCTCCTTTCCAAAAAGCGCGAGAGGATTTTTAGTGGCATTTTTATGGTTCTTAACGGAAACCATAGCCATCTGTTCTTCTGTTGTGCCATATTTTCTCATGTGGGCTTTAGCAAAAATTGCAGCCCAATGTACCGGAAACATAAACGATCCTCGAGTGACGTCCCATAACAGCTTGTTACCAGGACTGTCTACCTTTTCTGCGCCAACCACGAGTACCGAGTTACATAAGCCAGATGCAATAAGTGCAAAAGCAGAAGCCACAGCATTAGTGCCTGAATTGCAGAGGTTGTCTATTCTATATGAAATCCTTGGGCGTATACCAAGCATTTCAGATATTATGGAAGAGCTGTACTGGTCTGTCGCACAGCTAGAAAATAATACAGCCTCAATTTCCTTTGCAGAAATGCCGCTCTCCCTAATTAGCTGTACTGAAGTCTCGCAGGCGAGCTCAAATAAAGACATCTTTGAGCCTTTGGTAAATGTTGAGGTTGCCCATGAGGATACTGCTACCTTGCGCATTTTAGAAGGCTGATATCATCTCCTTAAATGAGCTTTCTGCGTCTCCAACAGGGTTAAATTGGAGAATGGGCAGAGTAATTCCTGTAGAAAGAAATTTTGAAAGTGATTCTCTACACTCTTCGGAAGTACCGCAAATTACAAGCGAGCTTAGCATTCTGTCAGAAACAAATTTAGCTGCACTTTCTACACCTGCATTTTTGTATTGTGAAGTTATCTCATCAACTTCAGTCTTGAAGCCATTTTCTTTAAGAAAATTGCGGTAATACCTTCCGGCAGCGATATAAAATGCAAGAGTAGTTGCTGCACGATGTCTGGCTTTTTCTGGGTCCTTATTTGATACCGCGCATATAAATGAGCAAGCAATTTCAAAGCTCCTCCGCTCTGTAGCGTGCTTTAATTCAGCTGCAGTTCTTTTCAACTCCTCAAGCGGCCTCAAATATAATAATATACCATCTGCAAGTTCAGATGCCATAGATATCATTTTTTTGTTTACAGCAGCCATGAAAATAGGAATATGCGTTCTTTGGGGCTGGTGCAATATTTTAAAATTGTTTATTTTAAAAAATTTGCCCTCATATACTACCTTGTCGCCTTTGGTTATGAGCCTAAGACATTCAATGTATTCTTTCATTCGGCTGGCAGGCCTATCGAATTGAACACCGTGCCAGTTCTCAACAATAGCTTCAGTGCTTGCTCCAAGACCTATAATTACCCTATTTTCTGAAAGCATGTCAAGGCTGGTAGCCGCCATAGCAACAGTTGCTGGCGTCCTTGAATAAATACTAACAATAGATGTCCCGAGGCGTACTTTATTGGTTATCTGAGACATGGCGCCCAGAGTTGAAAATGATTCTCGACCCCAGGATTCTGGAACCCATAATGAGTCAACAATTTCTTGCTGATCAGCCATTTTGGCGCAAAGGAGAATCTCGTTCATGGATAATAGCGGACCGAGACTGTATCCCAGCTTTTCAACAGTCATAATAATTTTGCTTCCCTAATCTCTTGGGATGCCTCTTCAATGTCCTTATGGGAATCAATTGAACGCCAGAAAACATGCTTGTATCTAACAGCTTGAAGCTTTCCATCTTTTGCAAGCCCTGGAAGAGCAGTAACTTCGATATTGCCTTCTTGAGGGAGATAACTAAAAACTTCTGAAGTGAATCGATATAAGCCAGCATTGATCCACTTGTCTGAGATTTGCGGTTTTTCAATAAATCCACGGACCTTAGAATTCACATCGAGTTCAACTACTCCAAAGGGACTTCGGAGAGGAACGACAGCAAGGACGTTTGGGTTTGTACTATCCAATAATCTATTTGGATCAAGCTCTGTAAGGACATCTCCGTTTAATACGAAAAAAGAATCCTGGCCAGAAAGTAATTCTTTAGAGTTCAAAAGCGCACCGCCGGTGCCTAGTGCCTTCTCCTCGAATGAATACTGGATTCGAGAATCAAATCTTGCGCCATTGCCCATATGGTCAACTATCATCTCTTTCATGTATCCCGCGCATATTACAAATTCTTTGATGCCGAATCTCCGGAGCCATCGTACCTGCCATTCAATAATGGGAATATTAAGAACCTCTATCATTGGCTTCGGTCTCGTGTCGGTTAGCGGCTTTAGCCTTTTTCCAAAACCGCCTGCAAGAATCACTGTCTTCATGACACCAATAGGTTTGCCAAGATTGTATAAAATGTTACTCGCTACATATATGCTTGCTGAGATTCTCAAGTTATTTTGCTTAATTGCATGTAAAGGCCTGGTTGTACCCGTTGATGTGGTTGCTCTCTGTATCGAGTCCTTTATTGAGGGTTCTTGCTTGATGAGTCCCTGTCGTGTCAAGATAAGAGGAACTGAATTTTTTTCATTTCTGAGCTGGCTCTTTCCTCCTTGAAGCAAGTATTTTTCTGTCTGTTGAAAGCTTCCAAGCGCCTAGTCCTATTAAGAGTGCTCCCATTGCTATTGTGGAGCCGATCGAGCGCAATATGCTTGAAGTATCTTCGGATGCTACTGAGACTTGTGCAACAAGTGCAATCATTCCTGCAATGATGAGACCGCCGTTGACAAATAAAAGCGCGGAAACAATAGGAGAATATTCGTTGCGCGCGATTACAAAGGCAATTATTGACATTATAACTGCGCTTCCTCCAAAGGCCACGCCCCTAATGGCCTCGTCAAAAGGTAAGAAACCTTGCCCTTGAGGAGAGAAGGATGCAACTCCAACGTCTGCTCCATAGACTAACAGGAGTATTAGCGAGGCTAGGAGTAGACCTGTGGCGACTCTCCGGGCCATATAGACAATAATCCATGACAGATTTAATAAACCTAGCTTATACGCAGTATTTGTGAGGCCAGACATCAAAGACATTCTATATTCGGCCATTACCAAAATGGGCAAAGATAAAATCCGCATGGAAGTGATTAACGAGATTGAAATGTCAGAAAGACGCTGCATTGAGATTCTTGAAGAATGTAAAAATAAGATGACGAATGATTTGGATGACGAGTCACTTGTAGATTTATGTGAAGCATTGCTCCATTTTATGCTGACTGCTTCCTTGCTTCCTTCTGAGAGAAAGGTCACCTGGAGAGGCGCAGAGTTGGATCTAGTAATTCCTTCTGTGAAAATGCTTAACAAAAGCCCGGATAAAACTCTAGTCATTCAAATGATAAAAGGAAATGAGGTACTTAAAAAGATAAAAAATGCTAAATCTGTCCAGCCCCATGATGTAAATATATGGACTGTGTCTGCAAGGAGACTAGAAATAGATTATAAAAATTATTACGTTGGCTCAAGTCTTTTTCCATATCCGAGGATGGTCATAGATATCAATGCCTTTCTCGTTCAAAAGGGAGATCGTGGACTTAGGCTTTTACATGGACAGTAATGTTTCGAAGTCCAAATTATCTTCTATCATCTTGCCAATAGAAGTGTAATTTGCTCCTTTTGAGAATGGGATTACTGCCAATAATTTAACGTGTGTCAGCCTCTCAAGGATCTCCACTGTTTTTTGCTCCATTATGTCAGGATTTTTTGAGGTTTTGTTCAAAATTATTCCTGCGATCTTGAGGCGGAACTTTTTACACGCCATAACTGTGAGTAACGTATGGTTAAGGGTCCCAAGCTTCGGCGTTGAGACGATAATTAAGGGCAATTTTGCTCGCTGTGCAAAATTTGCAACAAATTCATTTTGAGTCAAGGGAACCAGGATGCCGCCTATCCCTTCAGCAATTAGAAAATCGTGTTTTCTTTTAAGCATTTTTAGTTTCTCCAAGGCCTTTTCCGTATCGACTTGGGGGCTATGCTTTAGCTCTGCGGCAACCAAAGGCGAGGCGGCTATTGAGTAAAAAAATGGATTGAGGCTGAAGTCAGGATCGTTTACTCCGGAGGCCCTGGCGAGTATTGCAGTATCTTGAGACCTATATTTTCTTGAAAAAACTCTGTTAGCGG
The DNA here is from genome assembly GCA_035253605.1 of Nitrososphaera sp. Classification (GTDB taxonomy): domain Archaea; phylum Thermoproteota; class Nitrososphaeria; order Nitrososphaerales; family Nitrososphaeraceae; genus Nitrososphaera. Next base: position 29,308 of record DATFBV010000118.1, read on the forward strand.
TTGCAAAAGGTTTCATGACACCAACATCAATTTTCCGCTTCCTCAGCGCCCAAGCAAGACCTGCAGCAACTGTCGTCTTGCCTACTCCTGTACTAGTCCCTGTTACAAAGATACCACGCATGGAAATATTATTACAGCTGAGCATAAAACATGGATATCACCGAATTGAATCTGACAAAGGCGGACAAAGAGTTTGTTTGGCATCCGTATACCCAAATGAGCGATTGGACGAAATGGAACAACAAAGTAATCGTCAAAGGAGATGGCTTTCACCTAGTTGACAGCAAAGGGAGAAAATACCTCGATGGAACCGCCAGCATGTGGTGCAATGTCTGGGGGCATACACACAACAAAGTTGTTCAGGCAATGATAGACCAGCAAAAAAAGATCCCGCATTCTAGCCTATTTGGCTTTGCCAATGCTCCCTCTACAAGGCTTGCAGAAATGCTAATTAGCCTTGCAAGGGGGATGCATAAGGTTTTCTATACTGACAATGGCTCAACTGCAATCGAGGTTGCAATGAAGATAGCTCTCCAATATTGGCATAATATGGGCAAACATCAAAAGAGGAATTTCATCTCGCTGGAGCACGGATATCATGGCGATACAGTCGGCGCTATGTCGCTTGGTTACATTGATAATTTTTTCAGAGCGTACAGACCGCTCCTATTGGATGTGCACAAAGCGCCAAGCCCTCTCCTATATGGAAGCAAATTTACTAATGAAAACGATTTAGTACAATGGTGTCTCGAGAAAACCGAGAATACGCTTAAACGGCACAAGGACCGATGCGCTGCACTGATTATGGAAAGTGGGGCTCAGATCGCAGGGGGAGCAATTATTTTTCCCACAGGATATCAGAGAAAGATAGCAAAGCTGTGTAGAGATTACGATGTATTGCTAATTCTAGACGAGATTGCAACCGGATTTGGTAGACTCGGTAACATCATAGAATATATTGCACAGAATTCGCAACCGGACATCGTATGCTTTGGGAAGGCGTTGACTGGAGGCTACTTTCCGCTGGCCGTCACCCTCGTTACACGCCGTATTTTTGATGCCTTTTTGGGAAAATATCGTTGCAACAAACACCTGTATCATGGTCACACTTTTACTGGGCACCCTGTAGGATGCGTTGCTGCTCTAGCAAACATAGAGAACTACCAAAACCGTAATCTAACTCAGCAAATAAAAGTCAGCGCTGATTATATAGCGTCAAGGATACCTGAATTCTCGAAATCCCCAATAGTTGGTGATATCCGACATAAGGGTCTTCTCTTAGGAATTGAGCTGGCAAAGAACAACAAGCCCATACTCACCTTAAAGAATAAGGAGATCATAAACTACTTTATAATGCAAGAATCACTAAAGATGGGTGTACATCTGAGGCCTCTTGGCAATATCATGCTCTTAATCCCGCCTCTTAGTATTACAAAGGGAGATCTTGAGAAGCTGCTCAATGTACAGCTCAAGTTGTTGAGGAAGATAGAGAAACTATCTTAATTCTCGTAATTTCTTGTACAATGTAGCTTTTGACACACCTAGACTCTTGGCTATTTTTGTTTTTGAGTTATTTTCTGCAAGCATATTAATGAGTTTATCTTTGTCGATTATCTTTTCGGGGCGACCGATGTCTTTCCCTGCAGCCTTGGCTCGGTCCATCCCATCCTTTGTCCTCTGCACTAGTAGTTCACGCTCTCTCTCTGCAGCCCATGTCAGGATTCCGATCATAAGTTTTCTGATACTAGCTTCTGTTGTTTGGAGAAAAGATTCCCTAGGCGAGCATGAAATCAAAGAGGCATAACGCTCTACCGCCTTTATGGCGTCTAGCGTATCCCAGAAAGTTCTTCCAACTCGAGATAATTCATAAACCAAAACTGCGTCTACTCCAGTCATTTTTACCAGTTCAAGCATTTCCTGAAATCCTCGCCTTTGAGTAGCGGGAACCTTACCGCTTATTGCAGGATCTTCAAAAGAGTCAAGGATCAGGTAGCCGTTTCCTTGCGCCCATTTTTCGAGTGCAAGCTTCTGATTCTGGACAGTTTGTTCTTCTGTGCTTACGCGCAAATATGCAAAGGCATATTTCATATAACATCGTGAATGCTCCCCTATAACTGTCTCATTGTCAAAAAAAGTGTTCAAAAAGGGTTGATGGAATAAATGAACATTCAACCGTGCAGCTCCAAAAACTAAGAGTAAAAAAAAGGTACTCATTTTTGTACTGTATAGAAAGCGTTCCATTTTTGAACTGTTTTGCAATCTTCTACTATGTAACGAAAACCGCCATTTTCTGCTTTCCATACTTTACAAAAAATGATCTATCAACTCTTGGCTCTTTTTGGCCATCCAGAGCCCCCCTTTAATACTTTTTTTTGAAAAGTACGTAAACTTATTGGATTCATAAAACAGGAATCTTTCTTCAAGAAGGTTCCTTTCTACTCGTAAACCTTTCGGATAACATCAGACAGATACAGCAGAATCAGTATCACAGATTTGATTAGGTGTACAACCAGAAAGGTTTTGGCCAGTACCGGACGTAATAACCAACATGTTAAAGCCAGTGGCTGAATAATTAACAGGACATTGCTTGATTCCATACCTGAGAGTATTTTACTTCCGTCCAAGTACCGGACATATGAACTATGATAAAACATTTCTAAATTCGAATTTAGAAATATCGACTTAGGACATGGTTTTCGAACAGAAATTTTAATTACCGGCTCTAACTTGCCTCACGTTATGACGGATTCAGCCTTCATTCGAGGTTGTACGGAAAAAGTACTCTCCGGTAGTTCAATTACCTTTGAAGAAGCAGAGGATCTGCTACGCACTGATGACATCATGCTGCTTGCTGATTGTGCTAATACTATCACTCGAACTTTTAATGGTGATAGAGTAGATGTCGAGACTCTGGTAAATGCAAAATCTGGCAGGTGTCCGGAGGATTGCTCATTTTGTGCCCAATCTTCGTTTTATGATACCGGTATTAACAAATATCCCCTATTATCGAATGAACAATTAGTCGAGAAGGCAGCAAAGGCAAAGGAAGAGGGGGCTACAAGTTTTTGCTTGGTATGCGCTTACAGAGAACCACCCGAGAAGGATTTTCAACAGATCTGTGAAGCGATAGAAGAGATTAGATCCAAATTGGATATCGAAGTAAACGTCTCTTTAGGGTTCATGACATTAGACAGAGCGAGGAAGCTAAAGAAGTTGGGAGTCAAGCGCTACAACCATAACCTAGAAACTGCACAGAGCTATTTTCCTACTATCTGCAATACGCATGACTTCTCCGACAGGATAAATACTGCGAAAATAGTTAAGGAGGCAGGATTGCAGTTGTGCTCTGGAGGAATCATAGGTATGGGCGAAAGTCCTAGACAGAGGCTAGAGCTAGGATTCTCTCTTGAGTCGCTCCACCCTGAGGAGGTTCCAATCAATATTCTCATAGGTAGAGAAGGCACTCCACTTGGGAGTGTTAAGCCCATGGATCCTCTAGAGGCAATTAAGACAATTGCGGTGTGGCGTTTCATAATGCCAAAAACTATTCTAAAGATAGCAGGTGGACGGGAAGTGCATCTCAAGGATAATGACAAACTAGCTCTAAAGGCGGGAGCAAATGGTATTATAACTGGGGGCTATCTGACAACGCGAGGAAACACGGCCAAAAAGGACATTGCGATGATAAAAGAAATTGGACTCAAGCCATAAGATTGCTTTCATTAAGGATCAGCTTGGTTCTCTCGAAAGGAGTGGATTATATCGTCAACTTAAGACAGTGGTTGCTAAAGGTCCAATGGCCAACGTCGATGGCAAGGAGGTCATCAATCTTTGCTCCAATGACTATCTTGGGCTCTCTCAAAACAAGCAAGTAATTGAGAATACTATTGCTGCACTGAATCAACAAGTGTCACAGTGTGGTTCAAGGTTAATCACAGGCAACCATCCAAAAATCATTGAGCTCGAAAGTCAGCTTGCATATCACCGCAGGACAGAATCATCCCTTCTATATCCTACGGGTTACGCCGCTAACCTGGGCGTAGTAACGACTATCGCAGACAAGAACTCAACAATATTTAGCGATGAGCTGAACCATGCTAGCATAGTCGATGCATGCAGGCTGAGCGGAGCGACAATTGTTGTCTTCCGGCATAATGACACAGCTCATTTACAGGAACTGATAAAGCGGGGTCACGGCAGAAAAGTTGTGATAACGGAAGGTATCTTTAGTATGGATGGGGACACGGGAAACCTAGCAGAAATAAAGAGCATAGCAGACCATCATGATGCAATAACCATCATTGACGACGCACACGGCGACTTTATCTTTGGCCCCAACTTTTCAGGTATGCCGGCTGAAATGCAAGTAAACTTTGATATTCATGTCAGCAGTATGAGCAAAGCGTTGGGTTGCTTTGGAGGCTATGTAGCCACTACATTGCCAATTAGAGAACTGCTGATCAATACGTCAAGGCAATTTATCTATACTTCAGCCCTGCCTAGCCACCTCTGTTCTGCAGCAATTACCGCTATTCCAATAGCAAAAAGTGGATACTTGCAAAAGAGGCTTCAATGGAATATCCTCTATTTTTCAGAGGCAATCAAAAGGCTAGGATTTAAAATCGGAAACTCTGTCAGCCAGATAATCCCGATCGTAATTGGTAATGAAATACAGGCTCTTGAGCTTTCAAAAAAATTGTTAGAGGAGGGGGTTTTTGCTCAAGCAATTAGGTATCCGACGGTCAAAAAGGGCCATGCTCGCCTGAGAATTTCACTGAACGCCATACACAGCCAAAAACACTTGGATTGTGCCGTTGCAGCCTTTGAAAAAGTAGGTACAAAGATGGGCATCCTCTAAAAATATTTCTAAATTCGAATTTAGAAATAAACATTTTAATACAGAACCAGTATGTGGACATGTATGCCCTTAAGGCAGCTTATGTTTGAGCTGAACCTCTCAGAGGAGCAATTTAAAGAAATCAGGCTTTATATCAGATCGCTTCCACCTGACGACCTAGTCTTTGGACTTCGCTTTGCATACAGCCGCTATGCTGCTGAAAGCGGCGGATATTTAATGCCGGGACGGAAGAGTCTTGTGAAAAGAGAAACGCTCTCCCTCACAGAGGATCAAGCAAATTGGCGGCTCAATAATTGGAAGGCCATGATCAAGACTTACAGGGAAAAAGGATATAGCTACCCTACGATATCTAGGATAAAAAAACAAGTTAAAAAAATAGCAAGTAAAAAATAAAGAGAGAGATAACGAGCTAGATCTAGTAGCTTGTTGCCTCTAAGTTCTTTGCAGCTGCCAAGCTTGGAGAAGGCAAATCTGGGAACTTGTTCTTCATATTCATTTCTACTACCGCGCTGGCTTCTTCCATGATCTGTGCAGTGTCTTCATTTATTGTGTTGAAGTTTGCAATTTCACTATTGGGTATTTGTCCTGAGTCTGTCATAATGTTTCCTAGCAGCTCGGAGATTTGTCCAAATGACTGATCTGCTTCCGGCATCATTCCTGACAATCCCGTCTGCAATCCCTTTATCACAGACATTGCAGGGCTCAGTGTTACCACTACGTCTCCAAGCTCTGTCATTGTGTTGAGCCTAAGCTGTATTTGTTCTAAAGCTAGCTTTGCAGACGTGACCATCTTGTTCATCTTTCGAATCTGCGACAGCTCTCCTGATAATACCTTTGCATGAGAAGAATCATGGCTCTGCATTGCAAGCACTACACGCTTGAAAATTAGCTTATCTTTTTCTTGCATCCTCGACGCTATTGCATCGAGCCGTGCAATCTGCATGTGCAATTTTTTCTGTGCTTCTTCTATTCTTGGCTTCAGCGGCGCTTGTGGCTTGATGCCCTCAAGCAGCTTGTGACCGACGCTTTCTCCTTGTGGCTTAACCCACCTGCTATCAAATGGCATTCTTAATACTATAGCACCCAGCCATTATGACATTAAAATCATAAAAATATCGATGTATTCCTGCAGGTTGTAACCGTAGTAACAAGCGTTAATGGTTACATGGCCTCAATTTTAGGTCTACGTTGAATTTACATTGTAGACAGGTTTTTAAATGCTATAGTCTGGTTACGTGTAGAACATGATAAAGGAGAAGATAAAGGTCAACAATCGCAGCTATGACGTGACAATGAATGAACAGACACATATGTATGCAATGCGATTGAGGAGGCTTTATCAACAGAGCTATAGCGACATGGACAGCTTTGACGAAGTAAGTTCTGAGATCTCCACCACTGTAAGCAATTTACTTAAACACGCCATTTCGCCGGAAGTAAGGGAGGACGACATGGACGGCGTCATCCAGCAGCTACTCAAAATGTATGAAAAAACGACTAAAAAGTAGTAGCATCCAGAACAACGTCTAAATAACAATCACAAGGCTCCAGTAATATGGGTGCACTTACTGTCAAAAAATGCATCAATCCCTCATGCGGTTTAAGTCATGACATTAATAATGATATTTACAGATGCTCCTGTGGCTCACTTCTCGATATAAAGTATAGTCAGAAGCAAAGCCGGGACCTAATAGAAAAGTTCTATCATCGTAGAGATCATGGAGGCAACATTTACAACGAAAGCGGAGTGTGGCGCTTTCGCGAACTAATCAATTTTGCCAGTATAGACACAGAAGACTTTGAAGAATGCGCCCACTTGCTAGTATCGCTTGACGGCTCTGAAGGCCGCCTTTCTAAACCCTATAAAATGAGCAAAGTGGCTGATTATGCAAGCATGGACCATAATTCGCTATTTCTTCAACCAGAAGGATACAATCCCTCAGGCTCGTTTAAGGATAATGGCATGTCGACCGCGATGACACATGCAAAAATGATTGGTATCAAAAAGATAGTCTGTGCCTCGACGGGCAACACTTCAGCTTCTGCAGCAATGTATGCTGCAAATGAAAATATGGCTTGTGACGTCTACATCCCAAGAGGCGAAATTGCCCCTGGCAAACTCGGCCAAGCCTTTCAGTTTGGTGCGCAGATAATACAAGTACAAGGAAATTTTGATGACGCTCTTACCGCTTCGCTCAAAAACGCAAAGGAAACTGGGGGATACACTGTAAATTCAGTGAATCCATTTCGCTTGGAGGGTCAAAAGACCATCCTTTACCGGGCCCTTGAATACCTTGACTGGAACCCGCCGGACTGGATAGTATATCCAGGTGGAGCTTTGGGCAATGCATCCAGCTGCGGAAAGTGCTTAATCGAGCTCTACGAATGGGGTTGGATCAAGAAAATTCCGCGTCTTGTAGTAGTTAATGCAGACGGGGCAAATACATTGTATAAATTGTACAATGGATTCTTTGAAGACAAGCCTCTAAGATGGAACGGAGGCAGGCCAGATCTTGCGATCATTGACCGCTATTATGCCGACCTGGACAAAAGAGGAGTGAGGCCAAAAACCCACGCAACAGCAATTCAGATAGGCAGACCTGCAAATATTGTCAAAGCCCTACGCGCCTTAGACTTTACTAATGGTGTGGTGGTGGAGGTCAGCGACAAAGAAATGAGTGATGGCATGTCAATCGTTGGTCTAAATGGCTTTGACTGTGAAATGGCATCTGGTGCAGTTCCAGCAGGTGTTAGAAAGCTACGCAAGGAAGGAGTAATGAAGGACGATGATATTGTGGTTGGCATCCTTACTGGAAGGCAGAAGGATCCCGCCCTCGCAGTAGAATATCATGCAAATATACAAAATATGTTTGCAAGGCCACCCACGAGCCACTAGGGTTTTTCCTATCTGTGCCAGAAATACGTCAATGACTTTATTACTACGTTAATAGTATTAAAATGGCACTTTAATATTAATAGCAATAACATGAGTATATTATCCCTTTCTTCAAAATGTTATCTCATTTTTCAAAATGGTACTAGCAGAATAGTCTTCAGTTAGACTTTCTCCATGGCACTCTAAGTTCTCTTCTTTTTCAATCTAATAACAACAAATCAATAAACAGTACATTATACAATCGTCAGACTGAGCAAAATCCTCTCAGCAGGATGATGCCTGCTTAAGGGCGGAAAGTATGGCGTTTGCCTTATGTTCTGTTTCTGCCCATTCAAGTTCTGGATCAGAATCAATAACAATGCCTGCACCTGACTGGAGATATGCCTTGCTGCCATTCACAAATAGTGACCTTATAGTTATTGCAAAATCGCATGAGCCATTAAACGAAAAGTAACCTATAGCGCCAGCATAAGGTCCTCTTAATGAAGGCTCGAGCTCGTCTATTATTTGCATTGCTCGAACTTTAGGAGCACCTGACACAGTGCCAGCTGGAAAGACAGCTTTGATCGAATTGTACGAATCAAAATTCTTGTGCAATGTACCGACGACATGAGAGACAATATGTTGAACATGACTGAATCGTTTAACGCTCATGAAGTCCTTAACCTTAACCGTGCCAAATTCACAGACCCTTCCTATATCATTTCTTGCTAGATCGACAAGCATTGTATGTTCAGCAATTTCCTTTTCATCCTCGAGTAATTCTTTACGCAACTTTTCGTTCTCTGTTTCGTCCTGCAGTATCTGCCTTGTACCCGCGATAGGAAAAGTCTCGATAAAGTCTTTTGTGATACGAATGAGCATTTCAGGACTCGAGCCTATTATGGACCTGTCAGACATTTTTAGCATATACATGTATGGCGAGGGATTTACTTCTCGAAGTTTAGCGTACAGATCAATAAGGTTGCCTTTGACTGTGAACTTCATACTCTTTGCGAGCACTACTTGGAAAATGTGACCATCATATAAGTAGCGCTTCGCCTTCTTCACCATTTTAACAAAGTCTTTCTTCGTCATGTTTCTCTTTGGTGCCGAATATGAGAACCTAGCAGGTTTATGTTTGGTTTGAGCCATCTTGTGTTCTATTTGCTCTAGCCGCGATTCTTCAAGAAAAAAATAGTAAGCTTGATTTTCCTTGTGGTTAAAGAGTATGCCGTCATCATAGATGCCAAATTCCAGGAGGGGAAAGTCGTTAGCTTCTTTGTTCTTGTTGATTGGCAAATGCTCCCAGAACCGGATCGCATCGTAACTGATGTACCCTACGGCTCCGCCAACATAGCGGAAACGATCATCATTGACTTTAGCCATTAAGTCGCGGATGCTAGACAGTGGTTCTTTTGCCGGCGAGATCTGTAGAATTCTGCCGCTCCTATCTTCGACCTTGAACTCCTTAGAATCGCATGTTACAACCAGTTTGGGGTCAAATCCAATGATGGACATTTCAGCCAGCTCTTTAGGCCCAATGAGTGACTCGAAGATGAACACCCTTTCGTAGAGAAGGTAGAGCTTTTTAAAAAGTTCAAACTGATTTTCAGAACTAGTTAGCCTCTGTATCTGCACTGAAGCGCCTATAAGATGACCAAAAGTAATCCCTCTCGCTCATATACTCCTACCTACAACTGAGTCTGCGGTAGAGATAAAATTTAAACCTTTATCGATTGGTAGTAGTAGCCATCACTGCACCTTCCGACGCAGATTCGACCAGCAATGAGTATTTTGCAAGCGCTCCTGTAGTATAGCGAGGTTTGATAGGCTTCCACTTCCTTCTCCTTTTTCTCAGCTCGCCCTCCGAAATCATGAGGTCTATCTTGCTTCTTTGCATATCTATTATGATTTGATCGTATTCCTTTACTAGGGCAATGGGGCCACCAACCATAGCTTCAGGAGCAACATGACCTACCATAAATCCTCTAGTTGCGCCCGAAAACCTACCATCTGTGACCATCGCGACTTTTTCTCCTAGGCCTTGTCCTACGACGGCTGCAGTTACTGAGAGCATTTCACGCATTCCCGGTCCTCCTTTCGGTCCCTCATAGCGGATGACGATTGTGTCGCCTTCTACTATATTGCGTTTTGATACGGCATCAAATGCTTCCTCTTCAGTGTCAAATATTCTTGCTCTGCCAACAAATTTCTTGCTATGTAGTCCTGCAAGCTTCATTACCGCGCCTTCGGGTGCGAGTGAGCCTTTAAGCACCTTAAGTGTACCTTCGTGCTTGATTGGGTTGTCAAGATGTCTGATTACCTTGTTGTTAATATCGAAGTTAAACTCGACGGATTCCAAATTTTCCTTCATGGTCCTGCCGCTAACAGTCAAGACTTTGCCGTTTAAAAGATTCTTTTTGAGCAAACTATTGAGTATTATTGGTACTCCGCCTACCTTGTCAAGGTCAGCCATTATATACATTCCACCAGGCCTCATGTCTGCGATGTGAGGCGTGCGCTTGCGAATACTTTCAAAGTCTGAAAGGTTTAGTTTTACTCCTACTTCCCTCGCTAATGCGAGGAGGTGCAGCACAGCATTAGTCGAACCGCCTATTGCATTTGCCATCATAATTGCATTCTCAAAGGCTTCAAACGTCATGATATCGCGTGGCCTGATGTTGGTTTCAAGCAGATTCATTATGGCTTTGCCAGTGTTATAGCAGATTTCGAGTCGTCGTTCGCTCTCTGCTGGAGCAGAAGCGCTTCCAAGAATTGACATACCCAGTGCCTCGCTAATTGAAGCCATCGTATTTGCAGTGTACATACCAGCACATGATCCTGCGCTAGGACATGCGACATTTTCAAGGCTGACAAGTTCCTGCAATGTCATCTTGCCGGCATCATATGCACCCACAGCTTCATAAACATCCTGCACCGTTACCTGCTTACCATTCCACAAACCCGGCATGATAGTTCCCCCATAAACAAATATTGACGGCCGATTCAGCCGGCCCATACCCATTAGTGTCCCTGGCAAGCTCTTGTCACAGCCTGATATGCCTACTAAGCCGTCGTATTGATGCGCTCTAACCATTACTTCAATAGAATCTGCGATTATTTCACGGCTCACAAGAGAGGCCTTCATGCCCTCGTGGCCCATAGCAATGCCATCAGAAACGGCAATCGCGGTGAACTCCCTTGGAGTGCATCCAGCATCTTTGACACCGCGTTTGGCGCTCTGGGCAAGCCGTCCAAGATGGATGTTACAGGGGGTGGCCTCGTTACATGTAGAAGATACTCCTACCAGAGGCCGGTCCAGGTCTCCATCTGTCAGTCCCATCGCCTTGTACATTGCCCGATGCGGAGCCCTCTCTGGCCCATCAAGCACCTTTCTACTCTCGAGCTTCATTACAATTATCGGTACAGGTGCATATTTTAAGATTATTCAGTTACTCAAGAGTAGCCATTATCTTGACAGCATCAATCCCCTCTACCTTGAAAACGGTCTCGCACATACCGCATTCTGCATTACCACTTGAAAGATCTTTAGCAAGTACCTCTTCATTCAAGTAGTCACACTTGGGGCAGCGAAAAGAGAAGGTCATGTCAAAGCTATCGAGCTCGAGTGTTTCGCCCATCTATATAAAATTCGGACCCTTGGTCTATTTAAAAATTAATATGGTTAATAGCAAAAAATAAACAACCAATATGCTCACAAGCTATTAGGCACAGCATGAACAAACCTTGCATCTTCTGCTCCATAATAGCCGGGCAAGAGCCCTGTGTTCAGATCCACCACGAAAATGGCTTCTTAGTCCTTATGGATAAATATCCAATCAACCCTGGTCATGCCCTAGTGATGCCCACAAAACATTACGAGACATTGCTCCATATGCCTCCTGCCGAAGTCGGCAAATTGTATTCTTTGGTACCGAGAATCGCTAAGGCAATAATATCGGCTGTAAAGGCTGATGGCTTCAATGTGGGGCAGAACAACGGAACAGCTGCAAACCAAATTGTCCCACATGTACACGTCCATATCGTGCCCCGGTTTTATGATGACAGCCCCGACGGAAAATGGCCTTCCAGAAGGGTTGCCTCTCCTGAAGACATAGCTGAAATAGCACAAAAGATTAAAGAGATGATCTCCTAACCTATTCGAAACATCTTTGATAATCTTGAACACGCTATCAACACAAGCAGGAAATATGTACTGCTGCTCAGCAAAGGACCAAGATAAAGTGGTATTGCTAATGATAGGATAAAGTCTGAACATAATCTTGCATAATTTTTTTGCTAACAGATCAAACTGCAATTGAAGATGATGAACTTCTTTTTTCTTCATCTAGTTCATAGGCACTTTTGGCGTTAATCTCTACAATTCCTTTATTCTTCACATATGATCGTAATGTTCCACCAAATACCACACCACCGTCTAAGGCACATGCCCAGTCAGAGACCCATGCCTTATCATGTCGTTGATGTCCGAAAAAGATCTTTATTGAGGGAGCAGAATGATGCCTTTGTGATGAGTACAAATAGGGATATTCATACCACCACGGATCTGCGCCTTGATTAGAAATTTTCTTAGTCTTTGGGTTCCATGTTCTGATATAGATACAGTGATCCTTCTGCTGTCTATTGATCGGTCTATCCGGACGTATTCCTGCATGTACGACATATGAAGTGTCTTCGTACCTCACTATCCACGGGAGAGATTCTAACCATTTCAAGAATGATGGATCTCTGAGAAAGGCCTCGCCACATTGCTCAATTGTCTTGACAAGTGCAGTAGTTTGTACATTATGCCCTCCAAGATATCTTAGAAGCTTCTTTTCATGATTGGACATCAATGAATACACTGATGGAGTATTCATGGCAAACATTAGAGTTTCTTTGATCTTGGGCCCGCGATCGATAAGGTCGCCAGTTAGTATGAGAATATGACTCTGTGGCGACCAGTCAATTGCATCAAGCAGTTCACTGAGCTCGTCATAACAACCATGGATGTCTCCTATGATTGCGACCTTCTTACCTACACAAGGCCTCCGTAAGTCAAGGATCTGCGCAATTTCGCCGCGATTAGGCTTCATACGCTTTACATCACTTATCCTTGATGGTTAATGAAGCTGAGGTCGTAAACCCTATATGAAAGATAATAATGCAGAAGCAATGACAGGGGACAATAATAATAGGGAGAAGATATGCATGCAATGACGAGCATAGCACTTCCAGTAACACCCAGAGGATTTAGTTCTGATGGTTAACTTCACGATCCTTGAATCATTGGAAGTTGTGCAAACATCACTATCAAAAGCAGGATCTGTGCCTTCTTTGCTTCAGACTGCAACACAAATAGCTATTGACTTTCCTTAACCATCAGGTGGCGCCTTTTTGTTATCTCAAGCTCGTTTTCCTCGAGAAGATACCTCAGATCATAGTCGTGGCGTGGGCAAAGGTACAATATCAGCTTGAATGCATTGACGTCTGCAAGCGAGTCTCTTTCTACCATCATCTGTTTTTCGCCACCATCAACGTTCAAAGCATTGATATCACTTTCCTTGATGACGACGTATACGGACGCGCGCTCAAAGCATGCAGCTACTTGGCATGCTGGATGATGCAATGGAACTCTAATACCTTGGCCATCATCAGTTAGCATATTGCAATAGTTTATGCTAGAGTTTCATATTTACAGGTTATTTCTGTCTCTAATGAATTGTTCTTAGTAACGAAAAATTAGATATATTTTATTATACAGTCTACAGAACTCCTTATTAACCTTATAAGTTGCCAGTGCTTGTCCTCTTTTGCTGGTATAATGCTAAATCAGACGCGTCTAAGGAGGAAAGACTCTCAGGAGAATATAAATCGGATTTTGTCTTGGGAGGGCTTAGTACTAGTAAGATCTTCCTTTGAAACTAGAGAAATATTGTGGACTCCACATCAACAATAATAATAATAATACATATCAGGTAATACACAGGAGCTGTTCAATCATTATGCCACTTTGATTGCACAGTTTCATATTCGCACTATTATAACGACTTGAAGTAATCATCATACTATGCTTTCAGGTTACGCTCAAAAAGGCTAGAAAAGAATTTTGGAGCCTCATGGCTTATTATTATTTAAGTCACTTCTTGAAGATCTGGCCGATAATGACCAATGACCTTTGACATACCTCGTAGATAGCTTCTCGCAATAGTCTGAATAGGTTGGGATGAGGTCCAAATGCAACCGAGCACCTTGCAATCGTGGCATGTTCTAGCAATGTCCCACTCCGGAGCATCCCAAATCTCCTCTATACTTTCCTCAAGAAGGCTATGTGTGTTCTCCGGCGAATTAAACTTCCAACACGGCACTATAACAGTGCCGTTTCCATTTACAAATATGCTCTTCCAAACTCCACATTCATCAAAGAGTGTCCGGCCATGTTCTATTATCTGCTGGAAGTATTCTGGTGGTATCAACATAGGTAGTGACCCGGGCTTTTTCATATAGTTGAGAACACTTCTGCACACATTGACCATTTCCTCCCGATCCGGCAAAAGTGAGTATTCAACATCAGATCTGTCTTCAACAAATGTGAGAGAAATTGCGCTTGCTCCGAGCTCCTTTGCCCTGTCAAAGTAAGTTTGGTCGATGAACTCTTGCGTATTGAATTTTGTTATCACACTATTAAAATAGTGGGGGACATCATGTCTTGTCAGCAGCCGTAAGTTATCCATGACTCTACCAAAGACATGGGGATACACCCCGCGCACTTTACAATAGGGCTCTTCATACGTAGAATCGATGCTGCATGTCACAAACTGAACATATTTTCTCAGGTTCTCTAAATCAATCATGTGTAATAGCGAGCAATTGGTGATTAGTGTTATGGGCATTTTTTTGATGCTGTACAGATACTCAATAAGCTCCATAAAGTCTGGTCTGCTTGTGGGTTCGCCGCCTTCTATTATGCACCAGACACAATATCTCGACACTTTGTCAAAGACCATCTTCCATTGCTGCGTGGTAAGATCGGACGTCTTGGCTAGTCTTATTTGTCCTTCCTTGTCGGGGTCACCAAAGGGACACATTGGACAATAAAAATTGCAGTACTGTGTCATGCTGAACACTGCGACAACAGGTCGCCTCCTCCCTAACGCCATATTTGCGCCCCATTTGCTGATGAGTCTTATGGTGCGAATGGTGTCAACCAATCCCTGACTCTTGCAGCATCCGTTCCTTTTAAGCAATTCGCCTGCGTAGAAAACCTTAACAGTACGGTAGTATTCTTATCTCAAACAAAATGAATATGCTTGACTTTGGCATTGAGGTGATTGCTCTTTCAGCGTCGGGTGTACTTGCTCCTGGTCCGCTTTTTTTTGCCAACTTAATCTATGGAACACGGCATGACAAATGGTCGGGTATCAGAGTTGCTTGCGGCCACACTGCCGTCGAGCTTCCTCTAATAATTATACTGGCAGCGGGCCTGTTTACGTTTGATGCTGCAAAAAAATACGCCGGGGTCATAGTACTGGTTGGAGGAATCGCTATCCTTGCCTTCGCAGGCTTGCAGATAGCAAGTATTCTTAAAGAAAAGCGGGGATATGATATGCCCAGTTTCGCAGGCAGCAAAGGCCCATTTATCATAGGCGTTGCGCTCAGTGCGCTTAACCCATTCTTCATTTTATGGTGGTTCACAGTAGGATTGAAGTTGATATCCGACTCTGCAGCATTTGGAGTGACAATGGGCGTGGCGATCCTTTTTGTACTTCACATCTGGATGGATTATGCATGGCTTGCCAGCACTGCATATCTCGCTTCGAAGGGAGCCTTTGCTATGAAGTCAAGAAGATATTACCCAATTTTATTCTTAGGGCTCACAGTCGTTATGATATACTATGGTGTTAGCTTTGTGTCGCAGGCTGCATCACAACAGATCTATCCTTGAGAAAAACTGGAGTGAGTTAAACTATAAGCTGAGGTCAAGCTGAGGGCTTTACTTTGAAGCCCCATAAGGCGTTATTAGCTTTTCGTGAAATCCCTCAAAAAATTCCTTTGGCGAACCTAACTCAACTGCAAGTTCTAAATCCGTAAGTATATTATCCAAGATGAATCCTAATGAATAAAATCATTTTGGGAATAGGAGGAACAATTGCAGCTATAATTATTGGAATAATTGCTCTGATAATCATAGTTGCCATAATAGTATTTCTCATAGAATTACTTGCGCCCCTCTTTATAGGGATAATTATTTTGGCAATCATTGTTGGTGTAGGATGGTGGATATACAGCAAAATAAAGAGTCGTTAGCAGATGCTTAACATGTTACACCCTGGATTTTACCTAGATTTGTTTTATGATGAGAAGATTCATTAATACTTACGCTAACTCAGAAAACTACACAACTGTTAAAAACTATGACTCTAGCTTAATTTCTTATGCTACCAAATAACAACAATAAGGCTGTACTTGCGACGTTAGTGCTCACGCTGCTTTCATTAAGCGTGGCGTCATCGATAGCTATAAGTACACCAAATCATGCAAACGCGCAAGGGCAAGGCACCACTAATGCAACTAATGCCACTATGACAGGAGCCGGGAATGCAACTACCAGCGTTTCAATAGTCCCAGGTTCTTCCACCTTGACTACTGATGCATATCAACCAAATCCAGTTCAAGTAAGCGTAGGCAGTACGGTGACATGGACAAATAACGACGCACAACCACACACAGCGACATCGGGTGAAAATGCAACGCCAGATGGCAGGTTTGATTCGAGCATATTGGCTCCATCAGCAACGTTTGACCATACCTTTACAGAAGCCGGTGAATTTCCCTACTTTTGCCTACTTCATCCAAACATGGTCGGAACAGTCAATGTAAGCTGACTCCTAACGTTTCATTTTCCCATCTCTTTTTTCTTTTTGAAAACACAGTCCTTAAACATGCTTTGAGGCGGTGCCTTAATGTGCGTAATTGAGACTTAAGAATTGTGGTAACTTGCATAAGCGTGAGAGTACTTATTTCACAATTTCAACTGGATCTGCTGAGAAAATAAATAAGGATTAACAACACCTCTTAAAAGATTAGATTACTAAGCTGCTTTACGTCGTGACCTAGAAAAAAACCATGCAACTGTGCCAACGGAAATGCTACGACGGCACTATTGATACAATATCTTACCGCGCACGAGATATAGGAACTTCTATTGTAGATACGTTCCTCACCTTGCCGTCATCCGACTGTACTGTCTCGGAGCCAAGCTTAACTGGCCCTATCTTATATCCAAGTGTGTCCATACGTTTTACGATAATCTGAGCCACATCCACTGCTCTAGTGATACTCTTTCCTCTAGCTTTTATTACCACTATTGGCTCATTTGCCAACTGCACTAGGGTTGCTGTGACATAAGTCATGAGCGGTTTCTTGCCAATGAAAATCTCATTGCTTGAAGTGCTTTGCCTGACTGAATTGGTGCTTGCTGACATCGTGCGAGATAATTCAGCACGGTACAATATAACGTTTATTGCGGCTTGTTGTCTTGAGCGCTTTAAGTATACCTCTTGAGAATGTTGTGAAGCTCGGAAGGCTTTTCTGCTATCTCCCTTACCGCATCAGGGTCTTGTACCTCATAGCAATGAAGCAGGGCTTGGTCGTCCTTGTAAAATAAAAAAACCTTATTATCGTAGATACAGTGATAAAGCTCATCTGTAATCATTTTCTCAGTCCTGATCTTAATCCCATCTTGTTCTGCCACGACCGGGTAATCTTTGTCTATCGCAGTCATCTGAGGATCTATTAACTGATTTGGCTATTTAATCTGAGGATAATAAACACCCAGAGTCGACTACATGCTGTTACCCAAATGGCAAATATTATTATCGCCACTTAGAAGTCAACAGGTACCAAAGTAAAAGATTCTATCCTTTATTTGTTAGCCTAAATTATATTATACATAGAAACTGATTTTATAGTCGACGTATAATATAACGACAGTCTGCACCTACCCCGTTGATTTTACCGATTATGCGACTTTTTGCACTTTAGGGAGCTTAATTGATTTTGAAATTAATCGAGAAAATGGTGTATATAACAGTAGCAAAAGTATAGGGACGGATAGACTGCTCCTGCTATTATTAGCTCCACCGTGAGGCTCTTATTTGTGGCTTGCTAAATTGATTTTCTATTTCAGCCAATCTTTCCATCGAACCATTGCCTTTTCTTAGAGTTGAAAAGCATGAATCATTTCTAATCCTCTCAAAGATTGAAGAAACTTGCTCGCTGCTAACTCCATGTTTAATATCATATTCAATTTGTCTGCAGATATTTGCAAGGCTGCCATATTTTTTGTGATTTCTCTTCTCCCATCCTGATGCATTTTCTGACAGACCCTTGACGTACTTTACAACCGTCTTTTCCATATGTTCAACGTGCCATTCTCTCATCGGAAAACTATTTTGTACCATTCAAAAAAACCT
>DATFBV010000119.1:0-3493 GCA_035253605.1 Nitrososphaera sp.
TGAAGAATTGAACTTGTTATCTGGGATGCCATTGCTGCCTGATGTAACAGTGTGTGCTTCCAAGTCATCATTTCTCCATGTTACCGTATCACCCGCCTGAAGTTGAATTGGATTTGGTTGGAATCCACCATTATCAGTCAGGGTTGAAGAACCTTGAACTATTGAGACTGTTAGATTATCTTGTTGTCTCTGCCACCACTTACTGATGCAGGGTTCGGACTATAGGCTCCGGTACTGAGATCGTCTGCATCTTGGGGAACCGTAATCACTGTGGTAATAGCGCCGCTGGAGTTGCTGCCTGCTTGTATTGAAGAGTTCTGGGCAGGTGTAATTGGAACTTGATTGTCATCATCTTCAAGATTGCCGTCGCCACCAGCATCAAAGCTGCCACTCAGCACTAGTTCTGTTCCTTGGAAGATTTGAACAAGATCTCCTCTCAGTATCCTTGGAACAACCTGACCGTCATTTATGTTTAGTTCTAATTCAGCTGTTCCAAAGCTATTTGTAGTAATTGTTCCTATTGGTTCTCCAGATATTTCGACTGTGAAAGTGCTGTTAGGGAATACATCTTCAACCTCCACATTAAGTCTCATAGAGTTACCTCTTTCTCTGTAATCAGCACTGCCGTCAGCAGCTATCCCTCCTACATTTGTAGGCGGGTTAAGATCGGCTAGCATACGAATTTCAGAGCTTGTTGCGCTTGAGTTCTGCACAATACCAAATATTAGCAATGGTACTACAGTCACAGCCAAGACAGCAAAAAACGAGTTCTCGTGTATTACAGACATCGCTCAGAAATGTAAAAGAGGCTTTAATAAAGCAATGACCTTACAGATACTAGTTTAGCTTCTTTTATAACAATAGAAGTATAATCAGTGAAGATTATACAGGATGCAGAATATACAAATTTCGATAATGCCGTTATCATTAGTAAGAAAATCTTGTCTAGACATTTTAGCAGCAGAAACGACAAGAAGATATCACCTGCTGTTAAAAATAATAAAAACAACCATGATGCCTATCAATCTATAACAATAGCTAAAATAGCTGAAGTCTCCTACCTATTCTTTTACATTAAATTCAGTATTTTGTTATAGTTGTCTGTATATGATTCTTTAGCTGAGAATTTCCATACCAACATAAAAATAAGCTAAACAGATGGAGGCGCGGTATTGAATAGACTATTTTGCTTTGATTCACAAAATATCGTAACGGTTTTGCTCATCGCTTTGTCGGCTTTGAGTCTACCAATCCTGAGCCTTTCGCACTATGCTTATGCTCACTCTACTGTTGATAGCGGGGCTATTGTAAAGACTATTGATAATAAATATCAGATAGCATTTCAGATATATCCTAAATTTGTTAGCGCAGGTCAAAACGCGACGCTGCATTTTAGCATTCTCGATGGGAACGGTTCTAATTTAGTCGGTGTTTATGCAGCACTGGTAATGAAGGAAAAAGAGCCAAGCACGATTGTTAAGCAGATGCCGTATAGATTCTATGAGTCTAGTGACATTTCTATACCATATGAGTTTCACGATAATTCGAATTATGTGGCAACACTATTGACAAGAATAATGGATGATTCAAAATACCTCGCTACCCCACTTCAAGCGGACTTTGATATTCCTGTTAGACAGACAATAACGGTGTCACCAAACGAACTCCTTCTCATGGTAGTACCTTTCACATCAGCTCTAGCAGGTGGCATTATATTTGTCTTAAAGAAGAAGTGAGAGAGCAGCATATTTACAGTATGCTACCGCTCCTTGTTCTCGTTGTTGTTCTTACTCTTCTTCCTCTGGACACAGTTGTGCTAGTATTCGCTCTCTTAAGATAAGCCTTGAATTAGGCTTGAGACGAATCTGTGTGTTATTGACCCATCGAAATCCAATAGGGGATTGAAGATCGTAACATCTATTCCTACGGCACGATCAGAGGCAATCAAGATCTTCAAGAGCTCACTTAGTTCAGAGAAACTTAAACCACCACCGCCTAGGCGATAGTCTACCGCTGGCATGATTGAGTCGTCCAAGACATCAGCATCTATATGTATCCAGAATCCATCTAGTAGTTCATTATTCACCAGGATGTCAACAGCCTGTGAAGCAGCAGCGGCAATAGTATCGAATTTTCTTACATACGGGAGGTCAAATATATGCATGTTAGTATCACAGACATCTTGGCTTCCATAGCTTGCCGCTTGTTCTGCATCACGATAACCGAATACAACAATGTCCTGGTCTCTGACAAGGGGTTTGAGGCCTTCAACATTAGTCAGAATATTTGGACCACGACCTGATACAATTGCAAGATCCATATCAGCAACTTCCCCAGTAGGAGACGCTTCAGGTTGATAAAAATCAGCATGACCGTCTATGAAGAATAGTCCATATGTCCCTAGGCGGCGTAACGCCAGAAGATTTCCTATAAGGATACTGCAGTCTCCACCGAGTACCAGAGGGAACTGTTTTTTATGGAGTGCAAAAGCAACGCTGTCGGCAAGTTGTAGTGAGAATGCCCTGATCGAGTCAGGATTAAGTAGCAGTGTTAATTTGTCTCGTTCTGAACTATAAGACAACGGAGAAATTCGTCCGCCATATTCAGCTCTCAGTTCATTCATTAGACCAGCTGCTTTAAGTGCCTCAGGAAGATGTTGTACTCCAGTCGGTCGCAGTCCCAAGATTGAAGGAGCTTCAATAATAGTAAATTGTGCCAAATGTATTCATCCTCTTTGAAGAAGCTAAAGTAGATTATAAATTCACAGTTAGTCCTATTACCGAAAGTAAACTATTACAAACAAAGATCTTGGATTACAAATCAAGGCTGTTCAAAAAATGTGCTTAGAATTGTAGGTAAGCTGGAATGGCTTTCGAAATCAAAAGAAAGAGAAAAGCAGTGGGAAACAATTCACATAGAAGGTACACACAAGGATTAGTTACAGAGATCGAAACGCTCAAGTTTGTATTGTATTTAGTGAATTGAAATCATTGTCAACAATAATAATCATTTTCATTTTGACCACCTAAGACATTGGGGAAGAATCCTTAAGTTGCGTGCAGTCTCTTATACAAGTAATGACATCATTATCTAAACAAGAACAAAATAAGCAGCTTGTTCGTCAGTTCTTTGAGGCATCGGATCGACAAGATGCAGAAGTGATGGATCAATTAGTATCAATCGCCAATTATTCTCTTCATTTTTCAGGAATGCCACCTATGGATTGGAATACAAACAAAGAACGATTCCTTGCTCCCTTCAATAAAGCATTTCCAGATCTTCGTCGTAACATTGTAGACATGGTAGCAGAAGGTGATAAAGTCGCAGTCAGTATCAATGTTACTGGAACCTACAAAGGAGAATTCCAAGGTATACCTCCAACTGGCAAGCAGGTATCTTTCACTGCAATGGATATACTAACTATCATTGATGGCAAGATAACAGAAGAGTGGGCAACTGCAGACATGATGGGATTGATGCAGCAGATTGGAGC
>DATFBV010000120.1:0-5893 GCA_035253605.1 Nitrososphaera sp.
TCCTCTTCTCCTCTTGAAGCTGGTACTTGAACAGGAGTAGTAGTAGTCTCTTGCTGCGGTGTCTGGGCAGGAGCGTCGAACTTGCGATATTGTGCAATTGTGGCATTACATGTCTTGCACTTGTACTCACCCTTTTCAATAAGTGTGACACCTTCTCCAAGCTCTTCATTGGGGTTTTCAAATACCAATGCTGGTGAGCCTTCGTACGCTTTTTCACATTTATTGCAATAATGTTTCACAAACCTGTCCTCTTCAAGCCTGCCAATGCCGGCCAAAAACAGCTCTGGACCTCCAAGGTTTCCCTTCTTTTGCTCTTCGTCTGTTACTCTTGCAATAGCGTAACCACCAGAGCCGCGCAGCTTCTTTTCAACCATGTCTTCAGCAATCATGATGTGTTTATGTGCATAGGCTTCGGTTGCAAGTTATTTAAATCTAGTCGATATACCATGAATTTTTAATTCGTCAGACAATAATGTGCGAAAGACCAATTTCTCATATAATATGCGCTATGCTTCAACGGTTCTGTCACATCAGCTCATCACTGTTAATATACTACAATCATCAAAAGAGCTAGCGATTGCTAGTGAATGCCGTTGCAATACTGCTGTATCGGAACATTGTGGCTTCAATTGATAAGGTCTTCCTTGTATGGCAAGTTGTATTTCCAATAGTCTACATCTTTATCGCGGGTTATTCGTATTCAGCACTCATTGGCGATCAGGGGGTACCGATGGGTGATACAACTGTACCATATCCAGCATACTTGGCTGCAGGCATGATCGGCTTTAATATGATGAACAGCAGCACCATTGCCGGCAGCATAATATGGAATGACAAGCGAAACGGCATGTTTCAACAGATACTAGTGATGCCTTTTGCAAGGATGGAGTATATTGCTGGCACCATCATCACAATCATGTTGATGGGCCTTGCAAGCGCTGGGCTTATCCTTGTGGCCGGCTCACCCACGCTAGTTGAAAGCGCCCAACCTACTCTTGTCGGATCGCTATACGTGCTCTATGCGCTTATAACGGGTGCAATATTCTTCGGCTCGATCGCAATAATCATATCGACACGACTGAAGAGCAGCGAGGGTTTCAACGTCATAGTCAACAGCGTATTCCTTTTCTTTTCATTTGTCAGTACTGCATTTTATCCATCACAGGGAGTGCCTGGAGCTCTGAGCGCCGCATTTTATGTCAATCCACTGACATACATCGTCGATATTACAAGAGCTGGCATCTTCAACAACATAGATCTATTTACAAATATTGAAGTTGGCATCATCGCAGCTGCGACTGCAGCAGTATTCTTTCTCGCCACACTTTCGATGATGAAGATGAAGATCTAGGTTCCGTTCCCAATAACAGTTAGAAACACTTCTTCAAGCGTAGGCGGATTCATAGAGACACTTTCTATCTGGATTGCATTTTTTGAAAATAACTCAATTATCTTGACCAGCATCTCCTGAGCCTCTGCCGAGCTTATCCTTATTGTGTCCTGTGCTGTCATCTCAATTACAGAACCATCAGCTATCTGCCCGACGATCCGCATGACTGACTGCGCCATCGAATCTTTTAATTTGATCTCTACTGCCTTGACACCTCCATATTTTTGCTTCAGGCCGGCAGGCGTGTCGGTGGCAATTATCTTACCTTTATTAATTATCGCTATTTCATCGCACAAATATTCTGCTTCTTCCATGATATGAGTTGTAAAAAACACAGTCAGCCCACCTCGAACATGCTTTTTGACATAATCAAGTAATGTTCGTCTTGCAGCGGGGTCAAGACCTACTGTTGGTTCGTCTAAGAACAGCAGATCCATATCATGCATAAACTCTCTTGCAACCTGCACGCGCCTGCGTTGACCTATAGACAACTCGTCGTTTTTCATATTGCTGAATGATACAAGCTCAAATTTTTCCATGAGCTCCCTTGCCCTATCACGCCTCTTTTCGCCAGGCATGCCCCACATGAGGCCATATAGCTCAAGTGCACGGTCTACCCTCACATTAGCCTCAAAGCTGGGCTCCTGCAGCACAACTCCCATGCGCTTTCTAATTTCGCGGGAGTGCTTTACGACGTCTTTCCCAAAGATCTTCACTATCCCCGAGGTTGGCTTGACAAGCGTCGTAAGCACTCTTATCGTGGTAGTCTTGCCTGCGCCGTTTGGACCAAGAAAACCAAATACCCTACCATATTCCAAATCAAATGATATTCCATCTACTGCATGCACCTCTCCATAGCTTTTGCGCAGGTCAGAAACATGAACGCATAATTCCATTCACAGATAGTGTTCAAAAAGTGTAATTTCTGCCTTTATCCAAAGAGAGAGCCCTAGCAAACAATTCAGAAAGTACATAGTGTATGGATGGGTGCGTGCAATGTCTTGTAATACTGTTACCGCCGACTGCGTTCAAGCGCATTGCTATAACTATAGGATCCAATTCTTGCAAAACTGTCATGGAGAGAATATTGTATACATTTTCTAGATGAACTAATTTTGCGCTCTCAGTTTGTTCTCTCTCTCAAAATATATAGGCAAGTGAATAGCAATGGTTCTTTCATCTGGAGGTTCATTGCAAGCTTTGTCGTCGTCCCACGATTTTAAGGGAATGCTAGAGATCCTTCTTCGACAGCGCCCTGAGCTGAACCCAGAGCAGGTAAGGGACTTGATTGACGAAAAAAAGCGTAAGGTGGGCGCTGGCTATCTTACTGACCAAGGTGCGCTCTTTCTCGTTGCAGCCGACCTTGGTGTATCATTTGACAATGTCTCCAAGATGCAAACAGGCCTCAAGGACATTTACATAGGAGCGAAAGAGGCCACTGTCGTAGGCAGGATAATGAACATTTACCCTATTCACAGGTTCACTAAAAGGGATAGCAACGAACAGGCTACTACTCGCACACTTGTGATATACGACAAGGATGCAAAGGTCAAGGTTAAGTTATGGGACAAACACACTACGATACCGGACGAAATGGGCCTGCAGGCCGGCGACGTGATTAAGATAGTGAAGGGGTACGTCAGGGCGGGTCTTGACGGCAAACCAGTGATCAACCTTGGGAATTATAGTACGATTGAGACTGCGCCTGATGATTCGTCTATTCCTACGATTGATTCTCTGACTATTACAGTTGATGCTATAAATTCTCTGCAGGACAATGCCGTCGTTTCTGGCACTGTCACTTCTAACCCGCGGGTAACTGATTTTGTCAATGCGAGAGGGGAGGCAGGCAAGTCTCTCCAGCTTCAACTGTCAAATGAGGCAGGCACTCGCTCGCTTCGAGCAGTCATCTGGAATGTTGATGAGTCGAGGGTTCCCAAGGTGTTCAGAACCGGTTCTAAAGTGCATCTGATTGGCGTTAGAGTAAAGCAGGGTAATCCACAGTATGGCAGTGGCGACTTTGAAATCCATGGCGACGAAGGCACAATGCTGCAGTTCTCAAGCTCTCAAGAAGATGTCGAGGTAATGCCCCTTCGAATTATCTCTATCGGCGAAGAAACCGGCAGAGGTAGCTTTATGTGCCTTGCAGTGGACAGAGCAGGTAGCCCGCTTATACTTACAATTGATAATTCGCTTGTCAGCTCCAAGCAGCTGAATGAAGGAGCAATGATCGAGTGTGTGCCTTCGCGCATATTTGGCAATTCAGTCACGCTATCAAAGGACGATTCATATGTTAGGGTGACAGACGAGGGCGATGACACATCCTTTCCAACCCAGTCAAAATTTGAGAAAAAGATACAGGACGTACAGGTTTCACAGGATCCTTACATCATTGAAGCAATAGTACTTCAGGCGCCTGAGACTGCAGAAGTGAACACCAAGTCAGGTGAGACCATACCTATGACGTCTACCCTGCTTGGCGATGACACAGGAGAGATCAGGCTAGTTGGATGGCGTAACCAGAGTGCTGGCGTCAACAAACTGAATGTAGGTGACAGGATAAGGCTAGCAGGTGTTACTGCAGGATCAGGGCGCGAAGGCAAAGTAGAGCTAACTCTGCGGTCCTATTCTTCAATCACTAAGCTGAGCTAGAAAGCCAAATTAAGCAATTAGATAACTTCTCTTATGGTGCTTATCACATCAGATCCAGCTAGTAACATCATAAGGCAGGCAGAGGAGCTCAAGGCTCGAGTTCAAAGCCACTCTTCAAGAATTGACGAGAACTTCAAGGTAGGAGTAGAGATCGAGGTATGTCTTATAGATGGGAAGGGGACACCAGTTGATGCAAAACCTGTTATCGAACTACTACGAAGATATCATGATATTGACTTTGAGTACGGCATATGTCAGCTTGAATATAGGACGGAGCCGGTTTCCTTTGAGAGCCTTGCACAGCTGAATTTAGAGTTTGAAGAATTCATAGAGCACCTTGGCCTAATTGTCAACAAAGTCTACAAAAACAATGTATTTCCTGTGTTTTTAGGATCGAACCCGTCGCCTCATATTTTGAATGATGGTCTCATTACAAATAAACCGCGCTACTTGCGACTTGCAAGGTGGCAGAAGAGAATCCCTGACGTAGAAATTGACGGACAAAAATTCAAAGCACTCCATGTTGCCTCTGCTATTCAGGGCTTCCATCTCCATTTGCAGGGAAAAAACCCTAACTTTACGGCGCAAATGTTCAACCACATTCTGAATTTAATCCCTTCTGTGATATTGCTTGGAGCAAATAGCAGACTTTTCGCAGGCAGAGTGTTTTCACTCCACGAGCCAAGAATTTATCTCTATGATCAGTCGGAGCAGCAAAACTCAGGATTTCCAAGCATATCACGGTACCTAGGCGGTGTAGAAGATTACATTGACTATATTATTTCAAGGAAACCGGTGGTTGCAAAGGACTACTTTGAACTGGTAAAAGAGCGTCATGACGACGCCCGCATTAGGATCAATAGAGGCTTTTATAGAGTTGAGACAAGAGTTATGTCTGTTCAACCGACCCCAAAAACGATGATGGCAATGATAGAGTTTTTCACTGGCTACCTGCATAGGGCTATCCATGAAGAACAGGATCTGCGCCCCTTGCCAGCTATCAGAGAGGAGCGGCAGGCTGTTGTAAGATCAGGTTTTAACGCCAAGACACATTTTAACATCATCGAAACAGTCAGAAGCCAGCTTGCATACGCAAGGAAAGGCATTTCCGACCTTGGAGTAAAACCAGATTTTCTAAACATACTTGAAAAGAGGGTTGAGAACAAGACTACTGCTGGTGAATACGTTGCTAGATTATGGCAAACTAAATTCAATGGATCGATAGAGCAAACCTTACCAGAGGTCATCGCAGACATCTGGGAAAGGACGAAGAACAACCAGCCTATTTACTAGTGGTCGTTTGTATAGGTGGTTATATTCAAGAGAATAAATGAATGATTATTTTGCCGCCAGCATGATCATCATCGTCATTATCATCATCTAGTTTCTTTTGGCTAATCGCTCCAAAAGCCGCGCGTAATGACGTACTGCTTTTCTGCTTCATAAATACTCCGATACACCTGTTCGTCGTCGACATAGTTGCGCAGAATCCTTGCTGCGGTGTCAGCGCCAACCCCGTGGCCGGATAGCACTATTAATGCTGTCTTACCAAAGTTGTTTACAAGTGATGCTACTTTCCATGCACGTTCAAACTTGTGGTTCTGCTCCGGAGTCAGCTTGCCACCAGTAAGGCGATTACGAATTATTCTTGACATTTCGTCATCTGACCAAAATGTAGCGCTGACAAGGCGCGACCGGCAGTTTGGGCACGATATTTCTTCAGGCACGTCCTTTGTTTCCATTACGCGCTCCCACTTACCGCACCGTATGCAGACAAGCCTATGCTTTGTCTTTTCAAGCCGTTCTTTGACAAGCTCTATAACTCCCTTCTCAATGCTCAAAGGCATGGCT
>DATFBV010000121.1:0-6436 GCA_035253605.1 Nitrososphaera sp.
TATATATGTAATAGACTCTATTGAGAGGGAGATAACTTGTAGGGAACATATCAGAAGTTAATGTGAATGACGGAGCTTTATCTTAAGCGTACAATTTCCCTATTATCTGGAACACCTGACCGGATTTTGAGGCGAGAATAGATAGCACTTGCCACATTTTCTGACTTGCTCTTTTCGCCGTGATTGACCAGCACACGCTTTGGCCTGATGCGAGAGACAAAGTTTAGTATTTGGTTAAAGTCAGAGTGACCTGAAAATCCGTCTATCTTTTGTGTTTGGCAGCGGACAGGAACTACTTTAACCTTGCCTGACTTGTCCATCATGCTAACTTCAGACATCACTCCGTCAAGGACGCGCCTACCGAGTGTGCCATTGATTTGGTAGGAGACAAACATAATTTTGTTTTTAGGGTTTGGTGCAAGCTCTTTGAAGTATTCTACAGATGGACCGCCTTCAAGCATACCAGATGTTGCCATCACTATTGCGGGATTTTCGTCATTGAGTATATCATCACGCTTGCCGTATCCGCTAATGATCGTAAAATATTCTGATTGAAATGGGTTTATGCCCTGCGATACCGACTTGCGCACGTCGGAGCCAAGGTAGTGAGCATAAGACATATGTATGGCGCTTGCCTCCGAGATCATTCCCTCGATATATATTGGTGACTCGATGAGTCTGCCCTCCTTCATCTCTTTTGCCATGACAAGCATTATCTCCTGAGCTCTACCAACAGCAGGGACAGGGACGAGGACCTTCCCACCATCCGTCAAGGTCTTGTTTATGGACTCAGTGAAACTTCGGTATACTGATTGCTGATCAGGCATGACATCTGTTGTATTACCATAGGTGCTTTCAGTGATGAGCGTTTCTACCCTTGGGTAAATAGATACTGCACTGTCGAGTAACTGCGTTTTGGCGTACTTGTAATCTCCAGAGTACAAAATGTTATGAGCACCTGAAATATTAAGGTGAACAGTGGCGCTGCCCATAATATGTCCTGCATTGTTGAGTGTAATTGTGACATCTGGCGAAATGTCTGTTGGCTTGCCATAGGGCAACGTGATACAGTGCTTGATAACTTCATTTACATCCCTCGATGAGTATGGCAAGTATGTGCCATTGCTGTTTGCAATCTTGACAGAGTCCATCTGAAGCAGGGTCATCAGCGGTAAAGTAGGCTCAGTACAGTAAACAGGTCCTCGGTAACCATACTTGAAAAGTGTCGGCAGGAAGCCTTGGTGATCAATATGTGCATGGCTTATCACTACTGCATCCAAATCGTCAAGGTCAAAGTTGAACCAATCAAGCCTAGGATAAGCGTCAAGCACAGACATTTCTCCGGGATTTATGCCACAGTCAAGCATCACCTTGGTCTCTGGTGTGACAACAACAAAACAGGATCTGCCTACTTGTTTAACTCCTCCAAGGCAAAATAGGATAACTTCTTCTCTGCTCGTAGACCATGATTGGGGCTTATTAGATCGAGGCTCACTCGTGGCCGTTGTCGTGGTAATAGTACTTGTAGTTTGTTGCTGTTGCTGTTGCTGTTGCTGTTGATAATGATGATGATATTGTCGACGGGGTACTGTATCACTCCCATTGACGCTGCTAACTATAAGGGGCTCTCTGAATACGCGCTTGCCTAGTTCTTGCAGAAACTCTGTCCTTTCCTTTGCAGAGCTTTTTAATGTAGAGTGCAGCGTGTTGATGGTAGATGAGGGAATGTGAGGTGAGCGCCTTGTGTGCGCTATCCAGCCTGTTGATTGGGCAATTTGAACGAGCATGTTAGGATCTATTGCTTCTGGTTTGCTTACTTCAAGAACTACCTCGCCTGTTGCATCATCGCAAAATATTGCTGACACTTGTACATCTTTTGGAAGCAATTTTACCACTGCTTGTCTAGTCTGGTCCTCTGGCAGTCTGCTTGATGGGTCAGTGCGAATAATGAACCTTTTTTTCAAAGTCTTTGACAAAGATGACAAGAAATAAGTCAACTCAGTGAGTGCAAACTTTGGATTCTTAGTATAAAGTGCAATGTTAGGACCTTCGAACCTTACAAATGTTATCTGAGAATCAGAAGGTATGGACTTAAGTATTATCTTGCTTACCGCCTCCTCACATTGAGTGGTAACTTTCGTAATTCCGTTTTCGACGTCTTCTGCTGCTGCTGCTCTTGTCGCCGCTGCTGATCTAACCCTTCTAAGAGAAGAAGGAGGAGAAGAAGAAATTCTCTGGTCTGCTTGAGTTATTATTTCGCCAACCTTTTGGTTCTTTTCTAATTCTTCCATTATCGCTCACCCGACTATATTCCAACTGTATATGCCTTCAGGTTACAATGAATTGTGTAAGGCATAAAGCGGTAATAAGCCGATACTATATCAGTGACTCCATTATAAAAGCATAGTGCTTTTTTAGAACACTACGTATGGAAGCACAAGCACCGCAAACACAATAGCTGCCATCACAAGGGTCAAGAGCATATTTGCATTCTTTGCAATTGCTTTAGATTTGGCTTTGTTCTCTATTAATGCACCATACAGTTGACCACCATCAAGTGGACCTAATGGCAGCGCGTTGAATATGCCGACGTTAAAGTTGATGAACCATAGCCAGAAAAGCATGTTGGCAACAGGAGCGAAGCTATCTCCAAAGACGCTTGAAGTGTACTTGGGAGCCATGAGGTCAGAGTAGGGGACGAATCCCTGTTGAAATGTTGGTGGAAGAAGAATAGCTAGTGGATTTTGGCTAAACTGGTTCTTGTACGTGTCAAGGACCTCTTGCGGGTCACGCGATAGAACGGTGACACTAACTCCCAAGGTTCCCCTGCCTGGCTCAACCGCTGGAGGGAGCGTTACCTGACGGACTATTGTGTCGCCAGCCTTGTTCACCCAAGTTATTTCAACCGTATTGCCAAGGTTACTCCTAAGAGTTTCACTTAAATCATCAAGAGACGTTATCTGCTGGCCTGAAATATACTGAATCACAGATTCAGACTCAATCCCTATAGATTCGGCAAGAGATCCACCGTTTACGCTGACCACCATTACACCAAACTGTGGAGCATTAGGGTCGGGTGGAAGAGGAATAAGCGTAGATACTACAAAGTACATTGCTATCAGACAAGCACCTGCCAATATCATATTGTTGAGCGGACCAGCAGTCAGGACTGCACTCTTTTGCTTCAAGGTTGCTCTGTTTAGCTCATCCCTTTCAATATTTACAAATGCGCCTATTGGTATGCCAAGAAATAACACAATTCCCGTCGAATCAACTCTAATATTGTGCACTCTGGCTACAACACCATGTCCTGCCTCATGAATTATAATAGTGATAACGAGGGCAGCCAATCCATAAGTGATGGGTAAATACGGATTAAAACCAGGGATGAGCAAATTGGCCGCAGGGCCGACACCTCTCACGCCTTCTCTTGCTTGGGCATCTGCAAACATGACCATAAGGGAACCTACAATTAGGAATATTGCAAGTGCTGTTATTGCAGGCATAAGATACGTGTTAAATCTAGCATACCATCTAGCAATACGCCACTTGGCCACCTTATCAAAGAATTCAAGACCAAAGGGTGTGTGGATAAGTATCAGAACTAGTGCCTTTACTTCTACTCGCATCCTGTTATTCTTCTGTTGTTCCAACTGGCTAGTATTAACTCCCTTTGTATTTAAATCCGAGCGTCTGATGTCTTATCCTTGCAACTAGATGGCTATATGCCGCCGCTACTATCTGTCTTTTGTATCTCAATGTATACCTTGTCGCCGACCTTGATCCCCATATCCTGATATTCGTGCATGCTCAACTTTATTGTTGGAGAATCAGTTAGTCCCGGCCCCATAAACCCAATATTTGTAATAACCTTGGGCATATTTTTCATGAGATCCTCAATAGATGTTACGTTTGAACCAAACGGGTTCATATTTGGCCTCTCTGGTTTGTATTCTTTTGGGTCATTGAATGTGACATACACGTATGGGCTGCCATCCTGACTTGCTTCAATTCTGGCAACTATGAACTCTCTTCTCATTAACACTGTAGTTTCCGCATTGGGGACTTATTTGCATATCTGAAACGGTGGAGCCCCTAGTCTTACTTGCTTAGCAGAAAGTCTACATTAGAGGTTTGCATACACAATTCTATGCTTGCTATCGATGCTATTGGTGTCACCAAAGTATATAGGGGTACAAATCAGCCTGCAATCAAAGACCTTTCTTTAAGAGTAGAGGCAGGCAAAATCTTTACGCTACTGGGCAGGAATGGTGCAGGCAAGACTACCTTTGTGCGCATGTGTGCAACGCAATTACTGCCTACTTCCGGTACAATAAGCGTCCTCGGTTATGACGTTGTCAGGCAAGCAAAGCATGTACGGAACCTCATATCTATTGTGCCACAGGAGGGCAGGCCACTTAGGGCGCTCACCCCCTGGGACCACGTCTACAACTGGCTCCAAATAAGAGGCGACAGCAAGAGTGCAGCAAGAGATAAGACGGAGGTAATGCTGCGCAAACTTGAGATCTATGGCGCGCGAGATAGTCCTGCAATGAACCTCTCAGGTGGTATGAAACAAAAGGTCCTTGTCGCAATGGCAATGGCAACTGATGCGCAGCTTCTCTTCCTTGACGAGCCAACTATCGGCCTTGACCCAGTGTCGCGCAGGCAGGTCTGGACGGCCATTAAGGATTGGAAAAGTAAAGGGGGCTCTGTTCTGCTGACAACACACTACATGGACGAAGCGGAGATGCTATCTGATTATATTGTAATTGTTGATAAAGGCATGATTGTTGCGCAGGGAACCATTCAGGAGCTACGCAAGGTCATCCCGCAGAATATTCGGGTAGACATAGCTCGTGACACACTAGATGTTGACACTTTGAAATCTTATGGATCCGTGGTCGACACTGGTGCAGGGATGCTCCGCGTATTTACTTTCGAATCTGCAGTACGCGAGTTATCCGATCTTGCATTACGACATAATCTGTCCTTTACTGTATCTTCTGTTACGCTTGACGATGTCTTTGTTTACATTATGGGCAATGGTATTATAGATGATCAAAATCTCAGAGACTAGCTTATTGCCTATACGTCAGGTATTGATTATCGCCTACATGACAGGCGTGCTCTGGCTAAGACGGAATCCTATGTCATTAGTGTTCACAGCAATAAGTCCATTCTCTCTGCTGTTTGTACTGTTCGTGGTAAGCGGCGGCCAGTACATTCACTTTGCCGTAGCTGGCAGCCTTGTGATGGCCCTTGTGGGATATGGTCTTGCACTCGGTCAGGACATCTCATTTTACAAAACAGAATACAAGGTGCAGGATGTATTTGTTGCATCACCTGTTTCACCATTGACCTATATGGTCGGGCTTGCCCTATCAGAGCTGCTATTCGGCCTTCCAGCACTTATAGTGCTAGCAACACTTGTTGTATATTTTGGATCGGTTTTGAGCATACCCCTGCTGGTGGCAACAATTCTCTTGATCTGGGGAGCCATGTCAGCTATGGGATTTTTTCTTTCATCCCATATGCTACATATGAGAAATGCTACGCAGGTGATATCCTTTGTAAACGTGATA
Organism: Nitrososphaera sp.; assembly: GCA_035253605.1. Lineage (GTDB taxonomy): Archaea > Thermoproteota > Nitrososphaeria > Nitrososphaerales > Nitrososphaeraceae > Nitrososphaera. The sequence goes on from DATFBV010000121.1 coordinate 5,586, forward strand.
TTGGCAGTGCTACCCCCTGTATTCTACTCTTTGGAGATGATGCCAGACGCGCTGCGACCTCTTGCTTATGCAGTACCTACTACGCATGCATCACTGATGCTACAAGACATTATGGGCATGCCTACACCGGCCGATTGGTCGCTTGAGTTTGGCTTTGCAATACAAATTGCATATCTCTTAGCATTTATCACGCTGGCAAAGACAAAGGCGTTATGGCGGGAGAATTAATTAGAGTAGTCCAAGTTCTCCGCAACAAAAAGCCATCTCTTGTAACTGATTTAGCCAGAGATAGTGGTGGTGCTCTGGTGCTGGGTGGTGGTGGTCATATACTTCATGATTCTTCGATAGTTGAAATCCTATATATATTGAGTAAGAGGAGGTCATGGTGGGATTCGGACCCACGACCTGCTGATTTCTTGATGACATTTACAAGTCAGCCGCTCTGACCAGGCTGAGCTACATGACCTCATGCGCTTTAGTCATACTGCGTTTTATTAATTAAACGGCTATCATTCTATTTGCAAAAGATTATCTAGTGCTAAATTCGTGTTTATAAGTCGTTGGTACATAGTGATACTGCAGCAGCTCAATCTAGCAGGCGGGAAAAAGCTAAACTGTTGGGATATATGCTAGGGACTGCAGTGTTTTTCGGTGTTACATTGCTCATCTCATTTTTCTTGGTGATAGTGGCTATCAATGCGATCAAGATTCCGGCTGATGTAGCGTCAAACATACTGATGCTAGGTCTAGTACCGCCTTCAGTAGCAACATTCTTGCTCTTTACAAAGGTATTCGGCCGGTTTCTTTAAATAAAATATTTAAAAAGTGTAGATAGGAGAAACTTGTGCCAA
>DATFBV010000122.1:0-6312 GCA_035253605.1 Nitrososphaera sp.
ATAGCCGCCTCGTCTTCAAGTGTGGTGATGTCGCCGATCTTGTCGCCGCTTGAGATGGATTTTAATAGCCTCCTCATTATCTTGCCGCTACGTGTCTTGGGCAGTTTACTAACAAAATATACCTCATCTGGCGCTGCTATAGGCCCAAGCGTGTTCCGAACATGGGCGACTACTTCTTTACGTAGGTTTTCATAATCTGAGAAGCCTTCCTTTAGCACTAAGAATGCTATTATCGACTCCCCTTTTGTCTCGTCAGGTTTGCCGGTCACCGCAGCTTCTGCAATGGCCTTGTGTGAGACAAATGCACTCTCCAACTCCATCGTACCGAGCCTATGGCCGGCCACCTTAAGTACATCATCTGCCCTACCAAGGAGCCACAGATAGCCCTCTTCGTCAACTAGTGCATAGTCACCGGCATAGTAGAGGCCAGGGAACTTAGTCCAGTAAGTTTGCCGATATTTTTCATCGTTACCCCAGAGACTCAAGAACATCCCTGGCCACGGCTTACGAATAACAATATAGCCTTTTCTTCCTGGCTCTACTGGCTTGCCAGTTTCATCAACTACTACTGCATCAACTCCAGGGACCGGAAACGTAGCGGAGCCAGGCTTCATTGGGATGGTTTCGATTCCAGTACACATGCTAAGCATTGTCCCTCCCGTCTCTGTTTGCCACCAGGTGTCAACTATAGGGCAATTCTCATTGCCAATCTTCTTAAAGTACCACATCCATACTTTAGGGTTAATGGGCTCACCCACTGTCCCAAGCAGTCTGAGTGACGACAGATCAAATGAGTTTGACACTACGCCGTCATCATCGTACTTCATGTACATGCGGAGTGCAGTTGGTGTTGTATACAGTATAGTGGCACCATGCTTTTCAACAATTGCCCAATACCTATTGGGCTTTGGAAAGTCAGGCGCTCCTTCATACATTATCTCTGTTATACCATGCATCAGAGGAGCATAGACGATATAGCTGTGACCTGTGACCCATCCAATATCTGCAGTACAGAAAAAGATGTCTTGTTTTGTAAAGTCAAAAACCCACTTGGCAGTGGCATAGAGATGCGTAAGATAGCCACCTGTCCCATGCATTACACCCTTGGGCTTGCCAGTCGTTCCAGAAGTATAGAGAATGTAAAGGGGATGGACACTTTCAACTGGCTCCGGCGGGCAGTATAGTTGGGCATCCTCTATCAACTCATGCCACCAAAGATCCTTTGGTCCGATATTGACCGTATTGCCGGCGCGCTTGAGCACTACCACATGCTCTATTGAGGGCAGGGATAGAAGTGACTCATCCACCACTTTTTTTAGCTCTACTAGCCGGCCTTTTCTTATGCCACCATCTGCAGTTATGATGACTTTAGATTCGGCATCACTTGCTCTGTCAATAAGCGCCTGTGCAGAAAAGCCAGAAAATACTACCGAATGAATAGCACCAATCCTTGCACACGCAAGCATTGCAATAGGCATCTCTGGCACCATAGGCATGTATATCGTTACGCGATCGCCTTTGCTGACGCCAAGGCTCTTTAGAACATTTGCAAACTTGTTTACCTGACGATATAATTGAAAATAGGAAAGTGTCCTCGTCTCTCCACTCTCGCTTTCCCAGATTATAGCGACCTTGTTTTTCGTGTCAGTGTTGATGTGCCTATCAAGACAGTTTACAGATGCATTAAGAGTGCCCCCAACAAACCACCTTGCGAAGGGAGGATTCCACTCAAGGATATGATTCCATTCTTTGAACCATATAAGATTTCTGGCCTGATCTGCCCAGAACTTGTCCGGCTCTGCTAGCGCTTCTTTTGAGATTTTCTCAAGGCGCTTGCCTGCCCTGATGCCTATTTTCATCGTACTTCCACCACCCTCACTATTTTCGTATGGTTTTGAAGGGCTAGACAAACAATGTGAGAAGCTAAAACTTGTCTTTAAAGTATTTGTTAGCGATCTTGGTCAATAGGTGAAAGAGATATTCAGAATTTTCTTATTAAAGAGTCAATCGATATATTAAAAATAAAGAAAAATCACTTCTATAATAGTTTGAAGTATAGAAGCAGAACAGAAATAGTAGCAATGATCCTAGAGGCAGCGAATGGCGGAGCAACCAAGACAAAAATCATGTATAAAGCTTTCCTGAGCTATGCCCAACTAAGAGAATACCTCGCTGTCTTGATAGAAAACGGCCTGCTCGAATACATGGAAGGAACACAAACATACAAGACAACTGCAAAAGGGCTTAACTTCCTGAAGATGCACAGTGAGATTGGGGAGCTTTTACAGACAAGTGTTAGAGAACGTTAAAAATAAAAAGCTGCCCATCTAAATTTTTTAAAAATGAAAAACTGGCCAGACACTGTTAGTGTATCCGGCGTTACAATTATTTTGTTATTACTTGGTTGAGCCAGTTTGTCTCCACATGCTCCCCGCCGTTAGAAGACACAGGGGCATCATCATCCTTCCCATTTTCTTCTTTTTCTTCTGAGTTTGCTGCGCTCACTTGTACAACAGAAACCACTTCTGCGGGCTGGCTTGGTGCCTGCTCAGCTGGCTTTTCTTCCTCTTCTTCCTTTGTTGATGGAACAGCAGCAGTAGTAGTAGAAGAGTTACTATTTGTAATGATATTTTCTAGCGTCTGGGTAGTTAACTTTTCTTTTACATTGCTTATTTCTGCCCTTTCGTTGTTTATGTGCTCTATTAGCTCGTCTGTCTGAACCTTGACCTGCTGGTACGTTTCTTCCTTCATTTCGTTACTTCTGAACTGGAGTTTTGCATCAAACAGGACTGCCTTGATGTTCTTGGTTTCTAACTCAAGTTCTGCCAATCTTGCGTTCAGCTTGTCATTTACCTGCTTTCCAGTTTCATCAAGTTCCTGCAGCTTCTTCTCATATTTGATATATACTAGCTCTGCGTCTTCCTTCATAGAATCGTTCTCAGAGAGAATATCCTGAAGTGCCTTTACCCTCTTAAGTGTGAGGGACTTTTGCCTCAGCAACCTCTGTGCGTCAAGCCTCCATCTAGGTATAAAGAAGACGTATTCCCCTTGGATAACTAGCTGCTCGTAAGGCAGTTGCTTTAGACCGCCAGAACCACAATCGACTCCGACAGCTTCTATCTCGCCATCGTTTTCTGTTATTATGCCGACTGCTCTCCCAATGTAAGTACCATATATGTCCTTAACTTGCTTGCCTACAAATCCGAGCTTTTCTTCGCTCATGTGAATAGCTGAGCAAAGATTGTATAATGATAACGGTGTTAAAACAGTTCGATAAAATAGTGGAATTAATCATGCCATCTGGTTTAGATGATTCTTTATGATATTTTAGATGCTTTAATAGTATATTTTTTTTAGTAAGGGCTCAATATTTTTGAAGTCGCCCCTTCACATTCTTTTATTAGTCATGTGTACTTATCTCTATGTTTGATAGCAATGTCTTTCTAGATAGTTTTACTGAAGAGGAAAAGTCCATTCTTAAAACACACTTCTCTAATGTAGAGGGACAAGTATTTGCGATAATCACTCCAAGACAGGTGGATAGGGGTGCTCTGATGTCACGCTATTCCCGCACAGACAAAACGATGCGAAGAGTATTTCTAGATGAGTTTGCAAAGAATCCAAATAGGGGAGAAGAATTTTATAGACGAGTTCTTCTTGAATATGGTGATGACTCGGTGGCTGAGCTAGGCGAGGCTCAAGTTGCTGTTGAGGGGATATCAAATATTGCTGCAAAAAAGATTGAGGATCGTAGAGTTGGACTCTCCTACCTAGAAAAATCTTCCCGTTATGTAGCTTTTAATCAAAAGGTTGGCGGATACTATCTATATGCCAGAGAAGGCAGCATTATGTCGTCGTCTCATGCAGACAGATACATTGAGGCTTGTGAACACTCATTTAACACTTATAGTAAGAGCATCCAGCCACTACAAGCATTCCTGAAAGAAAGAGAGCCAATAGAGCACTTTAGTTTCTTTGATTCAGTGTCGCAAAAAGAGGTTCCCTTTGGCAACTTGATGGCAGACAAAGACATTGAAGCCGCCAAGCGGATCTACAGTATGACGATAAAGGCAAAAGTATTAGACATACTTCGTGGTCTTTTGCCTGCATCCACTATTACAAATATCGGCATTACAGGCAACGGTAGGGCATTTGAATACTTGCTGACCCTGATGTATGGCTCAAAGCTAAAAGAGATCAAATCTATTGCAGCCCAGTTATTTAATGAGCTAAACGCAGTCATTCCTTCATTTATCCGGCGTGCGAACGACAAGTATGGGCAGGCACTGCAAGAATATACTACAAAAACTGGAAATGCAATTGGCGATTTTGCTAGGTTCTACCTATCCAGAATTCCCCCTGAAGAAGAGCCTGAACTTGTCAGGCTCATTGACTACAAAGACAACTTTGAAGCCGAAGTAAATGTGATATCTGCAATTCTCTATGAGCAGGCTCAGGGCCAGTCGCTTTATAGGATTACGAATTATGTCAAATCAATGCCGGTTGAAGAGCGGAACAAGGTGATCCGCGCATACACCGATTTTCGTACCAGTCGCCGGCATAGACCAGGCAGGGCATTTGAAATGGTTGATTATACTTTCGAATTGTTCACCAACTTTGGCATATTCCGAGACCTTCATAGACACAGAATTCTTACGATTGAGCGCCAATTGCTCTCGACTAGGCACGGTTATGATCTTCCTCAACTGCTGGTTGATTTAGGACTTGACAAGGACTTTAGAGATTGCATGTACTTATCAAAGCAGGTTTACGAAGAAATAGCTAAGACTATGCCAGAGGAAGCTCAGTACGTCGTCAACTTTGCCTATCGTTATCCCTATTTTCTCAAGATGAACCTGCGAGAAGCATGTCATATGATAGAGTTGCGTACAGCCCCCCAAGGTCATCCAGATTACCGGATTGCATGCCAAAAAATATACAGTGAAATCAAGCGTGTACACCCTCAGCTTGCACAGGGAATCAAGTTCGTCGATATGAATATATACGAGTTGGAGAGGTTTGATGCGGAGAAAAAAAGCGAGAAAAAGAGGCAGCAAGTTACAGAGACAGTATATGGAGTTTAGTGCCGTTACATGGTAATCAACACCGATATTGACCAAGCTTTATATATTACCATTGGTTACCATTAGATGGTAATAAAAATGGTCGAAAAAACTATCCCAACAAAAGATGAAAGAACAGTAGTAGATGTGTATGACGTAGCGAGAGACAACCTCATCAGAACAGTAGATGAATTTGCAAAGGCTCAGCCACAGTATTCACAGTCAATTTCTAATCTCCAGCTGGACTATATTCAGACAACTAAGAACATGATCCAGACTACATTCACTGCTCAGAGGCAGTTAGCGAGCACCTTGAACGTCCCGCCAGTGCCATACGGAGAAGTGTTCATAAGACAATCAAATGAAGTGACAAATAACGCAATCAGGTCGGTGAACATAAACAACCAGCTGACGATCAACGCGCTAGATGCAGCAAGGGAAAACCTAAAGATCTACAACAGAACAGTCGATACACTGACTGACTTTAACACCAACATCGCAAGAGCGTGGACAACGTTCTTTGCGCAACAACAGCAACAGTTCACAAGGCAGTAAAAAATCTGCCTTTTTTCTTCATTTTTTGGCATAGTTAATAAATAAGTTAAAAACCATACTATCATGTGTCTACCACGGTAACCGAGTACGTATGCCAAGACTGTGGAACCCTTTTACGCCACACTAATCCGACTACCCTTGAAAGCATGAGGGATGTTCACAATCAATTATGTATTGTTAAAAGGCAAAAGACAATGGCTACACAGGCAGCTGTGCCCAAGCCAGCAGCAGCAGCAGCTGCTGCTGCCTCTACTGCGGCCAAAACATCACCAACTGCAACTGCAGCGTCACCAGCTGCAGCAGCTGCTTCTACACCCCCACCTCCTACTGGTGCTGCAGCACCCAGTGGTGGCGGTGGCCCAACTACGATATCGCTTACTGGCACAGGAACAAGCTACAGCAAAGCAGAAGGCCCAATTGACGCCAAGTTCAAAGAAAAGAGACAGGTAGCTGGTACCTATCAAGGAATCAAAGTATGGGGCCCAATTGACCCACCAGGACAATTGGGTATATGGGGTCAAGACGTATGCATAGATTTTGACATCTGCGTTGCAGATGGAGCATGTATCGAAGCTTGCCCTGTCAATGTCTACGAATGGCTTGAAACGCCTGGCCATCCGGCATCTGACAAAAAGGCTTTCATGATAAGAGAAAAGGATTGTATATTCTGTATGGCATGTGAAAATGTCTGTCC
>DATFBV010000123.1:0-26915 GCA_035253605.1 Nitrososphaera sp.
TACAATAGACTAAATCAACCAAGGTCTATTGAGCTTTGGGATCAATTCTGGAAGATTTTTGAACCACTTGAAAATAAGATTGACTTTTGGCTCTTTCAAATGCCAGCAAATTTTAAATTCAAACCAGAGAATCTGGAGAGAGTAAGGTCTTTTTTTAATAGCGATAGCATAATGCATCATGTTGTAATCCCCAAAAAAGCAGTTATTGAATTTAGAGATCCTTCTTGGTGGAATGAGTCAGCTTTAAAAGAGATTGAAGGAGCAGGTATTGCGTTTTGTTCTGTTGATGCTCCAAGATTACCAAATGAAATTATCGCGATAAGTAATGCTATATATCTAAGACTCCATGGTACTGAGACTTGGTACAATTATTTCTATCCCGAGGAAAAACTAAATGAAATAGCATCAGACATGTTAAAAACTACAGCTAAGAAAAAGGCAATCTACCTCAATAATGATCACGGTATGCTAACCAATGGATTGTTTCTAATGAAAAGGTTTTTCTAAATAATGAAGTGGAGTTTAAATATATATCGACGCATCTTAGAAGAAACCAATTATAGCAGTAAAGACATAACAGCACAAATGCATAGATACCAAGAACCAGGGAGCAAAAAACATACAAACACTGGAATTGTCTTGAAATTTCTAGCTCAGTCGTTATCGATCAATTTTTTAGTAGCCGATGGTATATGAGGCATGTACGCCTTATTTTCTGACCAGCCTTTTAACATCGTCGATAATTTTTATAACTTCATTTGTGGGTGTCTCCTTGTCCATGGTGATGTAGTAAAAATGCTTCTGACTTGACAGTGTTACTATCTTGACCTTTTCGTTTTCAGTTAATGTGTACTCCTCTCGGCCTATTGATTTTTCAAAGCTCTTCCGAAGCTGATTTCTTGTGGCTTCAATAAAGTGCTCGTTTCTTGCCTCGTCTGGCTTTAGTAGCGGCACCACACCTTTGCGTAGGCCCCCTGCCTTTGTGCGGCCAAATTTGTTTATTATTCCTGCGTAGCGTATGCGCGGAGACACTGCCAGAATGCTGCTGCATTCTTGTTTATACGCTAGAATATCTGGGTCGATCTGTGGTCTGCTCATTAGGTTATTTTCCATGGGGAGTTATATATGAGCTGCTTAGTCACTTGGAGCAAAATAGATTGAAAATAACGAATAATGCCACATGCGATCCACTCTTGCTGTTCATAACTACCCAGCATGAAAAAGAAATTGAGACTATGGATACTTCCTTCTTGACATGGAGAGATGGATCTCAGGCAACCGTCTGAAACTTTTAGATCTTGAGCTACAATTAGCACTCTATTATTATAGGAAATTTCACTAATTGTGTTTTGTAGAGTGCGTTTGCCCAAATGTTAGTTGGTATTAACTTATGCTTATTCAAAAGAGACACACTAACGCATAGTCTTTAGAATTATAACCGTGTCTGTGTCAGATACCCCTTCTATCTTGCGTATATTGTCAATACACTTGTTGATGTCAGCTATCGCTGGCGCTGCAATGATAGCGGCTATGTCATATTGGCCAGTTATTTCATAGACTACTTTGACTCCATTTAGATTCATCAGCTGGTCAGACACAGCCGAGGTGTCTGCCGTTGAAGCTACTGAGATTAGTGTTATTGCACTTGTCTTGTCACTTACTCCGAGTTCGATGGTAAAGCGTTTAATTATCGTCCTGTCGACGAGGTTCTTTACTCTTCGTCGAACAGCCGATTCGGAAAGTCCGATCTCATTAGCGATGTCGACAAATGCTCTACGCGAATCTGCCTGCAAAATGCGTATTATCTTTTCGTCAGTTTCATCTCCCTGAGCTGACATTTCTTCTTTTTTCCTCATTAGTCAATAGAGCATCTATTATATCAATAGAGCGGGAAATCGTCATTTCATCCATTACAAGTGGTGGAAGTAGTCTCAGAATATTTCTTCCTGAGTAAAGTACTAACAATCCATGACGAATTCCGTCAAATAGAATTTCTTTGACATCAAAGCGGAGTTCTACTCCGATCATCATGCCAATACCTCTCACCTGTCGGACAATCTTGTGCTTCTCTTGCAGTCGGTAGAGCCCTTCTTTAAGGTGCACACCCATCTTTGCAGCATTATCAATCAGTTTATCATCGATTAGAGCTTCTATTGTAGCAGTGCCAGCGGCGCATGCAATAGGGCTTCCTCCAAACGTAGAAGAATGCTCACCAAGCTTCATAGCGTCCATTATCTCATGTTTGGCAAGGACAAGCCCCATAGGTATACCGCCAGCTATGCCCTTTGCAAGGCACATAATATCTGGAGTCGTGTTCCAGTTTTGACCTGCCCACATTTTGCCAGTTCTCCCAAGCCCTGACTGTATCTCATCGAATATCAAGACAATGTTGCGTCTATCACAGATCTCTCTGATCTTTGGCAGAAGGTCATCTGGAGGAACGATTATACCAGTCTCACCCTGAATAGGCTCAAGAATTACACTTCCAATTGTATCGTCAATTGCTTCTTCTAGCAGGGACGGGTCGCTGTATGGAACAAACTTAACACCATCCAATAGCGGCATAAATGACTTTCTATATTTTTCGCTGTATGTCACAGAGAGCGCGCCAAACGTCTTGCCATGATACCCCCCATTCATTGCTATTACACCATGCCTGCCGCTGTATTTGCGTGCAAATTTCAGGGCTGCTTCGACAGATTCGGTACCGCTATTCGCGAAAAATATCTTGTTCAAAGAGGGGGGTGCCACTGATGCTATCTTTTCCAAGAATCTCAATCGAGTATCATTGTATGTAGACATGTGGGCCGTGATCAGTATCTCTGCCTGGCTTTTGAGAGCGCTTACCACCCTGTCGTTACAGTGGCCAACCAATGCGACTCCATATCCGCCCATGCAGTCAATATATTCCTTGCCTGCAGTGTCCCACACCTTTGTACCCTTGCCCTTTGCTATATTTACTGGAAACCTCTGATAAAGAGCTGCTAGATATCGGTCTTCGTTGTTCAATGTGGAAGGATCACCGTACAATTTTTATGGGCTATTGCTTCAGACAATGGGTTTTCATCCCGGCCCGAAGCAATGATCGCCTCTTTGACTCCCATTTCAAGCGCCTCTATACACGCAAGGACTTTCTTATCCATCCCAGACCCAATTTTTGGTAACACCCCTTTTGCCTGAGCAAGAGTCAGTGAATTAACAAGTTTTTCATTTAGTATCAAGCCATTTACATCTGTGATAAAGATCACCTTGTCTGCCTTGATGCCGCCTGCCACATATGCTGCAGCCCTGTCACCATCCACATTAAGAAAATCAAACTCTTCGCTTAACGCAATCGGTGAAATCACAGGCACATATCCGCTGCGAACAAGGTCACTTACCAGAGCTCCATCAACCGATGTTATCTTGCCAGTATATCCGCCGTCTATTATCATCTTTCTTCCTTTTTCATTTATAATCATGAGCTTCTTTTTTCTCTCTGCCTTCAATATTCCTCCATCGATTCCTGCAAGTCCTACAGCATTGATATGCTGGCGCAACAGCATCTGGACTATCGCCTTGTTCAGCTTTCCAGACATGACCATAGTATAGATCTCGGCAGTCTCTTTGTCTGTATAACGGCTCCGCACACCACCTGGCGACATAATGAACTTTTGTTCCTTTCCAAGCTTAGTTGCAGTTGCAGTAACTTCCTTGCCTCCACCGTGGACAAAAACGAGCTTGTACTTTTCAGCTATTGACTTTATATCTGCAAGAGCTGAGGGATGAAGCCCGTCCACTACGCTTCCGCCTATCTTTGTAACTATCATACTGGAGTCAATGGGGTATACATGAGTCCTTCATTTTCGCCATATCCAAACATCACATTCATATTTTGTATTGCAGAGCCAGCAGCACCCTTCATCAAGTTGTCAGAGGCTGAAAGTGCCACTATTCTCTGGTTGTACTCATCTATGTCAAATCCCACATCGCAAAAGTTTGAACCGACCACGAATTTTGGATCTGGAAACTTGTATAGGCCCTTTTTGTCACGAATCAATCTCACAAAGGGCTCGCGCTTGTAGGCGTTACGATACATTTTCCATAGCTCTAGTTCCTCCACAGGTCTTTTCAGGAAGGTGTGATTAGTAGTGAGGATGCCTCTGACGATGTTGACTGCATGAGGACTCATGCTGACCTTAATTTGCCTCTTAGCGATGAGCGAAAGCTCCTGTTCGATCTCACCAGTGTGCCTGTGTTTTGCAGGCTTGTAGGGTCTGACTACACCATAACGCATCGCATGGTGCGTCCCTGCATTTGCCTTCTGGCCGGCCCCAGACGATCCGATCTTGCTGTCTACTACAACATGCTCAGTATCTATGAGATTATTTTCAATCAACGGCGTTAGGGCAAGAAGGGAGGTTACTGCCATGCAACCGGGGCAGGAGACGAGCTGTGCGTTTTTAATCTCTTCTCGGTGAAGCTCCGGAACCCCGTAGACTGACTTGCTCAGCATTTCAGGAAAAGGGTGTTCCCAGCCATACCATCTTACATAATCCTTTGGATTTTTGAGCCTAAAGTCCGCCGAGAGGTCTATTATCTTCATCCCCCTATCGTATAGATCCTTGACTATTTTGTTTGCCTTGCCATGGGGGACTGATGTAAATACAAGATCACAATTGTCCGTGAGCTTATCCATATCCATTGGAGAGAACGTAATGTCGACGAAACCCTTCAAGTTTGGATGGACACGGTGCACATACTCACCTGCCTTTTGCCGCGATGTCACCATACTCAGTTCTAACTTTGGGTGGGCGACTAGAAGTCGTAGCAGTTCTCCGCCCACGTATCCAGAAGCGCCAACCACTCCAACTTTCATTTGTGAAATTCTCCTTGGCTAAAATGCATTTCTTTTAATTTTTCGCTTGAAAAATCCTCATTTATATTTTTTGGTCAGCTCTAACCATGAACAGGTCATTTGTGACCAAAATAGGTCATTACTTCCTTGCTATTTTGACTGCGTAGTCGATCATTTGGTTTGGGATATCAGCCTCTGAAACGCTTGCAGCACCCCGAAACTCTACTGTGTTATTTACTTCATGAACCACCAGACCGCGATTCTTGTCTTCCATCATGTCCACGCCCAAGATGCTGTCGCCTCCTACAGCTCTTGCAGCTCTTAGCGCTAGATCTTCCATCTCTTTTGTTATGGGCGCAAGCTCCACCTTACCTCCAAGGGCAACATTTGTTCGCCACTCGGATTGTGAAGAATAGCGATAGATTGCAGTGAGGACTTGGTCGCCAATTACTATGCAGCGAATATCCCGCGACGGCCTATCAACCATTTCTTGAATATAATATATACGAGAAAGCGGACTATCATCCTCTTCTCTCATTTCAATTATCATGTTTGCAGTCTCTAGGTCACGAAGAGGATATATCCCTCTTCCCCATGAACCCACAATAGGTTTTAGGACAACTGGGAACCCAGTATTATTCTTGATGGTTTCTAGCCCAGATTCTGCGCTAAATGCAAATTGCGTCTTTGGAGTTGGAATATTGTTTTCTGCAAGCCTAATAGATGTAATAAGCTTGTTTCCACAGACCTGTCCGACCTCAAATCTGTTTAGTACTTTGAATCCAAGAAATTCAAGGCAAGCAGTAAGGTAGAGACCGCGGTAATAGCTCACACTTCTCTGGAGTATTACATCTCCGAGCTGGAAATCCTTAGCCTTGCTATAATTACCTATACTGAGTGTCTTTGCATCTACTATCTTTGACTTTATGCCCATACTCTGTGTTTTTTCATAGAGTGCCTTTTCCTCAAAACGAACTTTGTCGCAAAGGATGCTTACCTCAACAACCATTATTGTCCCCAATCTTCGCCTACTCTTTCAGCGGGTTTCAGCTCCAAATTGTCATTTGCCTTTGAGGCAATCTCATACTCGCCACCACAATCTGGGCAAGTTATGATCTCCCCAACTACTGCATCTTCTGGAACGCTGATTTCAGCCCCGCACTCTTGGCATTCAACTTTTGATTTCATCTTCTACCTCCTTTTTTTTGTTTTTTCTGTCTATAGCTACATCTGCAGCCAAGGAGTTTGCAATAACTGACTGCAACCCCCAAAGCTCCACAAACCCCTTAGCAAGACTCTGGTCAAAGGTCGAACCAGCTGCGTATGTTGCCAAATTATTTTTGTACAAAGAATATTCCGATTCCCTACCAACCACCCTGAGCGATCCTTTTTCCATCTTTAGTCTAACTTTTCCTGAAACACGATTTTGTGTCGCATCTATAAACTTATCCAAGTCAGCGAGCAAGGGATCCTGCCATAGACCAGAATATGCAAGCCAGCTCCACTGATTGTCAACTATCTGCTTGAATGCAAGCTCATGCTTTGTAAGTACCATTTTTTCTAGGTCTTTGTGGGCCTCAATTATTGCCACGGCAGCTGGTGCTTCATATACCTCCCGCGATTTAATTCCTACCACTCGGTCTTCAATGTGGTCGACAATACCTACCCCATGTGCACCAGCCTTATCATTGATGTACTGGATAATGTCAACGAGAGGTACGTGTTCACCATCCGCTGCCACTGGAACGCCCTGATCAAATTCGATCTCCATATAACCAGGCTTGTCATTCCGAAAATTGATAAATTCAAAAGCCTCTTCAGGCGGTTCGAAATCAGCTTCCTCTATTTTGCCGCCTTCTAAAGCTCTCCCCCAGAGGTTGATATCAATGCTGTATTTCTTTGCCTCAGAGCTTATCGGTATGTTCTGTTCTTTCGCAAAGGATATTTCGAGGTCGCGGGTCAGGTTGAGGTCACGTATTGGGGCAATGATTTTGAGGTTAGGGCTAAGCGCACGCATTGTAACATCGAAGCGAATCTGGTCGTTGCCTTTACCTGTGCAGCCATGAGCTACTGCGGTTGCGCCCTCCTTCTCTGCAATTTCTACTGTTTTTGCAGCAATCAGTGGGCGAGCGAGAGCCGTTGCAAGTGGGTACTTGCCTTGATATAGGCCATTTGCCTTAATGCTCGGTAGGACATAATTGCGAGCAAATTCTTCGCGGGCATCTATGTAAAGATGTTTTATCGCGCCTATTGCTTCTGCCTTTCTTTCAATATCCTTAAAGTTGTCGTGCTGACCGCAGTCTACAGTGACCGTTATAACATCCAGCTTATGCAATGTCTGCAGATATCTTATACAGACAGAAGTATCTAATCCGCCTGAGTAAGCCAATACAACTTTGCCATTATTACCCAACTACATGCGAGTGCCTTTCAAGCATTACATTTATATTTTTTGGTCAGGAACGACCTAAAATATACTGATATTGACCCATGTTGGCCAGCAATGAAAAATCAATAACTGAGGCCGTTAGGGAGATAGTTAGTAGCGATCTTTCATTTCAGGACTCACTCCAGCGTGATTACTGTAATATTAGTGCTCTTGCTCGTATTATTAAACCACAGATAGATCAGATGCTTAGCAAAGATACCAGTATAGAAAGCATCGTAACTGCCCTCAAGAGGTCAAGATATGATTATGATGTACCACAAAAGCCCATTGCATCAATATTGGCAGCTAGTAATATAACCGTCAACACAGATGTGGCAAAGGTCTCGGCTAAGAAGAGTAAAAAGACGATTGAAAAGGTTGCTAAGGCAATGGTCCAGGGTGTCGGCAATTTTATCAGCATATCAGAAAGCATAATGTCTATTACACTAGTCTTTGAGGATCTTTTGCTCCAAGATATCAAAGGTATGTTTGCCTATGACGATATTCTCGAAATTGAAGACAGCCTAGCAGCTATTATCGTACACAGTCCAGAAGATATTATCAAGACGCCAGGATGTGCTATAGCTTTCTATAATCAGCTTGCTAGAAGACACATAAACATTGAGGACACTGTCAGTTGTTACACTGACACTATAGTACTCGTAAAGATGGAGCAAGTGGGAAAAGCCTTCAATGCACTTACCGATTTGATATCAAATTCAAGAAAGATGGCAAAGAAAAAGCGCCGGTAAAAACGGTTTTATTTTCCATAATATCAGATAACTTGTGTACCGGCGCTATAGACTTGATGACATCAAGCGCAAGATAATTGATATTTTGCAAAGCGCAGGAGGCACAGGACTGTCAGGTGTAGAACTCGCAGACAGGATTGGCATCAACAGGATGACAATTACAAAATATCTTGATGTCATGCATGCGATGGGTCTTCTCAAAAAGAAGAAGATAGGCAACGTAAACATATGGTTTGCACAAATTGGCGTCGGGGATATCGAATTCCCGATTAACTATATTCAAGTTCAACAAAAGCTGATAAGCTCAATTCTAGCAGGCGATGAAGATCATGCCAGAAGAATCTTGCTCAGTGTCATGAACTCTGATGTCGACCAAGTAAGAGTGGTGACGGATGTCATGCTGCCTGTAGTTAACACCATAAGCGAGTTGTACAGTAGAGGGAGATTGAATAAGACAGAACGGATTTTTTTGTTGAATTTGATGATGGAACTCATTGATTTAGTCAAGTTCAATGTCCACCCTAAAGAGCAAAAGGCAAACGCGCATGCCCTATGCGTGGCTGGCTCTGAAGATAAAGTGCATATTGCTAAAGGGTCAGCCGTGGCATTGTTGGCTCGCGGTTGGGATGCGTCTTTTATTGGCGATGTTGGTGAACAAATTGACCCCTTCTTTGATATTGACTTTCAGCGTTATTTGCTACGCTTATGGAGTAATAAGCACGGCCTTATGCTTGTGTGTATATTTTCATCTGGCGAAGGATCTCTTCGATTCTTGACCTCGACCGCTAAGGAGATTAAGGGTAAGGTCAAAGGTGACCTCCGCATTATAGCGGTCACTACACAACAGCTGCAATCAGTTGCAGAAGAGAGTTCAGACCATGTGGCCACAGATCTGGTAGGCCTTATCGAGTGGGCTGAGCAAGAATTCAATCAACGCATCAGTGTTTAGACCTGCTGGAGGGGAATTGGAGTTATTGGCGGAGCTTCAGGAACTATTACCTGCATTAGAAGACTTATCATTAATCCAATTACTGCAAACACTATGATCGCAAGCATTGCTATGCCAAGTGCTCTGAGCCATCCAGTATGAAATCCCCTTTTAAATACGCCTATCCAAGCAACAAAAGCGAAAATTAATCCTATTATGACAGGCAGGGTAGGGTCTCCAACTATTGCTGTAAGCAAAGCTGCAAAGATAAAAAACACTATGGCCGATACTATGGGACCAAGCGCCGTAACCAGCATGGCACGGCTGAAGCTTACTCTTCCCATTGCAAGGATCTTGGCAGCTACCCATACAGGTATTGAAACAACTATCCACAACACGAGCAGACCAATTATGACTGCAGCTGCAATTACCACTATTTCTGTTCCCCCTTGAAACAAAAATTGCTGGAGCAATAGCGTTAGTGTAATGCATCGAGATTTAAGAGCTCTGCCAATTAGAAAGATGGCTTATGGATCTGATGTATTCTATAGCTATGACGATTTTTTTTAATCTCGGCAATATCAGGCAATGAAATAGTTATTGTGTATTTGTGTATATGCATCTTAGGCATGTGCAGGTTTTTTAAATCTTGTCGCTTATGATTCTATATGCCTTCAAGTGAATTATTGAGGTGCAAGGAATGTGGTCAGTCGTTTGACACAGTTGAGTCGCTTAGAGAGCACATGAAGTCAGAAGGAGATGAAATGAAAAATCGTGTTAAGGGTTTTTCTGACGGCTAGAATGTATATGGACACACACTCTGTGGGACTAGTACTACTGTAGCTTCATATCTATCAGTGGTCCTCTACGTAAATCAGATTGAATCTCGCCTAGAGAGTAAATGCAGATTAAGCTGAAACCTTGTACTAGTCTTTAGAAATAGCTGCAAGCTATGCAGAGGTTGATTTATCTTGTAGTTTTTTGACTGTTCTTATAATAAAATCAAGTCCGAAACTGGTTGCATGCTCGTAATTCTTATCAGGGAGGTTTGGTTCAAAGCTGATATATCCATTATAGCCAATTTGTATTAGGCTTTTTACAATTCTAGAAAAATCAATGTGAGCAAATCCCGGCATTTTTCTATTATTATCGGCGAAGTGCATGTGACGCAAAAACTTATGGGAGCTTTGTATAGCGTCTTCAAATAAGTCTTCTTCAATGTTCATGTGAAAGGTGTCAAGCAACACACCTAGTGAGTCTACCTGCTGTGCTATCGCGATTGCATCTTTTGCAGTAGCACAATACGGAGTGCTGTACCGGTTGAGAGGCTCAAGCACTAGCTGAATGCCATAGTCTCTCGCCTTTCTGCATAGACGCCTCATTATCGGTACAGCTTTTGCTGCAAAGAGCTCCTTTTCGTTTGCAGAAACTATCCTGTGAGTTTTGTCAACTCCTTGACCGTCGTCATCAAAGAGACAAATATTCATCTCATGGCCTTCCAGAGTATTACACATCTCAAGGCAATCTATCACATATTGTTCTGAAACTTGTGCTAGCTTAGGATCACTACTTAGAAGCTTGCGTTTCCAACCATCGCGACTAATAGATCCCCACATACCAGTTATGCCGCAAACAGATAGACCGTATGAATTCAATGAATCAAGCAATTTCTTTGTATCAATTTCACTAGGCTCCCCAAACATTTCTATTGAGTCATAACCCTGTTTTGCTAGTGTAGCCAATGTATCTTCAATTGGCTCTATCTTTCTAAAAGATGCAAGGGTGATAGCGTATTTCATTGCGAGTCAAAAAGGCATTTTACAATGTCCACACATCTTAATGATCTTGACTCAGATATAAGGCCATGCCTTTTGCTTGAAGCATAGAACGCAAACCCTTCATCTGTTTGCGGGTCAGATGGCCTGCCATGTGACCCTTTGACCAAGCTGGCATCGAGTGGTATGGATTTTGTCTTTGGATCAATAAACAACTCCACAGGGTCATAGCCTGGCTTTCTGTGTATATCCACTTTGCCCGCAAAATCTGGTGCTCTATTTTCGTCATACCACCAGTAGTAGCTGAACCATCTGTCTCTTGGAGAAACCGCGATCAGCTCACCGCTTCGCTCATGATCTATTGCTAGCTCTTTCTTACCACTACTTTCCAAAATCCTCTCTACTCCTTCAGTATTCTCTAATGTCTTTCTCGTTTCTCTTTCATAGCCATTTTTGATGTACACATGAGCCACTTGATGGTCAACCATCGCAAACGCCTTGCTATATTCAAAATCAACATATTCCTTTTCTTGAATAGTGCGGACAGAAAGAAGGCCCGCGTCTCGAAGCACACGATTAAGCGGCACTGCAGCATTGACATCATTAAATGCATATTCAGATATGATAATAAACTGTGTTTCGTCTCTTATTCCAAGATCGGTTACCTTCTGGACAATTCTCCCTACTATTTCATCAGCCTTTTTCACATCCTCTCTAACCTGGACTGCTTCCTTACCAAAGCGCTGTGCTGAATAATCCGCATGTGGTATGTATACAAAGAGAAAATTGGGCCTCTCGCTTTCTAGAGTATAATCAGCAGCGTTTGCTATCCATTCGCTTGACTTGGGTGATGCTAATGGTCCCCAGTAGCTTGCAAGGTTGAACTCGCCGAACTTTTCCTTCAATTTTTCGTAGTAGCCTACTGGCTTTGAATAGCACCACATAACCATCTTATCATCTAGATGTATTGGCCGTGGAGTCACAACAATATCTGAATTGGCATACATCGTATTTTGCCAAAAGAGCACAGCAGTTTTCTTACTATTTTTTTGCTTGACGGTGTCCCATACTCTTTGAGTCTGAACAAGGGAGCTGGATTGCTCCCAGAACGAGACATTGTACGTGCTCCTATCGTACAATCCATTTGATACTATTCCATGCTCTCTAGGATACCTGCCGGATAGGATGCTGGCCTGAACACTTGATGTAACAGCAGGAAATGTAGGCTCCAGTTTTGCTACCTCACCATTTTCACTAATCTTGGCAATATTTGGCAATAAGCCAGAGTCTAAGTGTTTCACTTCTAGGCCTACGACATCAAGTAATATGGAATAATTCATCATCTTTATCACCCACTCTTCGTTGATAGTCTTGTATTGTTTAAATGAGTTGGTCTTAGATAACCAGTTCTTGTACGATCATTGAATTTGTTTTTCTACGGTGCATTGACGGTAATGCTTCAAAGAAAATTGCTTTTTCCTTCATAAGAATTGCTACGATATGAAATAAATGAAATGCGGACATAAGTTCAAAAAATCATGTCCTCTGCTGCAATATACTGTAAAATAGATAGAGTAGGCGAACAAAAAGAAGTAAACTTTTGAAATCAATTAATTGCACCGCGTACATTTATGGTCAAATTGTGTTATACAGTTCAGAAAAAGATTCCACAAGAAATAAAATAGGTGCCATCATCCTTGCGGTTCGATGCGATCAACGAGAAGAAATCTAGGGTTCTCTAGGAACCTCCTTCTGGCAGCTGGAACGGCGGTAATGTTATCTATTTCATCGCTCACCATGCTGACAGAGGAAGCGCTAGCATTTCCAGACAAGTTCGGAATAGAACAACTTTATCCTACAGCGGGTAATGGTCCTGTCTGGTTTCTAGACAACGAAGAGCCAGAAAATGACGACAATTTTTTGATGACTTCACATGAAGAAATAGACTTAGAAGAAGAAAGAGAGGGAACAGGCCGTGGTGCATTTGAATTAGATGCAGAAACTGGCACTGAAGAACATGGAGTAAGGATTCATGCAGATTCTCCAGCTGACGAGTGGAAGAATGTGGAAATGACAGGTTACTTTAAGCTAGTGGAAGGAAATGACCAATTTACCTTAATAGCAAGACAGGGTCCATCCTATAATGACGACGGTGGCTGTGGTGCTTATGGTTACTATGGAATGCTTAATGCGGAAGGTGATGCCTATTTTAAGAAAAAATTGTTTCATCATGGCGGCGGATATTCAGATAGCACTGCAGTAGAAGAAAGCGTCGTAGACAATCTCGATAATAGATGGGTGGGCATCAAGATGATAGCGTATGACCTGGCCGGCGGTGATGTCAAATTAGAGTTGTGGGTTGATGATGGAAATCAGCAAAACAATTGGAAGAAAGCCACAGAGTATGTAGACGACGGCGATTGGGAAGTTTCAGGTAGCGATTGTGACAGGTCCAGCGACGACATAATAGAGGAGGGTACCAGAGGTGGATTTAGAGTAGACGATTCACAATTTGAATTTAAGAACCTGTCAATAAGAGAGATAAATGGAGGCCAAAGAGGAGAGATAATAGCAGTAAATCAGCAAGAACTTTCTCAATGCCTATTCACATACACGTGTGATACACAAGGACAAGGAGGAGAGATAATAGCAGTAAATCAGCAAGAACTTTCTCAATGCCTATTCACATACACGTGTGATACACAAGGACAAGATCTAGCACCAGTAGAAGAGGAAGAAGAGGAAGAAGAGGAAGAAGAGGAAGACGGATAGAGACGTCTTTCCATACTCTTTTTATTATTAAGCTATGTTGATCGTTTACATATGACCGAAATTCCTGTAACCCTTGGAACTATCTGAATTTGATTGTCAACCGTTCTCAGGAACTCTCTTAAGGGGTAATTGTAAGAGCAATAACAGTGGTTTGGATGATAAATGGTTATACTTCTTCGTCCTATCTAGAATATGTTGGAACCGATAAATGGTGGTTGAGAGAGGTAAAAGGAGCTCGTGTCTTTGATAAATTTGTATTTGGTCTGGTGAAGAGCACTTACCTAGGTACACGATTTTTTCTAAGACTGATCTTAGGAAGAAAAAAAAGAGACAGCATATTTCTAAGACGGAAATTCACTTTCAAAGGTTTCTTGTATTCATCCACCAAGATTTTTGGAGTAGACAAGATGTTACTTCTGGAGATACGTGTCCCCAGCCATGATTATCGCATTCACTGTCCGCTCAATAAGGAGGACTTTATTGTCATGACAAAACATGAAGAGGAAATAATAGGGTTGTTCCGTCCTAAAGAAGGCGATACGGTTGTAGATATTGGAGCACATATGGGTCGATATACAATAACAAGTTCAAAATCTGTTGGAGCATCGGGTAAGGTAATCGCTGTTGAAGCCCATCCCTATAATTTTAAGATATTAGAGCATAACCTAAGATTGAACAAACTCAAAAATGTAAATGCATTGAATTGGGCAGTGTATTCAAAAAAAGCTAGACTAAAACTATACCTGCCAGATGAAGATCTGGGATATACTATGCACCATAGTCTCATGACGAATTATCTTGCTTCAAAATATAGTAAAGAGATTGAAGGAAGATATATTGAGGTAGAAGCAGATACCTTAGATAATCTGCTGAAGATTAGAGGAGTAAATGAAGTAAATTGGATAAAAATTGATGTGGAGGGAGCAGAATATGAGGTACTTAGAGGAGCCAAAGAGATATTGTCTACAAACAGGCGCATATCGGTTCTTGTAGAGGTGCATGGTAAAGACACTTATGGTCCTACTATAGAATTGCTCAGATCGAACAATTTCACCATAGAATTTGAAAAGACATACGATAATGGTGAAAAACATGTGCTTGCAAGAAAATTACATTATTGACAGAAATAACAAAACATGATATGATGATATGAATAACACAGTATGGGTCAGGTGCCCATTTGGTGTGGCTCTATTCTTGGTTCTAAATATAATTACGTTCTAAATGTGAAGTAGTATATGCCCGCTGCTTTGAATAGTGTTTGTCGCCTTTTTAACTGTAATAGCTAGGGACTAATAGTACCATATGGCCTAATAATTGTCAAAATCTTATTGCGAATTATTGATTCTACATCACATTCGATATCAAATGATATGATCAAAATAGACTGGCCATCTTGTCCTACAGGAATCGTTGCCCGCTTTAATTTTTCATAAGTCGCAACCACATAAAGAGTCTTGCCTAGTTTTTCTTCAAGCGTTCGTCTACTTTCCATTCTCCAAACAGAAGATTTGATAGACGATGCTGTTTCCTCTTGCGTCAGTAGGGGTATCAAATTCGCTCGGTACCTCATCGCTAATATGGCTCCATTTAAGGCTGCAATGCCTACGAATCTAATAGATTCATCAACCCCTAGTATTAACTGACAGAATTCTTCAAAGATTGTAGGTGGAGAGCCCGATGAAGACACCATTGGAGCATTGAGCCCATTATGATGTAGACGGGGTTAACTATTTTTATCTTACTGTGTCATTTTTATTAAAATTGCATACACGCTGTGACTATCTACAAAAAATATCGCTGTTATTCGACAACTCTCAATTTTACAACATACTTAGGGGGATAACTGAAGCAGCAACTTTTATGAACTTTTATCCAGAGTCTAATACAGGAATTGTGCAGTGCCGCAACTCAGCCGAGCATTTATGCAACAAAAGGCGCTTGTGCTTCAATTTCCAAGATCAAATATGCACATACAGAATATCAGGCGTCATTCTTCAGTAGGGTATTTGGATTTGAGAAAACTAACGAGTGGTTATCTGTTTGTTAGCTAGTTGGACTAATGTATTTTTCTCATCTGCTATCTGCAGCTGTTCCATTACATGTAATGCATGCAAATAGTTCGGATTTTCCCTATGATTAAGATAATCTTGCACTATATGGCCATCAATCTTATGCCATAGTATTATTCCATCTACCAATCTTGTTGCTATCGAAAGCGTGGCCATAACTAACCTATCAGACGGTGGATCGTAACCTTGTCTTGTATAATTGTAGGTTATTGTAGGATAAACGATGTATCGCGTAGGTTTGTCTGGGAACAATTCCTTAAAATGCAATAGATTTGTTTCAAGCCTCGAAATGTTGTAATAGCTAGCACTTACCAAAATTAGAGTATCTATATACTCGCCATATTCAGTGGCTAGTATGCCATTTCGTAGACCTTCAAAATAGACTACAGGACAAAATTTCACATCATTTCTTTTTCCTTTTAGAGCGTCAGCAAGATTGGAATCTAACATGAAATCAATGTTTCTCCAAAACTTTGTATCATTTCTTGTACTTATCCAATTGAAGTCATCTATTGCAAAACCGCTAAACGAGGAAGGATGTCTAGTCTTAAGATCATTGAAGTAGCTTACCCATCCTTTCCAGTCATAACTACTCCTAGGGCCACCTTCTGAAGGAGGCAAAAGAATAATAATTATTTTCAATTCAGTATTGTCTGCAATATTAAGCAGTCTTTCTGTTGATTGTACTTCCTCGGGATCGCGGAAATTATCCATGACAAAATAATATTCATCAAATCCCTGCTCAAGAAATTCTAGTATGGCATGTCTTTGGTCACTTTCTTCCATATCTTCTAAATGGAGTTTATCTGGAATATACGCCCCCGTAAGCTTGGTTTCGTTATCTATAAAATGTAAGTCCTGTACTGTTGTAAAAGAAGTATTTGTCCTATTCTTCCTTTCTAATTTATGGCTATCATCTGTTATCATCAGCTGGCCAGATGACAACAATAGAGAATTGGATGGAAGTAATAAAAATACGGTGAGTGTAAGAATTACCAAGATGGGATCAAAGCTCTTCTTCATTTATACCCACTAAGAAAATCTATTCTACATACTTGTCACTTGTCGAAGATTCATGATCATATTCGCTTTTGATTCGACAAAGTAGCTCTGTTGATGGCTTTGCTGTATTCACGACTGAAAAGTCCATGTATTTAGAGTAAACCCAATAGTCGTCGAACTTGTTTGAATGCAAAATCATAGGCCGAGACATACTCTCGAGAGTAGCCTTTATAGTTTTGCACTTGGATGTCTAAGAGATCTTGACACAATATTTTCTCCTACATTAACAAACCTATTGATCTAACTAACAGTTCCATTACCATCTTTCCTGATGTTAAACCTAAGATCTGTCCCTAATGCATATTGCACAAGGCCCAAGCGGCAGCTCGGTGATCCTCAAGTGATACGTTAGTTGCTCTAAGACTACAGACTACAATATATCATAAAGGCAGTATCGGCAATATATCCACATAGATAGAGTCTCAGATCCGGCCCTCATGTATTCAGTTTGGTAGTTTGTACATTTTCATATACTGGTTTTAGTTATCCTCGATTAATGCAGTTAAAGAGTTGACTCTTGATAGTACTTTAAAATAATATCAATAACCACCATCATATTGTGTTGATCTGTAAAAGTGGATAATAATACAAAAAAGTATATGATTGAAACACTCATTTGGATTGGCATCTACTTTGGAATAGCGTTTGTCATTTCGAGACTATTGCCATTTCCTTATTCTCTCATAATCATTGTTCTGGCTGTGATAGGCTTGGGTTTTTACAGGAGAAGAAGAAGTCTTCGAAAGACGGGCCAAGCTGCTTCATCGGGTTCTTCATACTTCGGCAATATGTTTGGCTCCCAAGGAGGTATACATTACTACTGCTTGAGTTGCGGAACAAAACATAATCAGACTTCATGCCCAAATTGCGGATCAAAACTAAAGAAGGCAGGGTTCTGATGAAAGCATGTGGTATTAGCAGGACACATCAGTCAGCTAAAGGTCATCGAGAAACTTGCATCATGGTGCTGATATTGATGTGTGATGAATAAAACACAAAGATCTCTGAACGCATAGAAAAATATAGAAAAGATTTGTGAAGAGAGAGTGTATGAAATTCGCACTTTTGCCGCCCAGATTCTAACGCTTGCCATCCTAGCTGGCTGCCCTTTAATAGGCATAACAGCCGGCCTGGCTCAGAAGCAAGATATGCTGATACTGCTTCTAAGCGAATAAATTTCTCAGTCCATTCATAGAAGCCACCGCAGCGCAAGACTATAAACTACGCTTTGACCAGCTCAGCAACCAGACTGTTATCATATGAGATCCTAGGTTATATTACTCGACTCTTTTTAAAAATACAACGACTGACAGATAAAACTTCATATTGTGATACTGTATCAATTACGTACATGAAAGTCACGAAAATGTTGCATACAAGTTCGCAATTTGAGAAAAGGGGATTCTCAGAACAATGGTAGAAGTTGGCACTATAATCACAATTGCTATTTCAGTGATTATCATCGGAGTTATAGGCTATTTCATATATAAACGAAGATTTAGAGGACGTGCCTTCAGAGGCGGCCCTGGACGTTACCAAAGAACGACCCGTGAAGGAGAACCACTTGAAGACTATAGGGGAGAAGGAGGAGGACTAATAACTAGATCTTCAATGAGAATCATAGTACCGATCATCATAGGTTTCATTTTGCTTGTGGTAGTGCTTGCTGCTAGCGTTAAAATCGTCGAAGCTGGTCATAGAGGAGTTCTACTAAGTTTCGGAGCTGTTGACACTAGTGTCTCTCTAAATGAAGGCATCCACTTTGTAGTCCCATTTAGAGACAACATAATCCCAATAGAAGTTAGAACACAAAGGATAACTGAAAACGCCGCTTCTGCATCGAACGACTTACAGGACGTGAGCACACAGGTCGCACTTAACTATCACGTAGACCCCAGTACTGCTCAAATCCTATACCAGCAGATTGGCTTTGATTATGCCAGTAGAGTCATCGCTCCTGCAATACAGGAGTCCGTAAAGCAAATATCAGCTAGGTTCAACGCCGAGAATCTGATTACAAATAGAGAGACGGTGAAGAGCGAAATTGAAGCGAACATAAAAGCTCGGTTAGCTCCTTACAACATTGTAGTAGAGGCGTTATCAATCACAGAATTCCAGTTCACAGAGCAATTTAGGAGAGCAGTTGAAGCAAAAGTAGAAGCCGAACAGAGAGCCCTTCAGGCTAACAACGATCTTAGGAGAATCGAAATAGAGGCACAACAAGCAGAAGCAAGGGCTATTGGAGAGCAGCAAGCCAATATCGCTCGCGCAGAAGGAGTGAGGCAAGCGGCTGTACTGCAGGCACAAGGAGAAGCGGAGGCGATATCAATAGTTGAGGCGCAGTTGAGAGAAAACCCGCGCTATCTAGAATGGCTCAAAACTCAGAGGTGGGACGGTGTATTGCCTCTTGTAACAAGTGGCGGTGAAGGCGCAACGCCGTTCATAGAGATCCCAGCAGCAAGAGAACCCGCTATTCAAGAAGCGGGAGCGGGAGAGGATGGTGGCTCTAATGGCACAGCTACTTCAACACCGTCAACTGCCACTGCTGCAGCAGGAAATTCAACACAGCCAGCTCAATAAAAGCAAAAGCAGATAAGGCAAAGCAAGAATAGCCTTATTTTTTAATCCTGCCCCTACTGCAATGGACTGCTTGAATGCCCTACTATTTTTTCATCTTTGGTAATTAGGCAACATGAACATCTTTCCCCGAAACACATTGTTGCATCAGAGTGTTTGCAGACAGGGCATACACACACCTGTTTTGATGAGCTATTTCTTCGCTGGACACTAAAATACTTAGCATCCATATAGAGCCAGAGTGTAACGAGGGGCAATCCAATGCCAAGAAGGATAGCGAGTGTCCGAATATTAACTCGTAGTAGGAGTAATGAAATAGCAAATAGTCCAGTAGAAATTGCCAGCATCAAAAGCCAGCGTTGGGTAAAATCCATTAGGTCATTGCCTCAACAGGCATTAACTAGTGACACATTTTGACATCTCTTTTTGTTCATATACCTACATTTGCTCCAGCCAAAGTTTCTAATTGCTCTACAGTCAGCGCAGATCTTCCAGGTTCGAATTATCTCTAAAGTGTTCAGGACTTAGTCTGAATCCCTTCGTCTTTTCCTGAGGAACATCGCTCAACTTTAGATGATAGTCTATGTTAGCCATCTTCTTTAGCTGCTTGTTCATCCAAACTGCGAAACGTTCCTCCATACTGCCAGCCTCTTGTTTCTCAATTTCTGGATATATCTCACGCAACCTGTCTACAAATGTTTCATCCATCTTAAGCAGAAAGAAATCCCATCCCAGGGCTTTCTTGCCGTCAGAATAGCATTTGCATTTGCTTTGACTGCGCGTTGCAGACTCTAGCGTAGTTATAAAGTGCATTATCTTGGGTCTCTCCTTTTCAAAATCTATGCACGAACCTGATAGGACAAACATTCCGGCACTCGAAGGGACGGCAGCAGCAGCAGCTGCTGTTGTTGCTGTATCTTCTGACCCGGATCCCAGATTTTCAGTGGATTCTGACGGTGTAGCCATTGATGCTTTGGCTTCCTCAGGTTCTATGCTTTTGGGTTTCTCGACTGATATATCAGTGTCAGCTATCTTTCTTATAGTTACAGTGTCCTCAATAGCAACACCTATCATCTTCCTCAACGCGGGGTCAATTCTTGTAATACCTTGATCTTCATCTGAGGGCAAGAGTCGATAACATCTTGCGTCTGCTCCATCTTTCTTGCCAATAACTTCTACTATATCTCCATCCCCAACGCCTAGGATATCCATAGAACGGCCATCTATGCGTACAACTGCGCGGCCTGTATCACGTTCGTAAGCAGGAAGTACCCTTAATGAGACTACATGAGGCTGCATTTCCTAGTAAGTGATAGGTGTTTGCTTCTAATAAGATTTACTTGTTAAGGCTGGCTGAATCCTTATCTTTCTTTTGCACCAATTGTGAGAATATACAAATTGTGACTTATAGTGTGGCTATTTGACTGGTTGACTTAAGAGAGAGTAGGTTACTTTCCAATTTCTTGTTAGAATCAACCTTCTTTAACTAATGCAGATCGTGACAGTGAACTGGACTGGACTGAGAACTAGGTTACATATGCAATACCTCGCTCTTATGAAGAATCCTGGGTGCGTATATATTCCTCTAATATGGTTTTTACATCTGTGTTTTAGCAGGCGTAGAAGAATAAAGATTGCAGCATGAAATGATATTCAATACACAACAAGTAGAAGTCGTCCTAATGTGGGTACTATTTAGCATATTTGTTGGTGTAGCTTTAGCCATTGACCTTGGTGTAATAGGCAAGATAAAGGAAATGCGTGCAAAAGGATCGAACCAAAAAGCAGTATCGAAGGAGAAGAAAGTCCGTTCAACGAATGATGCATTAGCTTGGACCATCGTCTGGATTTCTCTTGGCCTGATATTTGCCGGTGTAATTTACTTTAGTATGGGCTATGGAAAGATGCTTGAATACATTACAAGCTATACTCTTGAAAAGACTCTAAGCGTTGATAATATGTTTGTCTTTTTACTCATTTTTACATCCTTAGCTATCCCACATCAATACCAACACAAGGTCTTGTCGATTGGCATCTTAAGTGCAATAGCCATGAGGATTCCGCTGATAATTGCAGGGGTTTCTCTGCTTGAGACATTTCACTGGATGATTTACGTCTTTGGTGCATTTCTGATTTTTACAGCAATTAGGATGTTCGTGCAAAAGAAGGACGAGAAAATTGAAGTAGAAAAAAACATTGCTGTACGAGCCTTAAAAAAAATTATGCCAGTCGATGTAGAGATAAAGACTGACAAGTTCGTGCTTCGTAAAAACGGTATCCTATATGCTACACCATTGCTTGTTGCCATTGCTATTGTAGAAATGACTGACCTTGTTTTTGCCCTTGATTCAATACCAGCTGTTTTGGCAATTACATCGGATCCCTTCATTGTCATAACATCAAACATATTTGCAATATTTGGACTTAGGAGTTTGTACTTTCTCTTATCAGGTTCTATGGAGAAATTCTATTATCTTAAACCAGCATTGACTGCACTATTATTCTTTATAGGATTCAAAATGCTCCTGTCGGAGTTCTACGAGATACCAATAGAGATGTCATTGGCCATAATCTGCTCAATCCTAGGTATCGCAATTGCTCTATCTTATATGAAAACCCACGCAGAGAGTCAACAACGAACGCCAAGTAGGGATAGAATAGGATAACATAATATAGAATAATATAGAGACACTACTTCCTTGATCAATACTTTAGGGTCGTCTGGTTCGTCTGCGCCAACTACAAGATCAGCCAAGTATATTATTTACAGATGGAAGTCCCAGCCACCGTCTTGCATAATCTCCTTCGAATCATTAGCGTCCTGATTATTAGAGACAGTCATTCTCGTGAAATTCTTTTAATTTTATGGGTTCGGCCATTTTCTGACGCAAATTCTATCAATTTTTTCTTACAGACTGTCTCCGTTTTGTCCGGCCTCCTCCGAGTGTTTCTCCTTGTAATGTAGCGACAGCTGGTTCTCGCTCCATTAAAGCTTGCCTCTCAAAACTGGCATCTGTCGGAAACAAGGGCCGTAGGAATCTCGTCTTCTTTGGCTATGTGATGCATATGAAAAATATACACAGTCGGGTATTTATCAGCTGATTAGATCCTTTTCAATATATTTACTTAGGATCACATTCGCTGCAGCTTTCAGCCTATATGATCAATAAGGTGTTCATTATAGCATTCGCAAAAAGGTCGTCATAAATCCTATAATTCACTACCTGCAATACATGAGAAGACAACATCCTGTGTTGACATTGAGGGTATCCATAGTATCAGAGTCTATGTTAGTTCATAGTTGATCTATCGTATACCCATAACTCTTCTTATCTAATCACACACTTGGAAACATGACAGAACCAGCAATACTAAAGAAGAACAAGGTACAATCCAAAGTTATGAATAATGAAAGGACAGAAGCGTCTTTAGATTGGTCTCCATGGCTTGATTTTGATAGAGATAACATTGCTACTGTTGCAGAATCAGAAGGAGTTTACAAGATGCACGCAAATATGAATATCTTATTTATTGGTAGTAGCCAAAACCTTAGAGAATCCATGCTTGTATGCCTATCAGATCCTTGCATAAGTAAGGCAAAAAGGTTCAGTTATGCGTTAATAGGGTCAGCAGATAGAATGAAAGAACAGCTCCTAGATGAATATCGCAATAAACACAAAGGAAAATTACCTACATGTATGGAAAATAAAACTTAGCTTTTGGAAAGGCATGTAACGCATCTATAAACAATTTCCTGTCTTATTCTTGACACGAGAATCTGACTTTTCTTCACAAATTATTTCAAAAGATATTTTTCTTCTTCTAGACTGATTTTGTAGTAAATCAGAGCAGTAGAAGAGCTGATAGCACTGTGAAAAGGCTTTACGATGGGAACTAGGGATAACAAACTAGAAACTCTAATAGGGACCTGCGTATATTTATGTGCATACTGGTGCTATAGCCAGATGTTGGCAAAGATAAATGATATTAGTGGAACTAATGTTAAAGTTACGAAGCTCGATATAGACGATTTTGGTTCGGTTATTCCTTTAAGAGAATTAAATCTTGAATTACCACACGATGATGATTCCGTTAGTGAGACATTAAGTCATTCTTCATACGCTATCCTCTTCACGAAAGAGGATAGTGAAGACGATGGCAGTACAATAATTTTAGCAAGGGCTGTTACGATAGAGGAACTAAATGAGGAAAAGGAAAGAACTGTGCAAGCGGTCCAAGATAAGGAGAAATATGACAAGGAGTAGGCAGCTCATAGCAGAGCAGGGGCAGCAGAGTAAATAATCAATTATTTTCTAAAACTACAAAAAAACCTGTGCTGATACGTTCTTCAAAAAACAAAAATCAGAAATACTAAAAAAGATTCCTAGTAATAATGGCGAACAATAGAAGACAGATAGACAGACTGCTCTTATATGTAGAGCATAACCGGCGGCTTATCGAATTTAATATAAAGAGAATCGTAGTTGTCTTATTTAGACAACTTTGATATCGGAACTAATATGAATAATGCTGTTACAACTGCAGATGATATCCAAGCAAGCTCATAGCTATTCTCCTCTGCAATATAAGAAAAAACGACAGGCGTCCATAATACTCCGATGAGCGAAAGCCCATTAACCCAAGCAACCTTCAGTGTATCATAATAAGAAGGATAAGTGATAGGATCACCCTCACCGTAGATATTTCTTCTATTGGCCTCTAGGCTGGCTGTTGCATTGTTTCCATGATCGGCTATGCCCTCAATCAAAAGCGTTCTCGCTCTCTCATAAACTACGGTGAACGCACCGCCTGAGAAAAATCCTGTCAGGATAACTGATGTAATGATTAGGTATAGGCTGCCCAGGGATAGTCCGACCATGGCTATGCTGGCTCCAACTCCACAAATAAGCAAGACTGTTCTTGCATCTCTTACTTTGTCATAAAATCCCCCAATTAATGGAGCTGAAATAATGGCAAAAATTAAAGGCAAGACTGCAATACTTCCAGCAAGTTCCGCATAGAAGCCTAGATTCTCTAGATATGTTACGATGAATGTTAATTCAACGGCCCAGGCCGCTTGAATGCCAATTAGAATAATACCAAGATAGATCAGAGTACGGTTTGACAATACTTTTAAAATATCGGAGATTTTCAATTTTTCTGCTTTTCTCGCAGGTTGAGAACCGTTGTTGTGTAATCTAGCATTGTACCCGAGAGTCATATTGCCTTTTGGAATGGTCATTATCATTAGTAATGCAGTAACAAGACCTAATACGCCGCTTACCATAAGGCTAGCCCTCCAGCCAACCATTTGCGCAATAATTATCCATGCAAATATGCCGATAATTCCGCCCATCGAATGGGCAGAGTTCATAATGCCTACGGAGAAGCCGGGAAATCCTCGCTTTCCATGCCTTGCAATAAGGATTACAGCTGAGCTAAAGAAGAAAGCCATTCCAAATCCTACTATGAAGCGTAACCAGATTAGCTCTGATGATGACAATACTAACCCACAGAGAAGAGCAGCTGTTGAAGATATTGTTATTCCAACGATGGCAGAAATACGCGGATTGTATCTGACTGCAAAGACGCCTGCAGGAATTTGAAATAGGCCTACTCCCACAAAAAATGCCGCAGATATAAAACCAAGCAGAGAGACATCCTTGTTAAACTCTAATGCAATAAGGGGAAATATGGCGGAAATGTTAAACCAATTTATGCCATATACAATTCTAGCAATAATCAAAGAGAAGGATGCTTTAGCATCCGAGGTCAATATCCCTTTATTCTTTTTGTTTGTTGTCATATTCAATACAGCACCAACTTTCAGCTCCAAATCCTTACATACATTAGACTTTCTCAATAAATAATACTGATTGACCCATTCGCACGGATCTTGATGTATAGAAGCGATGAACAAGAGTAGCTAACTAAGGTCATAATTCCAAACGCACTGATGATATACTGCTGACTGATTATTTTTGCTTTTGTGTTATCATGCTAGTTAACCAGAAGAATGATGAGTATGTCTAAGTGAGCAAAGTCTCTCAATATTGTAGCTACTGGATATCTTCTTTGCCGATCGAAAAGAATCAACCTCTAGCTTACCTTGTCCCTTTTCTCTATCTCTCTAGCTTGCTCGGCTATGTCAAAGGCTCTACTGTTCAGATAGTTGAGTCTAGCAATAATGGCCAAGACCTGCTCTGGTAGTGTGTGAGTAGACCTTGAGCATAGTCTCTTTAGCGTTTGACTTGACATACTCCAAATCTCTTTTACAGTTCTCGAAGACACTTGAAGTGTATGTGTTATGGTTCTAAGAGATTTACCAGTCAGGTAAAGCTCAAAAGCCTTTTGTCTTCGCCACTCCAATAACTCTGTCGTGGCGCTCTGCCTCCACGTGGTAGTAGCATTAATATGAGAAGTATAGATGTTGCCATAGTAATAGCTGTCCTATCGCTCCTATTCTTGCTCATCTTCCTCTTCCTCTTTTAGGACCTAAAAAGTCCCCCGAGTGAATGAGAGTATGGTCCCCTGCTTAGAACCACTCCCTTTCGAAGCCGTTACGGTCTCTGACTTTTCTTCTTTATGTCTTCAGTCACTACTTCCATGCTTCTTTCGTCAAGTCGGATGTCATCTATCTCAACTCCTCGCTCTATTTTGAGTAGTCCGCATACCTGCCAATATTATAGTTAATTATATGTATGGCAGCTTACGTGCTTGTCTAACTACCTAATCGTGCAGAATGTAAGGTCAATTCTTAAAGTAGCTCGTTTGTCTGTCGGTCTTTATTGTCAGTATACGCATTTTTCTATCTCTACTTTTGGTGTCTATGGTGGCATTCTTGATTTTTTGCAAAAATAAGTAAGAAGGAAGCATGTGGCAATTTTGTCTCATTAACTTAAATAAATCAATTTTCCCCACTCAAGAGATAGATATTGTAAACTGTATTAGGCAGGAAAACAATTGAACTTAGAAAAAAAGGAAAATATACAATTTCGAGGAGAATTCCTAGTAGATGCATCATCTATGTCCTAGGTATGGTCCCATAGATTGTTTGTCCGTCCAATATGCTTATGATGTCACGTTGTCCTGTATCGGTTATCCTTGCTTCATCAATATCAATACCTTCTATGGCAAGTACCTGACCCCTGACTGTCAGTGTCATTGGAACATTATCTATGACTGGCGTGGGGCCGCCATTGAGGTAAATACTGCCTACTATATTTGAGCTAACTACTGGGACCGCTGCAGTGGTTCCATTACCCTCTGTCACTTGAAAACGATGAGGATCGCCCTCGGTTATGGTAATGTTGTGGAAAGATGATCCATCAACTGCTGCTACATTCATTTCTGTTACAAACCGTCGAACAAGACTTTCGTTTGCAAATACTCTAAATCGCCCAGTTGCAACATGACTGCTGTCACCATCAGCTGGAGTAATAGCACCGCCACTACCTATGGCGCCCTGTGCAGTTAGGGTACTGCCTATGAAACCACGTAGCAGAAATATCGATGGGTCTTGTATGTTATTAGTGTAGTTAGTAGTAGTAGCAGGAGAAGTTGTAGGAGAGGTAGTAGTTGTTGTTGTCGTTGTATCTTCCTCAGGTTCCTCCTCCTCCTCAACAACTATGTCTTGATCTTCTGGGGGAGTAGTAGTAACATCTTCTTCTGGCTCTTCTAGCTGAGGAAGATCAAACTGCCCAAAGGCTTCT
>DATFBV010000124.1:0-3208 GCA_035253605.1 Nitrososphaera sp.
ATGGTAGACCTGTACATGAAGGTGAAGGACAATGAGAACACTGGAAAAAGTGATTAAGAATGCGATAGCCGCCGACAAGTACAAGAGTGGCGTCAAGGAAGTATTGCAGTCAGTCAAAGGCTCCAAGCTGATAATCGTCAGTAAGTCTATTGATCCTGAATATAGAAAAAAGCTAGAAAATCAGGCCAAGTCTACCAATGTCGCAATCTATGAGTACCCTGGTACTTCTATGCAGCTGGGCAAGCTCTGTAATAAGCCTTACAGGATCAGTACTATAGCAATCAAGAGCGGGACAGCAGACGAAATAAGCGCCATAGTATCAGAAAAGAAGGACAAGTAACACAAAAAAGGTACCTGTGAGATATAAATTGAGTTGTGAGAATGATTTGTTGTCGCTGCCGCCATATCACCCATCTTTTGCATTATATGTCCGTATAGGGACGCTGTGAAAATGACTGAGATTAAGCTTACTTCAGATGAGTTGCGTCTAATTTCCCTCTTCCAGAGCATCACAAGCGCAACAGCAAGAGACTGTATTGTAGACGACAAAATGGACCGCGTTATTTTCGTTGTAAATAAAGGTCAGATGGGGCTTGCCATTGGTAAAGGCGGTTCTACTATCAAACAGCTGCAGAACATGGTCGCAAAAAAGATAGAGCTTGTTGAATTTTCTGATGATCCTGCAGAGTTCATCCGCAATATGCTCAATGCCGATATGATAAATGATGTTAGGATATCCGAAAGAGCTGACGGTGCAAAACAGGCAGTTGTGACAGTTGATCCTAGGAAAAAAGGAGCGGTAGTAGGAAGGGAAGGTAGAAACGCAGAGAAGGCAAGACTTCTTGCGAAGCGATACTTCCAAATATCCAATGTGTTAATAGTTGGCCCTGAGCAGGGAAATAGTAGTAATAGGGTGAATATGAATGGGTAAATCTCCACTAGGTCTGTTCGCGGGCGGGGTTCTTAAGGCAAAAAAGAGCCGTGCTAGGTGGGCAGAAAAACATTATAAGAGAAGGATGCTCATGCTTGACAAGAAGGCAAATCCTTTGGAAGGTGCGCCGCAGGCCAGAGGAATAGTATTGGAAAAGGTTGGCATTGAGTCAAAACAGCCTAACTCTGCAGTACGCAAGTGTGTCAGAGTCCAACTAATAAAGAATGGCAAGTCAGTTACTGCCTTCTTGCCAAAGGACGGTGCTCTTAACTTTGTAGACGAACACGACGAGGTAATTATTGGGGGTATCGGGGGCTCGATGGGAGGAGCAATGGGCGATATTCCGGGCGTCAGGTGGCAGGTGTTCAAAGTCAATGGTGTCTCATTGAATGAACTTGTTCATGGAAGAAAGGAGAAGCCAAGAAGATGAGTGGGAAGGAGCAGGTAAATATTCAACTATTCCACAGGTGGGACATGAGCAATATCGAAATAAACGATCCCGGTCTTAAATCTGTCATTAATCTAAAGCCAGCCGTCATCCCAGTCACATTTGGTAGGCACGAGCACCAGCGCTTGAAGAAAGCAGAGGTCAATATTGTCGAGCGTCTGGCAAACAAGATGATGCACTTTGGCAAAAAGTATGCAAAAAACACTGGCAGAATGGGTGGCAAGAAGGCAAAGATGCTCAACATAATCAAAACAGCATTTGAAATCATATATCTTGAAACTGGCAAGAACCCTGTAGATCTTCTGGTAAGAGCAATCGAGAACTCTTCACCAAACGAGGACACAACTCGCATAGTATATGGTGGCGTCGTCTATCATGTATCGGTTGATGTAGCTCCGCTGCGTAGAGTTGATCTTGCACTTCGATTTATTGCAGAAGGTGTAAGAGAATCCACCTATTCAAGTCTGCAGACCATAGAAGAGGCGCTTGCCAAGGAAATCATTCTAACTGCCAATAACGACATGGCAAGCCATGCTATCAAGAAAAAGAACGAGCAAGAAAGAATCGCAATGGCTTCAAGATAAGCAGAGCTTTTTTTCCTCCTCCTCTTTTTCTTTTTACAGAATATTTTTTGTGAATTAAGTCTTTTTGCTAATATTGCGAAACTAACATTTTTACTGTTTGTACACAAACTTGATGATGGATTTATACTCCGCAGAATAGAATGTGTTTATTTTTTATTTTTATAACTACAGATTTTGTCTATATAGTAATATTATTGAATACTGCCATGCAGTAGGTTGTTGAGAGTAATCGCAGTTTTTACGATTCTGGAGATAGTATATGTCCTCGAACATGATGTCAACAACAGAGCACGTATTAATAATAATAACGCATTTAAGTAAATGCTTCTTTATGAAGTAGTGATATTATAACATGGTATTTGAAGTTGAATTGGAGTTAACGATAAACGAAGAAGATGGATCTATTGTCGTCCAAAAGATGTCAGAACTTGTAAACAAGGCAAAGGAACTTGGTTTTGTTATAACGGAAGCTGAAGCAGAACAAGAGGGTGAAGAGGAGGAGGAGGATGAGGAAGAAAGCAGCAAGCATGAGGAAAAAAAGGGAGAATAATACTATCCCCCTACTACTACCTCCTGAACTTAGGGACAGCAAGATCAGCTGCCACCGCCGCAAATAGACCTAGCAAGCAGCACAGAGTGAAGGAATCTGGGTTAAAATCACACCAGCTTCTTTTCTCCCTAATGGCTGCTGATTGTTCAATCTGTCCCAATTATCCGGATTATGAAACTTTATAGGTAAAACATTCCAGATTACTATTCTTTGGTTCTCTAGACTAGAGTATACAACAACAAAAAAGATGTAAGTTTCTTAGGTTAGTTGTGGCAAATAGTGTTCTCACTATGTATGATGACTTTTTTTCAACAAAAAATCAACGAAAAATATCTCCTTCCTAAAGGAGCAAATTAACCATGAGAACAAGCCCAAAAAAATGAACAAAACCTTTCAGATACGAATTAGACGCTATTAGGTCTTCAGATGTGAAAATGTTGAATCCATCATTATGCAAAGGAACACTCTATAAAGAGTTGTAAAGTGGCGCTGCAGGATCATTGCTTAACAGAAATTGGGATTATCAAATCTTTCGGCATCAGAGAGGAAGAATTCATACTCCTGCTCAGAGTACATTTCAACTGCCGCGTTGTGTTTTGCTTTGATCAGCGACAAATTCCTTCTTGCTTTATGATTTACATCACAAAGTACAGCAGCAGATACAGTACTAAATCCTGTAACTAGTGTACATATGT
>DATFBV010000125.1:0-2716 GCA_035253605.1 Nitrososphaera sp.
CTGCAAGGAAATAGCTAATCTACATGATAACATTGTCAGCGCCGAGATAGTTGAAAAGGGCATCACCATTGCTGCACATGTGAAGTCAGGCACACTTCCAAAGTTGGAAAGACTCTTTGCCCAGACGGAACTTTACATGAAAACTCTACAGGCAAATACAGAGCATCTAGGCAGACCACATTATTTGATGGCACATAACGACAACATGGATCTCTTTTTCTTTCCAATAGTTATCAATGGCAGAAAAATGATCCTGGTTGTAAGGACTTCTGTTCCATATACCCATGAGGAAATAGTTAATAAATTGAGAGAATATGTTGGCAAGCTAAGACCAAAATATCACTAACATCCAAATATTAGAGCAGATTCAGATACAGAGCGGTTAAAGAGCAATAGAAGTAGGGGAAGATTATTCCTACCGATGGCCCGTATGCTGCAACCGCCCATGAGAGGCCGCAGCAGAGCCTTTTTGCAATTTTCTGGCAACGATAACTAAGTCTGTCAACTATGGCGCAGTAGTAAATATAGATTTCAAAAGATAAACAGGGGATCGTTATCTATGTTATAGAGAATTCCCAGATAACTGATCGCAGGAATAAGCTCTAGATAATTGCTCTATAAATGATTGCTATATTCAAGTGCTATACTACATCTATGTTTTTGCATGCACTTTGTCTCTAGAGATGTCCAGACCTTGTATTGTGAAGAGGCGGGTTTCATAAGGTGCAAGGAAGCTTTATTTTGTCAAACTATCGAGTAGCACGTATATCAATGCGTATCCATGACGAGAACGACATAAAAAAAAAGAATTTCGAGCTTCCAGGCAGCAGAGCTCATTATGCTCCGTCGCTTTCATTTACGATTAATCACATGCGGCTTGAGATAGAGCCTGACCTCCAGATGCATACGATCAGTTGCAAGCAAAGGCTCTCGATCATAACTCTGCAGGACACTAACACCATAGAGCTTGATGCAGCTGAACTTCAGGTAAAAATGGTCTCTGCAGCAGGCAGGCTTGATTTTCGTAATCTTGATGACAAACTTGTAGTTAAACTAGGCGAAACTCGAAAAGAAAAGGATAAAATCGAACTCTATATTTCCTATACTGCCAAGCCGCGCAAGGGTTTTTATTTTGTCGGGCCTGACAAGTATTATCCCGAGAAGCACCAAGAGGCATGGACACAGAGTGAAACCACTGAAGCAAGGTATTGGTTCCCTTGCATAGATCACCCACGGGTCAAGTTTTCAAGCGAAATTTCAGTCATAGTCCCAATAGGATTTACGGCAATTTCAAATGGCGTATTGCTAAAGGTCGAGAAGCAGAATAAAAAGCAGATCTACCATTGGTCTGAAACAAACCCACACCCATCTTATCTTACATCAGTAGTTGTCGGCAAGTATGTTGAGTTGAAGGATGGCAAGAACTTGTATTACTATGTCCCAGCGGAAAAAAAGCAAGATGCTCTCAGGTCATTTGAACATACTCCTGAAATTATTAGATTCTATGAAGAATACCTTGGCACAAACTATCCTTATAATAAATATTCACAGGTGACAGTTCAGGATTTCGTTTATGGAGGTATGGAAAATACCAGTTGTACTACGCTAACACTAGATACACTTCATGACGAAAAAGCCCACCTTGACTTTACAAGTGATTATCTTGTATCGCATGAGCTGGCACATCAATGGTTTGGTGACCTTGTCACGTGCAGTGATTGGCAGCATATTTGGCTCAATGAAGGATTTGCTACCTACTGTGAGGCACTCTACTGGGAGGCAAGCAAAGGCAAGGACGAGTTCCAGTATTATATGATGCAGACTGCTGACGACTATCTTGAAGAGGCCAGAACCAGATATACTAGGCCCATTGTAACAAAAGTATACAAACACCCTGACGACCTGTTTGATAGACACACCTATGAAAAGGGAGGGTGCGTGCTTCACATGATGCGCCACTTCGTCGGAGACAAGTACTTTAGAAGGTCGCTTAGAACGTATTTGCAACGCTTTGCCAACGGCAATGCCGAGACCGATGATCTGCGAAAAGTGTTTGAACTTGAAACAGGTCAGAGCCTGCAGCGGTTCTTTGACCAATGGATTTTTAGAGAAGGACATCCTGAGCTCAAGGTCGACTTTTATCAGGATAACCATATTGTAGAGATCAAAGTCAAACAGTCACAGGCAGGCGAGTATTTTGAGTTCCCACTTGAAGTAGAGATAGCTTTTGCAAATAGTCATAAGAAAATATATACGCTCAAGGTCCAGGATAGAGAAAGTATCTTTCAAATCCCTATTGACGAGGAGATAGATTGGTTCTCTGTTGATCCGGAGTTTAAAATTTTAAAGACTATATCTATTATGAAAGCTCCAAAGGAGCTACTTCTCAAGCAGCTCCAAGAAGGGGATAACGTGGTCAAGCGTGTAGAAGCTGCCAGAGCGCTCAGGGACAAATCGTCAGACGCAGTAATTGATGCGCTGTCGGATGCTGTTATGCACGATAAGTTCTGGGGAGTATCAGCTGAAGCTGCAAAGTCACTGGGAGCAATCAAGACAAACTATGCTTATGAAGCGTTGAAAGACTGCCTTGCAGTCAAGCATCCAAAGGTAAGACGTGCAGTTGTAAAGGCGATAGGAGAATTCAAGAAAGAAGAGTCACTGGAACTGATTAGGCCATTACTGCAGGACGATGAGAGCTATTTTGTCAAAGCTGAAG
>DATFBV010000126.1:0-7538 GCA_035253605.1 Nitrososphaera sp.
TGGGTGCCGCCACTACTGCAAGATCTATTGAGTCTGGAATATCAAGCACATTCTTGTACGCCGTCAGGCCACCTACTGTCGGATTTGATGGGCTGACTGGGTAAATCTTGCCCTTGAAGTGCTTTGCAATATTGTAAAAGATCGTCTTGCCTACTCCCGGCTTCTCAGAAGCCCCAATTATAGCGATCGACCTGGGAGAAAAGAAGATCGAGTTTGACATTAACTGAAAGGCATCTAATGCTGGTTATAAATTATTCATATGGATATCTTTTTTACTGCCCCCAAGAGGAATATACAATACTGTCAATGGTAAGCGGTATTTTGTTGCTACTAGTAATTCCAGCAATCATCGCATTTGTATTTGGAATTTGGGTATTTTATAGCGTGATAATTGATGTATCTGAAAGGGAAACAGCTCAATTTACTGAAGTAGGACCTGATACGATCAGGATGAAGGTCGACCCTCCAGCGTAAAGCACTTCTTAGCTTAACTATTCAAATATGCAAATTTAGGATGTATGGATAGATATTAGGTCAATCGACTAACCCATTATTTAAAAAAGTAACCTTTATTTTAATTACAAAATCTTTAACAACATTGAATTGAGTGCGATAAATGAAATAGTAGATGCTGAAATGGACGGTCTAATTTCCGACCTTCAGATCCTGATAAGGCAACCAAGCATTTCTGCAAAAAAGCAGGGCCTAGTCGAGTGTGCCAACCTCGTTGCAAAAATAATGCGCAAGGCCGGCATCAACGCCGAAGTCCTCTACCTTGACGACAAGAGTATTCCGCCCATTGTTTATGGCGAATTAAAATCAAAGTCAAATCCAAACAAGACTATTTTGTTTTACAACCACTATGATGTGCAGCCAGAAGAACCACTCGAGCTATGGGAGAACGACCCATTTAGCGGGAAGGTCGAGGGTAACTATGTGTTTGGCAGAGGCTCTGCTGACGATAAGGGGGAACTGATTACGCGCATCAAGGCAGTTGAATATTGCCTGAAAAATACAGGCGACGTGCCTTGCAATGTAAAGTTCATGGTAGAAGGCGAGGAGGAGGTGGGAAGTGTGCATATTGAGCAGTACTTCAATAGATACAGCAATAGGCTTTCATGCGACGGTGTAATATGGGAATTTGGGTATGTAGATGCTAATGACAGGCCAATAATCAGCCTAGGTATGAAGGGGCTGCTATTTGTTGAATTGATAGCAAAGGGCCCAGTGCGTGACGCCCATTCAAGTCTTGCAGTGTTAATGGAAAACCCCGCATGGCGTCTTATTTATGCGCTCAATACGATGCGCGATCAGACCGGCAAGATACTAATCAAAGATTGGTACAAGGAAGTGAGGCCATTTACAGAGCAAGAATTATCAGTCATTGCAAGTGAGCCCTTTGATGTGGAAGAGTTCAAGAAAGAGTATGGTGTCAGCAAGTTTGTCGCCGATACAAAGGGCACTGACATAAAAAAAGCGCTTGTAGGAATGCCCACCTGCAACATTGCCGGCTTTAACTCCGGCTACACCGGTGAAGGTGCAAAGACGGTATTGCCGTCTCAGGCAGTGGTCAAAATAGACTTTCGGCTTGTGCCAGGGATGGTGCCGGAAAAGCAGCTTGAGCGACTGAATAATCACTTGAGGGAGCACGGCTTTTCAGACATAGAGGTCAAGCTCATTCATGGAGAGGCTGCAGCAAGGACATCGATTAGCGACCCGTTTGTCCTGCAGGTAGAGCAAGCTGCAAAAGAGATCTTTGGTTCAGCGATAATAAGTGTCTCTTCTGCCGGCACAGGTCCGATGTACTCTTTTGCAAAAGTGCTCAAGGCACCTTGTATTTCGATTGGTAGCACCTACATGTTTGCCCGAATCCACTCTCCAAATGAGTTTGCAAGGATTGATCTATTGAACAAGACAACTAAATGTATTGTAAGAGTAATGGAAAGGTTTGCCAGCTGAGGACACAGCCTGCTAAATTAATAATCAGGTAAGCAGCTCTATCTCTATCATGTCTTGAATCATGGGCACTCTGTTTAGGCCGTCTCTGCTAGATCATGATGCATCGGCAAGGGAGACGCAGAGCCATAAATAATGGATGGGGAGAGATTTGAACTCTCGACCACCTGTGTGTAAGACAGGTATCCTAACCAGGCTAGACTACCCATCCTGCAAACTGCTCGTCAGTTGAGCGGATCGATATTAATAGTATTGGAGTTGTACGTCCACAAAAATAACCAATATATACCCTGCTACAATTTTGATTTTTGAAAAATGTCCCAAGTTGAGAGTACAAAAATTTCCTGTCTTATTTTTTTGATAGTTGTTGCATTTTTTGCTGCCCTGTTTCTTTTCACTCCAACTTTTCCCACTGCATTTGCCCATGGCGGGCACCAGCCGCCTGCAGCCGATTTTGAAGGCAAGAAGGCTAGCCTATTTGTCAAGCTTGATCCGCCAGTAGTAACTGATATCAGCCAGCCCATTTTCATAAATGCAAGATTCTTTGACGAAAACACAAATCAAAATTTCGAAGAAGTGACATATAGGATCTTTTTTCAAAAAAACGGTACTGAAATCCCCATTGTAACGGAGGGCGGCCAATTCGGTGGGCAAGGCTTCTTCTATGATCCTGAAGGAGACTTGCAAATACAAGTAGTCCCTAGGGACACTGAGACAGTAGTAGCTAGTGGCGAGTCAGAGCCCCAATTTGGCGGGATCTGGAATAGGGGAGGACCAATTGTGGTAGAGGGTCCTATTTTCACAGAGCCTGGACTCTATAACCTGTTTGTTGAGGTACATACTGTTGGCACTACCAGAACCCAGATAGACCCTGCGCTCCAGTATGATGTATGGGTGGCTCCCGGTCGAGAAGAAATGATCAATATCTCAGAAGGCGGCCAGACTCAGCAGGTCAAGATCAGAAACTATTATGGTGCCGTTGACAGCTCTGACTATGATCCAGAGACAAAGACAATCCAGTTTTCAATGCCCTTTGATTGGACTTCTGATATGATAAGCAGGATAGGCATGCTTCATACAGAAGTATTCATACCAAAGGCGTTATCTGACTTTAACAAACAATCGCTCA
Source organism: Nitrososphaera sp. (assembly GCA_035253605.1). Lineage (GTDB taxonomy): Archaea > Thermoproteota > Nitrososphaeria > Nitrososphaerales > Nitrososphaeraceae > Nitrososphaera. The sequence continues at coordinate 3,086 of DATFBV010000126.1, forward strand.
ATGCTACAATAAATGGCGTAAGCGTTCCAGTGGCAGTAGACACCTATACTCCGGAGGCCACTATAGTGCACTATACGATATCAAAGACAAACCTTGAAAACATCGCTAGCAAGGTGACGTCTGAGAACAGGACGCCGGACAAGGCGATGTTTGCGCTAAGCCCTTCCGACCCTGATAGTGAAGTCAAGGTGGCTCAGATCTCTGCCGAATCAGAGAATTATAAGGTGGGCCTCACATGGCCAGAACAGATTCTCCCACAGCAGCCCGTAACATTTGGCATCAGAATAACTGACAAGTCTGATGCGCCTGTGTCTGCTGCCGCCTACGAATTAGTTCTTACCGACAAGGATGGCAATGAAGTAACACGCTCTGGAGGAGTGACGACTCCTGAGGGCATATCTTCTCAGGATGCGACGTTTGCATCGACGGGATCGTTTAATGTGCGGGTAGAAAAGATAAAGGACACAAACGAAATGGTGCAATCAGGTCTGACTGTGGTGCCCGAGTTCCCAGTAGGTATCACTTTCATAGTGATCACACTTGCAATAGCTGCAATTATAATAGCTGCCAAGAGAATGTCGCTCCTTCAGATGGGCAAGATGTATTAGATACATCGTCCCACTTATTGTATGTCAGATGACGAGTATCGCAAATTGTCGCAAAGTGAGATAGAGCAGGAAGTAGGCAGGCTTAATAACTGGAAGGTTGTCAATGGCAAGATAAACAAGACATTTGAGTTTGATGACTTTGTGCAGGCATTTGGATTTATGACAAAAGTTGCAATGAATGCAGAAAGGATGAACCACCATCCAGAATGGTTCAATGTTTACAACCGCGTTAGAATCGACCTTGTGACACATGATGTCAATGGCATAAGCAACTATGATATTGAGCTTGCAAAGATCATCGACACTATTGCCAAAATTTGAACATCTACTTTACGACATAGTTAACAGAACCCAGCGAAAGGATAATTCAGCTAGAAGGAGAGAAGAAGAAGAAAACGCTATCGTTGTTTAGTAGAAAACAAATATCAAGAATTTCAGAAACGATAAGATTGTGCCACTATGTTAGTTCGTCATCATGTTACCGGAATAATGTTTGCCCTTGAAGAAGGAATCTTCAATGTAACAACTCCATCCAAATATGTTGCCATTCCAGTCACTTTTTCTCCTTCTTTGATAGAGATAGGTAACGATATTCTTTTATCTATTTGGACTGGTCTCTGTTTATAGAGTATGGTGCCGAGTGTTTCATCCTGTGGTTCAATTCTTTTTGCTCTTATTGACAGAACATCTTCTTCAATACTAATCCTGATCTCATCTCTCTTAAAACCTGGTAAGTCAATCTTAACAATCAGACCATTTTCATCTTCATACATATCTATTGCTGGCATTACAAATTCGTAAAACTCACGTGATCTTCTGCCTATCTCTCGAGATACCTCTCGAGCTGCATAATGGATTAAAGTCATACAACATTAGATTTTGCGTTCATTGCATAAATATTTTCTACCAGCATTTACCTTGGGAGCTGCTTGGTGACATCAAGCAACATAAAGTCGTTACAACAGGTCCTGAGTCTGTCTGTGCTCTATATATTTCCCATCATGTTACGGCTACAGGTGGCATAGGTGAAAGACAGGACGAAGTTTATCATAATGTGCCACAGAGTAGAAAGGCCTGTGCATGCAGTAATCGGCAACTTGAAGCACTGATACTTGATGATTGAAAGGAATAGGCTAGATGATGCAAGGAAAAAAGTACATTGTCCCATTTAGTCGGGCCGGTTATAATAGGCTAGCAATGCGGCAATGGTCTTGGCGTCATTAATCTTGCCATTGAGACATTTCTTGATCGCTGTACTCAGTTTTATCTTCTTTATCTGGATATTCTCATCGTCATCGAGAAGGCCTCTTGTTATTTCTCTCAGGTTTGTAGCAACAAATACATGCATCAACTCAGTAGAGTAGCCTGGGGCAAGATAGGATTTCAACAGTGGTCTGAGAGTGCCGGCGTAGCCGATCTCTTCTGCCATTTCGCGAGCTGCTGCTTCCCTTGGCGTTTCATTCCTTTCTATCTTGCCTGCCGGAATCTCTAGCAGCACTTTGTTTGTCGCCCGGCGGTACTGAGTAACTAGAATAACGCTGCTATCTCTGAGCGCCACTATCCCAACAGAGTCTTGATGTACGACAATTTCCTTATCTACAATCTTGCCATTTAGCGAGAATTTATCTTTTCTAATATTGATACCACCAGAATAGATCCTGCGACTTTCAATTACTCTAACACTTTTCATATCTTTACAGATATCAGCTAGCGATTAAACTTATTCGTTAATTTTATATCAGATTGACGTATCCTTTGATACGTGGAGTTCATTGATGGCGATGGCAATATCATTGTACCTAAGGCCGTCAGGCCGATAATTGACCTCAAAGAGACACTACTTGGCAGCAAGAAAGGAGCCATAAGACAATACCGCTATGGCGTCCTCCACATCAGAGAATATGATACTCATTATAGTGTGCACATGGACACGGTGGATCCATCAGGTAACCCACTTGGGCACCTGCTTGTGGATGCACCAGAGTACTTAGCAGGCGCTACAGCTGCATTAATAGTCGGCAGGCGCTTCGGCACAACGGTCTACAATATGCGCAAAAAGGAGGGCAAGAGCACAAGGGACGCTGTCATCGACGCAATTCTGGCTGGATACATCGCCGGCTCTGCTACAGGCAACTTTGTTTTTAACATGACCAACTCGCTGAAAAAGAAAAGGAGTGAATAAGCTCAACGGAGAGCCCAGCCCAGATCAAAAAAGAGGACACAACTTCTGTCAAAGAAGCATCAGTCTATCCTCCTCCTTCAAAATTGCAGCTGGCTAAGGTAGTGCTCAAACTTTTGCCTATCGTAATAAATTTGCGGCGAGACAGACGCGAATGGGTCAAGCGTGAGGGCAAAAATGTCAATGAGGAAAAGTACCGTAGACATGCTCGTAAAGTGCTCAAAACATTCATTGAGCTTGGGCCGTCATACATCAAACTCGGTCAGTGGCTTTCAACCCGGGTAGACATTTTGCCGCTACCCTACCTTGAAGTGCTCTCAAAATTGCAGGATGATGTCCCTCCTGCACTGTTCTCACAGGTAAAGCCAGTACTTGAAAACGAGTTAGGCAGTGTAGAGGATGCATTTGAAGAGTTTGATACTGCTCCTCTGTCTGGAGCAAGCCTTGGACAGGTCTACTTGGCAAAGTATGATGGTAAACAGGTTATAGTCAAGGTGTCCAGGCCAAACATAGAAAGAGTAATTGAAGACGACATTTACATTATGAAAAAGATATTGCCTCTTGCAACACGGTTTATCGATCCAAATCTGAGATTCTCGGCAGAAGGCATGATGGCACAGTTCATAGAGACAGTACATGAGGAGATGGACTATCGCATAGAGGCGGAGAACCTGATTACAATCAAGCGCAATCTGGCAGGCGATTCATCAGTCATAATACCGGACATATTCTTGGAGAGGACTACTAGACATGTGCTTACAATGAAATATGTTCCTGGTATCAAGATAACTGACATTCCAAGGCTGGATGAAAAAGGAATCGACAGAGAAAAGCTTGTAATGCGCGTGCATAGACTGTTCTTCAAGATGCTTCTTCGTCACAATATCTTTCATGCAGATCCGCATCCAGGCAACATTTCAGTCGCAGACGACGGCCGCCTGATACTATACGACTTTGGAATGGTGGGAAGGCTTGACAGCGAGACCCGTATCCGCCTTATCCGCCTCTACCTTGGCCTGATAGATAAGGATCCCGAGAGGACTGTCAACGTGTTGATAGAACTTGGGACGCTTGAGCCCACGGTGAACCGTTACGTGGTTGAGCGAGGCATTGCACTCAGTATACAATCCCTGCATGGTAGGCAGGTCGACAAGATGGAGGTAAAGGCTCTAGTAGACCTTGCAAACAAAACAATGAGCCGATTTCCTTTCAGACTTCCAAAGAATCTTGCACTCTATATGCGTATGTCTTCTATTCTTGAGGGCATCTATTACCACCATAAGGTGACATTCCAGTTCGTTAAGGTACTTGCAGGCCTACTTGAAGAGGAGGGTCTTTTACGTGACGCCTATATTGAGGAAGTAAAAATATCTGCAAAGAGGTTTGCAAAGGGAATTCAAGATTCAGTAAGTGTTGCTCCGCTGTTGAAGACATACCTTGAAACGAAAGGGGCTAATGGCGGTTATGAGAAAAATAATAGTGCACTCGCTGCCAGTATACTTGGTTCTGCATTATTCATTGGATCCGCGTTAATTTTGCCATACAACTTTTATCTTGCGTGCGGCGGCTTTGCTGCAACTGCCGCAGCAGTTGCAGTAGCATTGAAAAAGAAAATTTAAACCCTATGTACGTTGGAAAAATAGCTGCCTAACTAGGACATGGCATG
>DATFBV010000127.1:0-33128 GCA_035253605.1 Nitrososphaera sp.
GAAGAAGCATCATGATGATGACAAGAAGAAGCATCATGACGACCATGATGACAAGAAGAAGCATCATGACGACCATGATGATAAGAAGAAGAAGAAGCATCATGATGATGACAAGAAGAAGCATCATGATGATGACAAGAAGAAGCATCATGACGACCATGATGATAAGAAGCCGGAATCAGAATCAGTAACAGCAACAACCGAACCCGCAACAGCAACAACAGAATCAGTAACAGCAACAACCGAACCCGCAACAGCAACAACAGAATCAGTAACAGCAACAACCGAACCAGTAGTAGCACAAGATGTGGAAGAAGAAGAACTAGTAATATCAGAATCAGCAACAGCACAAGATGTGGAAGAAGAACTAGTAATATCAGAATCAGAAGCTGAACAAGGATCAGAACCTGGTGATAGTGAACAATAAATCAAAAGGGGTATAGAGAGAAAAAATTATTGAATAACTATAACAATTCTATCTACCCTTATTCTTTTTTCTTTTAAGATAATTAGTAGAAGGACATCTAGTTTGTTAATCGAATGATTAATCTGCTTACCTCCATAGTACTTCATTTGAAGCAACTGATCAAGACCCAATCAACAGCCACTATGACGTACGTCCTGACTGAAGAATATGAAATGACTGCCCTATTACTCTCAAACGTTGTAAGCGATCATAGGCGACCACAATCAATTAGCAATTTCATTATTTAATAAGTTAAGATAGCTTGACTAGGTCTATGCTTTTATCTTCTTAAAGAGCAAGAACATGGCATAACTTTGAGGACATCTGTCATACTATGGCTGACACAAGTCCTAAACCATAAGTATGTATACATATACTTGCTGTCAGTTATCTTCACCTAGTCAAAGTCAAACAGGTCGCCAAATAAGCCTCTTCGCCTTCTATGCCCTCTGTACTGGTAATAGTCGTCGTCGTAGTCATCATAATCTCTGTCTCTGTGATAACGGCGGTAATGTTCTTCGTCAATTCTGTTTTGAGCCATGGCTATCTTGTCTATTTCACCTCTATCAAGCCACACCCCCTTGCATGATGGACAATAGTCAATGTCTGCATCATATCTCCTAATTTCCTGCATCGGAGTTGAGCAATTAGGACAAATGATGCTGCCAGTCTGTTTTCTATTGTTATCAATTGTCAAATATTAAAGTCCCCCTTCGATTGTTGACGCTGAGATTGAATGCAGATGAATCTTGACTTAATCGTTTTGACATAAAAACTCTTCTTTTGTTCAGCAAGAAATGATAAATAAAAAAAGAGACCGCTTTGAATGATTCAGCAGCTTCTGCATTACTCATGTTCTCTATTCTCTTAATCTTGTCAGGATCTTCAATTCTCCTCGACATCACGTCAAGTACCGTAAATTGCCCGGCGCCTTCGTTTGTGTTATTACTTTCAGACATCAGATAATTAGTTGCTATTAATTATATTTAATAATATAAAAGTTCATTTTGCGTCATGGCGTAAAGTGTTCAATCCTAAAATAGAATAGAAATTGATCTTATGTAAGGTCGATTTTCTAAAGTTCTGATTGATTCTTTCACGTCTGTATGCCTGCATGATAGGCTATGGAACCATGTCTCAATAAAGAGTCTCTTAATTAAGGTGAAGGACGTGCCTATATAAGTAATATTTTCCAATATTACATCACAATATGGGAACTAATCCATATAAGGAAAAAATGCCTAACCGAGGAATGGGGCGTGAAATGGGTAAAGATGACGATGATGAACCGCAAGATGTGAACGTGCAGGAAATTGGCACCGACCCTCAGTTTCCAGGGCCGGGCGCTGGTTCTAAAAGAGGAGTAGGAACAAACTTTACACATGTAAGAGAGAGCAAGACTGTGAAGGACGATGAATAAGTAATAGGTTGGAGGTTCTGGGTCCCATAGACTATTATAAAAAATCAAAGTAAACTGAAAAAGGTAAGAACTTGGTGTGCTTCACAACGTACGAGGATACCTAAGGAATTTGAGTAACAAAAAATTATTGAAAATAATAAGTGGCGCATAGCATTCTCTGGGTCCAAAACCGTAGGGTTATAATGACAAATAAAGACCTGAACAATCCGATAAAAGCACAATTCAATACAACAAAATTGCATAAAGAAAACCTGTATGTAAGCCCTGGCTGCTCAAATAGTGAATGGTCGATCTGATATTAATTATGATTTGCCCAAGAGTAATTTAGGCGTCGATATATGTGAAATAGAAATGTCTGACGAAACGCTAGGCAAGTTTGTCTAATAATATATAAGGAAGAGCGCATTAGCCGCCTCAACCAGCAGCTAGCTACGGCGCTAGCGGACCCCCCTGTCCAACTGCTGGTAAGGCTAAGGCTCCTAAACTCTACAACAGTCCCACTTTGTATTTTTATTTTTCCTCAAGTACGAAGATTAAGGATTAAGTTCGATAAGAGATAATAAAATTGACAACATAGCAGACTCTACTGATAGAAATGATAAAAGTAAAAACGAATGAATACCATAGAGTACTCCTTGCTTGTACAACTTTAGTAACAGCAATGAGTTTGTTAGGTGGCTTATCTGTAGGAATTGCATATGCACAATTTTCTACTGATCAGACAACAAGTCTGGCACTACAACAAGGCGAATGGTCGCCATATCAAAATGTCACATATGGAGTTAACATGGTTTATCCATCAAACTGGACACAGCAGAACAGCACAGGAGATCCGGATGATCGCTTTATTTATGTTTCTGATTTCTTCTCGCCAGAGGAGATTGATGGATACTTTGCGTATGTTACAATAGCGATAGACAATATGCCTAACACTACCAATATCGAAAGTTATCGTAATCAAAGCATTGATATTTATAGACAAGATCCGGAGTTTCAAGAATTCCAACTTCTTTCATCTGGTGTGGGCAATTTCACTCTTGCAGGGGAGCCTGCATATAGTTTAGAGATTGCTTATACAGACTTAGAATTCGGACCACAGAATATGCTAGAAGTTGGAAGAATGTTTGAGAATAGAGTCTATTACATACAATATTTTGCAGATACTCCAATATATCAAAAATATTTCCCAATAGTGGAAAGGATGATTGAGTCATTTCAAATCACACAATAAAGCGTCAGCAGTAGGTCTAATAGCTTCAGCCATTTTAGGAGCAACAACAGCTATTATTACTAGTCTTCAAGAAGCCTTTGCAGACCAAGACGTCAATCATCGTTCTAGTACTGTCTATTTTCTCCTTTCATGTATGTTTTTCATTCCTAATAGCAACCTCGTTGCTAAAGCAATTAAGGAGGGCTCTAACAATTCCAAATAACAGGAACAGTTGATAAATGTAGCAGCTGATGGACAAGCTTGGAGGGTAATGGCACCTTGTACAAATCTCAAGTAACTAAGTCTTTTTTTGGTCACTTTTCTTTTATTTTATGTGAGTCTGAGCAGTTAAAAGCAGGCGGCAGGAATAACGAGAATAGTGAGTACTAATAGATCCTATGGAACAGGAACCATGTCATATTTATTATTATCACCGTTTGTGGCAAGGACAAAAACAGGAAAAAATAGAAGGAGCTTATCAGATTTTTCGGCCACGCTATAATAGTCGTCCTAGTCATGGAGGGTGAATTATTGTGTTTATTGGAGTATCACTCCATGTCATGTACGGGAAAAATGTCTAAGCCACTAATTCCACTTTCCCATTCCCATAATGTTACATTACTCTCACCATTTAACTGAATGTCATCTATTCCTGCTAGTATCATGCCGTTTAATGATCCAAGCGTGCCGGTTGGGTTTGTCTGAACCTCTGCTATGATAATTCCCTTGCCTTCCCTAGTAGCAGGGTTGAATTTTACAATTTCATAAAATGTCATTGTTGCAGTTTCACCATTCGCTGTTCTGATGGTCTCCGTTCCCTGAGCAGATTGTGTGATAAATGAGACAAGCGCGCTACCATTGCTGGTGAAATTGGCGATAGTGGTGATGTTGTTGTTTGGAAGACTCAGTGTACCATTTCCAGTATACGTTATGCTTACGTGTGCATAGTTTATTTGAGTCTCACTTACAGCTCTTGTCCGTTCTTGTAAGACAGGCTGTTGCGACAGCTCTACTCCTGATAATGTAGTATCAGTAGTGTTGTTGCTGATTGTTGTAGTAGCTGTCGTCGATGCAGACACTGGTCCAATTTGTGCTTCTACTGCTGTCAACGGTGCTGTTTTTGTTGTTGCTACTAGAGCCAACATCCCTATCGCCATCATTGTGACCATTTTCGTTGATTTTCTCATTGTCATTTTTTTGTCATTATTGCTCTATGCGTACTATGATTTAACTCGACCTTTAGTGTCCTTTCTCCCATTAACGGTAGCTGATATTTATTTTATCATTAAGAGATATCATTGGACTGGGATGACAATTGGTGGTTTCGAACAACAGTAGAGCACACAAGGATGTAATCGGTTCCTGAGTCTCTACTAACGCAAACAGCACTAAAATTAGCTTCAGCAACAACCAATGAAATAGGTCAACGAAACAACGGCAGCAATAACCATATCAAAAGTATCATTTTCCTTGGATTTGGAGTGAAGTATAAAGTTCTTCCTGTTAATAAACAATATTGTATCTCACTCCTATGTCTGTCTCTTGAATAACATAATATTAGTAAGTAACAATTGTCTGTTAGTGCCAATTATTGGTGAATTTTTATTAGAATCCCATATAATGGAGAAACTCCTTAATATTACGCTCCCAAATGGGCTCTAAAAACGAGCTTATCCTAATGATGCTTCCTCTTGTGTGTGCTATTATACCCGCTGTAGCGGCGCTACCACCAGCAATTGCACAAGAGGATACATCATTAGGTGAAAAAGAGAACATCGCAAGCAGCATCGTATCAAATGTTTTAGGTGGTAGCGATAATGCTAATAATGATGGGGAGGAAAAGTATAGCGCTGAAGGCGAATTTAATCAGGACGCAACGGTCATAGAAGCCATAGACCCAAATCAAGAGCGGGGCGTAGATGAAGACAACCTCGGTGAATTTGGAGATGACGCTGCAGAGCTTGACGATGCTAATGCAGCCATACCAATCACAACACCAACTGATGTACAGGAAGAATCCTCAGCAGCAACATCTCCTCCAGCCGATATAAAACAATCATTATCCATCAGATTTGCAGATCAGCCTTCGCTAACGCTGAATCAACCCCTTGATGAGAGGGGGTTAGCCACCTCTGCATCTATCACTGCCTCTGGAACAATAAATGTAAGTGGAAGCGGAGGAACCATGATATTGACTTCAGATACAAACGTCTTTTCAATCTGCGAAGATGACGAAACAGGAGAATTATCTAACACTCAAAATGTACAATCAACTGTCAGTAGTGACAGTATGACAATCAAACCGGGCGCACAACCGTTTGAAATCACTACGGATCCTATAACAGAACCAATAGGAGACGGAGGATGTGAAGAAGGGCAGGATGCGATATTGAATACTGTGCAATTCATAGAGCCTGTGTTAACCATTCAGACAGAAGGCGGTAATACAGTAACACACACATTTCCAAGTATTCCCTGATAGGGAGCTGGGGATGGGTAACAGACCGCTAGCCCTTGCACAACTACAAGCTCTACGCTCGCGGCTGTAACAGCTTGGGCATAAGAATACGTAGATCTATCGGCTGGGCTTATCCTATCTGGCTTTGCGGCCTGGGTGCCGATACGATTTGGCTACGGTGACAGTTAAGATCCAGTCTAAATATTTTGTTCTCCTTTCTGCGCAATATTATTAATCATATGCTGATCATGCTTCTGTGCTATTAAGTAGATTATTACAGCTATTGGTTAGCGTCCTAGCAGCTCAGCCTGGCAGGCTGACGAGGTTGAGTTCTTATTCTTTAGATAAGCATAGAAAAAGCCCTAGATGGGATTTGAACCCACGACCTAAGGTCTTCGCCCCTGTCGAGTACATTAACCCGAGAGAGGAATTACGAAACCTTCGCTCTGCCGGCTGAGCTACTAGGGCAAAACAGATTCAACTTCAGCCCCTCGTTATTTAATGCTTCACGCTAAAATAAATAAGACTAAGAACTGTTTTTTTGGTGTGAAAATATCGATCTCAGGAGTCAGGGGCATCTACGGACAAGATCTCAACCTTCACGATGTGAACAAGTTTGCAGGCCAGTTTGCAGGCTTAATCAAGTCTAGTAAGTGTGTAGTTGCACGCGACACTCGTCCATCCAGTATGATTATTGCTCAAACTGTAATAGCAAGCCTGATCGCTGCGGGTATAGATGTTTACAACCTCGGCATTGCGCCTACGCCAGCGGCATTTAGAGAAGCACGTAAATATGGTGCGGGTATTATAGTGACAGCGTCGCACAACCCTTTAGAGTGGAATGGGCTCAAGTTCATAATTGATGGTAGAGGTTTATTTGAGCACGAGCTAGAGGGAATGCTGCTCAAGACTACAAGCAACCAATATCAGGGCAATTTTGGAAATGAGTTTCTGATTTCCTCAAACTATCCTGATGTGGTTGCAGAGATGGCAAAGGGAAATACTGCGACTGTCAAAGTGGGAATTGACGCAGCTGGAGGTGCAGCATGCGGCTATGCAGAATATTTATTCAAAAAGCTAGGACACAAGTATTACACTATCAATAGCGTTGCAGGGATATCATCAAGGGGCCCAGATCCCACTACAGATGAGTTGACAGACCTGCGCTCACTTGTAACTGCAAACAAACTAGATCTTGGTTTTGGGCTTGACATAGATGCTGATAGGCTTGTAGTTGTCAACAGCGAAGGCAAAAAATTGAGCCCAGATGCAACACTACTGCTGTGTATAGCAAGGGCACTGGAGATAGGTCTGAAAAAATTTGTTACAAGCATAGATACCAGTGTTGCAATAGAGAATTACATCAATAAGAGTAATGGCAGGATTGTTGCATACTCCAAAGTAGGTGAAGCAAACGTTGTCAGCAAGATGCTAGATGTTAACGCCGATGCAGGGGGCGAGGGCAGTAGCGCTGGGTTTGTCATGCCTAAGATCAACATGTGCCGTGATGGTCTCTTGGCTGCAGCAACGATCTCAACACTTGACAGGAAGACTGTAGATGAATGCCTACAGTTCGCGTCACAATTTGTACAAATACGATCTAAGATAGTGGCTAATTCTTCACTTCACAATGCAGTGATTAAAAAGCTACCCGATATCTTCAAGGGCGATTCGTACTCGATATTAACAGAAGATGGCGTCAAGGCAATAATGGACGAAGACTCATGGGTACTGATCAGGCCGTCAAACACTGAACACGTCATCAGGATATCTGTCGAATCCAGAGGAGAGAGGGCGCAGGCCATTTACAAAAAGGCAAGGGAGAAGGTTCAGACAGTGTATGACCAAGTTAGATGAAAAGCAGATTATTCGGATCTTTGCAAACAAGCTGGGTATAAGCGATCTTAACGATGTGGCTCTGTTAGACAAGGGAATTGTTATGAAAAGCGATATGCTGGTTGAAAGCACTGATATTCCCAGCGGTATGGAAGCCTGGCAGGCTGCACGAAAGAGCATAGTCTCATGTGTAAGCGATCTTGCTGCCAAGGGTGTCAGACCGCATGCAGCAGTAATTTCACTTGGAATACCAAACAGCTATTCCATGCTGGAGCCATATATTGAAGGGCTCGCTGAAGGCTTTGCTATTGCCTCAAAGGAATTTGGAGTCAAAATAGTGGGCGGGGACACAAACGAAGCTGCAGAGCTTGTTATTGACTGCAGCATGATTGGCTTTTCAACCTTCAAAGTTCCAACAAGAAGTGGAGCGAAGCCAGGAGATTATGTAGTTGTATCTGGGCCTTTTGGATTTGCTCCTGCAGGCCTAGCGATCTTGTTGCAAAATGCAATCACAGTAAGCAGCAGCGACAGCAACAGCGTCACATTCAGAAAGCATGCGGTGAAGTCAGTGCTCGAGCCATCTCCAAGGCAGAGCTTTGGGTTGGCGCTTGCAAGTTATTTCTCATCGTCAATTGATTCAAGTGATGGACTTGCAGTATCCTTATATGAATTGGCAAGCCAAAGTGAGGAAGTTGATATCATAATTTACAGCATTCCATTTGTAGAAGGCTTGGAAAAATTTTCACACGAAAACAGCCTAGACAAGTATGAGTTGGTGTTTCACGGCGGCGAAGAATACGAGATAGTGGCAACTATTTCGCCTACAACAATAAACAAAGCTGAGGCTGCAGCGAGGAAAGCAGGAGTTAATCTATATGTTATAGGCAGAGTGGAAAAGGGCTCTGGCAAAGTCTTTGCCAGAAATAGGCTTCTTGAGAATAGGGGCTATATGCATTTTCATAGGTGAGAAAGTTTTTAACTCCCTACCGAAGCAAGTTCTAATGCATGTCTGAAACAACAGGCGACATTACCCAAACAAAGTGGGGGGTAGCTCACATTTTTAGCAGTTACAATAACACGCTTGTCCATATTACCGATTTGAGTGGAAGCGAGACAATCTCATTTAGCTCTGGCGGACGCCACGTTACCGCTGACCGATACGAGTCCTCGCCATATGCAGCTATGAAGTCTGCTGTCGCCGCGGCTGACACGGCAAAGGCAAAGGGCATCAATGCCCTGCATATTCGTGTACGTGCTGTCGGTGGGGTAGGTCCAAGAATTCCAGGTCCTGGCGCTCAGGCTGCCATCAGGGCGCTTGCAAGGGCGGGCTTTCGCATCGGTAGAATAGACGATGTGACTCCTGTGCCGCACGACACTACAAGAAAGCCAGGTGGCAGAAGAGGACGGAGAGTCTAGAGCGATTTCATTTCTGACGCTATTTTTATCTGTGCACCACAGCCTCTATTTTTCAATTCCTTTTGGAGCCATGCAATGAACTTGTCTTCGGGCTTTTTGCCTTTTGATGCCTCTATGCTGTAAGCCTGATGTCTACATAACCTCTCTACGAATTGACCTGCCAGAAACATCTTGGCAAACGACCAGCCGAGGCTCTGTACCGGTGGGTCAAGTGCAAACGACTTTTCCATCTGGCAGATTCTTTGGTATTCAGAGAGCATATCTATTGCAATCTTGGCATCAGGTTCAAAATTAATTGTCTGAAAATCCAGGATAAATGTTCCCATTATCAAGGTAAATCATTCTTCCGCTGTTGCTTTCTTGAGTTTCTCAGAGAACGAGATCAACTTGCCATCGTCTTCGACTTTGATTGTCGTGTTGACCCTTATTTTAAGACCCACATACCTGAAAAGCATCAAGAGTTCGCCTCCTGATATCCTGCTTGTTATTTCGCCAGATAAAATAAGTCTTGCAATTCTTGTGACAATCGCTTCTGTCTGGGCAGGATACTGTCGGTAAGCAAGGTCTAATACTTCGTCAGCCCTGTCGTAGAGGTGGCTAGATAATATTTCTCTTGAGGACTTGGGCCGTGGCTGCTGGCTACTGGCTTTTACCTTTTCCATAGCCGCTGCCCTTTCACGAAGCTCTCTTAGTTTGCGTGCATTGATTATGTCAATCTCAGGATCGTCGGCTGACACTAGCCCTTTATCACTCCTATTGGTACGAGCCTCGCGACCTTGGTGGCAATCCCAAGGGAATGGGAAACATTGGCTACAGCATCAACATCCTTGTAGGCCTCCGGTGTCTCTTCTACGACACCTTCCTTTGTAAGTGCTTTGACATAGATTCCCTTTGACTCTAGGTTACTTTTCACGAGGTCAGCTGTGTAGCTGCGCTTTGCAGCAGACCTCGACATCATGCGCCCTGCTCCATGTGCAGTAGATCCAAAGCTCAGATCAAGTGAATTTTGGTTGCCGAGCAGAATCCAGCTGGCAGTGCCCATTGAGCCCGGTATTATAACTGGCTGGCCTATGCTCCGATACTTGCGTGGCACCTGATCCATACCAGCAGGGAATGCCCTTGTAGCGCCCTTTCTATGCACTACTACATCCGAGGTCCCCTTACCGCTAATTCTGTGGCGCTCCACCTTGGCAATATTGTGTGCAACATCATAAATGAGATCCATATCAAGGTCACGTTCGTTTGACTTGAATATCTGCTCAAAAGTTTTCCTTGTCCAATGTGTTATCATTTGGCGGTTGGCCCATGCGAAATTGAGAGCAGAGTACATAGCTTTGCGATACTCTTCTCCCTCCCTGGAATTATTTGGCACGCATGCGAGCTCCCTGTCTGCAAGCGTCAACCCATATTTCCGTAGAACAGATTCAGAAACACGCAAGTAATCAGTGCATATTTGGTGGCCGAAGCCTCGGGAGCCGCAGTGTATAAGCACCGTCAACTGGCCCACCTGGTTAATGCCCATCGCCTTGGCTGCACGCTCATCAAAGATCTTGTCCACTTTTTGCACTTCAAGGAAGTGGTTACCAGAACCCAGACTTCCAAGCTGAGCTGCACCTCTTTTTCTAGCGGTGTCTGAGACGCTTGCAGGATCTGCTCCTTCCATCTTACCACTCTCTTCGCATGCTTCCATATCGTCTCGAGTACCATATCCATGGCTGACAGCCCATCTGACACCTTGTACTAGTAATTCGTCAAGTTCGGTCTTTGTCAGTTTTACTGCTCCCTCGCTTCCTATGCCTGAGGGAATTGATCTAAAAAGCTCGTTGACTAGCTCCTTTAGCCGCGGTCTAATATCCCGCTCCGTCAGGTTCGTCCGTATCATACGTACACCACAGTTGATATCATAGCCTACTCCGCCGGGGCTGATTACTCCTTCTTCAAGATCAGTTGCCGCAACACCGCCGACAGGAAAGCCATAGCCTTCGTGGCCGTCAGGAAGCACTATCACATGCTTTTTGATGCCTGGTAGCGTGGCGACATTTGCAGCCTGGTCGACTGTCCTGTCAGTCACCATTTTCGATATCAACAATTCATCGGCGTAGATTGTAACTGGGACTTTCATGCCCTTGGCCGGCTCTGGATCGATTCTATACTCAAGGTCATTTACCTTCTTGACTCTATGGCTGCCGCTCCTAGTGATAAGTTCATCCAATTCTGTTGCTGCTATCTCTTGCAAAGTAATTATAAGCCTTGCCCGTTCCCTAGCAAAAACCGATAGTTTATTTCTTTTATATAAGGTGCAGTTAATTGTTTAGGATGCGTCCAATACAATGGATGACATTACACAAGCTAGGAGGTGAGTGGGGAAGTAAATTATACTTGGCAAGAAGATTTATTTTTGCGGCTTCGTCGCTCTATTCTAGAGACTGATGCCAATACTGCCGATAGACTCTGGGCGCTATGGTAGCAAAGAGATGCGCGATATCTTTGAGGACAAAAGGAGGCTGCAGTATCAACTCGATTTTGAGGCAAGCGTTGCGCAGGCCCAGGCCCAGCTAGGTATGATCCCAGCATACGCAGCCGATGATATTACAAGAGGAGCTCGCCCGGGCAGAGTGACCTCTGCTAGAGTTAGCGAACTTGAGTCAGTGAGCGAGCATGACACGGCAGCAATGGTCGAGGCATTAAGCGAACAAGTTTCAGCCAAATCTAAACTATGGATACACTACGGGCTGACGAGCAATGACGTCATAGACACCTCCACTTGCATGCAGATGCGTGAAGCTTTTTCAATAATTTTATCAAAGGTAGCCGAGCTTGCGCGCCTTTTAATAGATAAAGCACTTGAATTCAGGGACTTGCCAGCCGTAGGCAGGACGCATGGACAGCACGCAAGCATTATTTCATTTGGATTAAAATTTGCAGTATGGGCAGCGGAAATGGCCAAGCACATTGAACGCATCAAAGAAGGTGAAAAGCGATTTTTAGTGTGTAAGACTCTTGGCGTAGTGGGTACGGGCTCTCTAATGGGTGACAAGGCACTTGAAGTACAAAAAAATGTTGCTCAAAACCTTGGCCTTTATTCTGTAGATGCTGCAACACAGATTGTACCCCGAGAGAGGTTTGCAGAGATGCAGTTTTGTATTGCACTCATTGGCTGCACACTTGACAAGATGGCCATTGAGATCAGGAACTTGCAACGCACAGAGATAGGTGAAGTAGCTGAACATTTTAGGAGAGGCCAAATGGGAAGCAGCGCGGTGCCAGTCAAGCGTAATCCTATAAAAAGTGAGCGGGTATCTTCACTTGCAAGAATATTGCGCTCGCTTGTTAGCGTGTCGATGGAAAATATTGCATCATGGCACGAGCGTGACCTCTCAAACTCAGCAAATGAACGCTTTGCGATTCCAATGGCTGCTATATTACTTGACGAAATGCTTAATGCTATGATTAAGGTAATTCGAGAGCTAAAAGTAAACAAAGAAAGGATCTCACATAATATGGAAATGACAAAGGGCCAAATTTATGCCGAGTTTATACTAGATGCACTGATAAAGAAAGGAATTGCTCGCTTCGATGCATATCGAGACATACAAAGAGTAGCATTTTCAGCACTTGAAAGTGGTCAGCACTTTTTCGATGCTGTTTGCGAAGATAGGAGTATTTCTACTCGATTGTCGAAGCAGGAATTAGCAGCTATATTTGATGCCAAGAACCATCTTGCTGCCTCTGGAAGAATAATTGAGAACACCGT
Source organism: Nitrososphaera sp. (assembly GCA_035253605.1). Lineage (GTDB taxonomy): Archaea > Thermoproteota > Nitrososphaeria > Nitrososphaerales > Nitrososphaeraceae > Nitrososphaera. The sequence continues at coordinate 12,561 of DATFBV010000127.1, forward strand.
TAGAATAGTCATAAATGCTACAAAACGGATGTAAATGCCGTCGGTGAGATTTGAGCTCACGACAGCTCGGTCTTCAGCTTCACCCCTTAATAGGTCGAGTGCTCTCCCAGGCTGAGCTACGACGGCACTTAGAAGACTAGTTTTATAGATCATATATAATCGTGTCTTAGACTAGACTGGCGCTTTATCTGCGAATTTAGATAGCCTGTCGCACAAGATATCCCTCATCTACCTGCCATATAGGGAGGACTTTAAACCTCACTCAGCTTTGGACTAACATTAACTCATTTTTGAATGCTGCTGTTACAGAATTATCTTACTTAAAGTAAATAAACAAAAAAGGTATAGTTCGATTATGACGATCAATGCTGATAATCAAAATCCTATCATGAATTCAGCAGAAGAAAGAAGACGAAGGTTTCTTGAAGAATTTGAAAAGCCTTTTAAGTGTGAAAAGTGTAATGAAAGATTCAAGAAGAAAAAATATCTTCGTGAGCACAAATCAGAGGTTCATTCATATTGATTATAAAAGAGGTGCCGGAGGCGGGATTTGAGCCCGCGACCTTACGATTTCTTACCAGATGAGATTATGAGTCGTACGCTCTAACCAAGCTGAGCTACCCCGGCACTAAGTGTAACGCCACTGGTTTTTAGCAGTACATAATATAAGTTATGCAAGGAGAACTTGCTTGCTTAGCGGGTATATGAATGGCATGAATGGATCGGGAATACAATCGAAGCAACTACCGCTAGCATGAGGAAAACATCAATCTGCGCGAAATAGTAAGATACAGTCATTCAAACATTCGACGTACATCGCCTTCGAGCACACCCGATCCTGAATGCAACCTGTCGATATGGTTTGACAGCCCTTCTTTTGTATCAAATGGAGATTCACAGTATGGACACATAAGCTCGGCAGTGCTGATGTCTCTCATATAGACTATGGCCTTGGGATTGATGATGCAGACAGGGGTACCCTTGATAGCAGTGTGTGCTGTGGATACCGTAGCCATATGGATCTTCTCAAATATGTCATCCCGGGAAACCATCCCAAGCACAGCCGAATGGGAGCTCACGATTACCTGCCTTACCACATGCTTGTCCATGGTTGAGAGGGTTTCCTGGACAGTGTTATGCGGACCCACGGCAAGAACGGGGCTTGTCATTATTTCCCTGAGCCTGACTTTGCCGGGGTTTCTCCCCTGTGACATCACCTTGAACAGAATGTCAGTCTTGCTCACGATCCCTACCACTTCTCCTACGTGTGACACTAGAACGCTTCTCACGTCTCTTTCTTTCATGAGATCTAATGCTTGATCCGTGAATTTGTCACCCTCTAAAATGGCCACATTAGTGTTTATGAACTGCTCAATAGGTGAAGACAGCAGTGCAGAAATATCGTCTGGGATGGAGGAACTACTCATACATATTTGTTTATTGTGTTTTATTTAAGCATGGCTAAGCTTGTTTGTCTTCAAATCTGAGCTTTATAAGGTTCTGACCGCCTGCCTTACGTATTTCAACAAGCTCTTCGCGCTCAAGTCTCTTGACGAGCCGCCATATAGTCGTCTTGGGAATCTGAAACTTGGTTCTGATTTCGCTTTCAAAAGCTGCCCCTTCCTTTTCCGCTAAAAACTTGAGCACCTCTTGATCTTCTGGGCGCAAGTGCGGCCTTTCTACAAGTATATTGCCAACTATGTGCGAAAGGACAGATCTATCTATCTGAGAATCAGATATAGTATGTGGCATTGGAGGAATGCTAGTGGTGGTCTCTTCCACTGATCCTGCCATCTCCTGCTCCTCATCCTCCTCTTCTATTTGTACGGTGTCTTGTTTGGGCTCCACTGGTGCTACTGAATTAGTTGGTCGGAAGAGAGCTGGCGCCCTGCTACTGATATTGCTATTGTTAGTGTCGGGCTTTGATAGATTATCTGCCTTGTGAAGTTCCGGCACTAGCTTTGAGCGCCTCTTCTTCCTGAAGAATACTATAATGCCAATGCCTCCTGCCACTGCGGCAGCCGCTACTGCTATTGCTGTGATCATTACCTGCATTGGTATTTCTGGCTGTGTAGGTATGTCATCTAATGCTGTAATAGCATCTTGCGCAGAGTTCCTAGCTTCTGTATAATTGCCCATTGAAAATTCATTGTTTGCCTGTTGGAGTATCTGCATAGTGGCACCATTATCTAAGCCGCTTCCCCCTGCGGCAGCACTATTTATCTGCGCCTCGGCATTGGCAAGTGCTTCTTGGGCAGCGGCATATTCCCTGCCTGTGGCAATGGCTGCATCATTTGCTTGGTCCGCCAATCTTTCAGATTCTGTGAACCTCCTGTCATCACGCGCATCTATCGCTCTCTGAAGTAGATCCTTTGCGCTTGTCAGCACAATACCTGGATGGTTGTTGTTTATCTGAACGATAGTACTTTCGGCTGCCGTTATGACAATGTTTGCCTGCTCTTCTGTGCCTAAAGTACCTATTACGTAAACGAATCGTATATTGCCAGGTTTGTATGTAAGAATTTGCTGATCACCTACAAGTACTATAGATGGATTTTCTCCTGGATCTGTCAATATGCTATCTGGAGGCAGCTTGACTGAGAGGCTGGTGGTAGAATTAAGACTGAATATCCATTCTCTTCGGTCTTTGGACAGAAAATCCGAAGTAGTATAACTTATCCTGAGGTTTGACGCGTTTGGCCTATTGAGGACGATTTCGTTTTGCATTTCTCCACTATTAAATTCGACTACATTGTCCTCATAGTCAACGACTACAAGATCCCTAATGTCGTCTCCAAAAAGCTTGATGTTTATTTCTTCAGCAAGAGGATCCTCGATTCCAACATTGTATTCGACAAGAGCCTCGCCGTTTGCAAAGAGTGCAACAAAGAGTGATGAGGTTGAATTGCGGCCTTCCTCCGCCATCGTCGTCTCCTCCTCCTCCTGAGCACACGCTGGAATTAGGGCATTAATGAAAATAAGAAGGAGCATCCCCGGAATGAAAATCCCGGCTCCATCTTTCCAATGATATCTAGATATCATTAAAAGAGTTTACCAAGATTAAGAGAAAAGCTGGAAATGATATAAGTCTTCTGACCTGTCTAAATCCTCATTTCAGGATAAAATGTTCTGAAGTTTTTATCATTATAGCCTTCAACCCACTTAAACTTGCGCTGTAATGTTGAAGTGTATATTTTACTCCAGTCAAGGTCTACGTAGTTGAGCCATGCTTTCATGATCCGGGGATCGATGTAGTTGCGTAGAGATGTACCAAGATTGTAGTCTCGGGTCTCCTGCTGAAGCACTAGTTGGATCTGTAACTTTCCTATCTTTTCTTCTAGCAGCTTCTCCTGCAGTTCTGACTTCCAATTCTTTGCTACAATGTCTGCCTTAAGCCTGGCTATCGCCTCCTTCTTTTTGGTGATCGATTCTTCAAATTTTTCAAGCGCTTTTCTAGCTGCGGGGTTCTTTGGGTCGATTCCTTTTTTATGGTTGCAAGTGATTGCAGCTTCAAGGTTAGCCTTCTTGGCCGCATAAATTTTCTGAGCTTCTAGAGAATTCTTGTCGACCTTTGCATTTGACAGCTGCCGTTGCACCACCCTTGTCGCAATACAAGTTCTGAACACCTTGGCGGTAAGCCCCGGCATTATCTGTTGTAAGAAGGCATTTACTTTACGAGAATTGATACCATCAAATATTGGCTCACCTGGCTTCTTGCCTTGCATAAATTTTTTCAGGTTCTTGTATAGTGCCCTTGTTTCTTCGGAATCCACTTCGAGCCTCTTTTGCCATGGGACACTGTCCTTGCCCAAAAAATTGAATTCGATGATCTGCCTGTCATTTGCCTGTGGAAATTTGATATGCTCTACTCTAAGTGTACTTGCGCCAACCGTGTCAGCCTCTTCAGGATCCTTTTCATCACCGACTCTCATAGCAAGCTTTAGTATAAGATACGCGACAGTAGCTACCTTGCCGTCTCCCTTCATCATCCTCCGTATCACTTCCCTATGCACTTTGCCCTCCCGCTCAGCCAGCTTTTTTGCCTTGTCATATTTCGCTTTATCGTTCTCTTGGCGAAGTGCTGCCGAGTCGTGTAGCCACACATACTTGCGCTTACCAGTCAGACCTTCTATCCAAGTAGCAAGCCATGTCGATGAATGATCATGGATGATGGCCTTCCAGTTACCCTCAGGCACTGGCGCGTTTTCGCCTAAGTTTAGTGTAATATCCTGTGGCCTTACCCGTGGCTTCCATCGGCCTCTCATCGGGTGCTGTCCGCGGCCCATGAACAAACCTGGTGGTTCGACTAACCAATTTGCGATGTCTACTTCAATGCCATCGACTAGTGCCTTACCATAAATGGCCTTGAGCCTTTCGCGTTCTGCCTTTTTGCCTTGGGAGATACTTTTCTTTTGTTCTTTTGAAAGGGTCTTGTATCTCTCCTTTTCTTGTTCCTTCATCTCTTTTTCTTCGACTGCAAGCCTGTAAGCCATCGAGAAATCTATGTCCTTTATTGTGATGTTGTTATGGCTCTCAGGCAGGAGCTTTTGGAGGTCGCTCAGGAAATTTTGCTGAAAGGTAGGATCTTGGACGTAATGTGTGTCCTTCTTCTTGGCCCATGCATAAACAATCTCTTCCTGATCTCTGTTGAGTACCAGTTTTTCTCCCCTGATGTTGACTGTGATGCCCCTTGGCTGAAATTCAGGGGGGAAGGCAACGCCCCTATGTTCAAGTGTCTGCCACTTCGCACGTCTCATAGCAGCAGTAGTACTGACGGCTTCTTCCAACTTTATTTAAAGCCATCTAAAACTACTCTTAAACTTTATCCCATTAGACAAGAGCTCTATCACCCCAGATCTTTTCGCCTATTTTAGTTTTTTCACCCTCCACAATCCTATTCATTACTTCAATTGCGGCTAGCTTGTGCAAAAACTCGTTGTTGTTACCACACCGGTAGGAATAGGTGCAGCGAGGACAGCCACTTTCGCTTACGCATGAGCATTCAGATAATATGCGGAGCGAGCGTCCAAAAGCACTGTCGAGTCTATCATATAATATCCTACTTGCGCCATTGCCGCCGATGCTACCGTCATAGACCACTATTAATCCTGAAGAGCCAAGCGAAATACCAGCTAGGTCCTGCGATGCACCACCAGTTATCATAGCGCTCCCCTCTATTATGACGTGCTCTGAGGCATGAAAGCCACTCATTTCTACATACTGCTCGTCTTCCACTTTTTGCAAGATGTATGACGGTCTTGGTGCTCTAAACACAAATCCTTTTGTAATGAATTCATATTCTAGAGGCCTGTCGAACATCACTTTTTTTCCTTGTGCAACCTCCTGACCAATTTCAATATTGACGTAGCCAAGTACTCTCTTTTGGATCTTGAGCGCACAGTATGCTACTTCGACTCCGAAAACTACTTTTGTTTCATATATTTCTAAAAAGGAGGGCCATTCGTCCGTCAAAGCCTTGGTGTAATAAGGATAGTCTGATGGAATATGTGAAAGCTCTGCATAGGGCTGGCTGTTTGGCTCAAAATGAATCTCTTGCACTTTATACCGTTGACCTCCAAGAAAGTATACCGCATGTTGGTGGAGTTCTTCAAGCGCCTGTGGCAACGCTCGATCGCCTACAATCCTATTGTTAAACTTGATGTCGACCCTGCTTCCAATACCGCGAATGCTATACTCATCAAGTACCTTCAATGCGGCCCTTAGGTCAGGCACAAATCTATCTCTAACTAATTTGACAATACCCTTTGACACAAGCTTTTGAAGTACGGGCCACATCTTCTTTGACTCTGCTATCAACAAGGGTTTGTCGCAGGTCATTGCTAGTACTTGGTACTCTAGCACGAACGGATTTGACGGATCAGTGTATGCCAATTCGTGATCATCCATATAATCTGCTGGATGCATTTTGTAATACTGGCTTATTGGGTCATTGCCAAGTGCAAGAAATGCATACCCCTGCTGACCCCGCCTTGCTGCGCGGCCGACTCGCTGAAAAAGCCGGTTAATAGGCACAATATTGGAAATTATCGCGTCAACACTTCCAATGTCGATTCCCAATTCCAGTGTAGGCGTCGAGGATATTGCCATGAGCTGTCCAACCTTGAACTCTTGTTCAATTTCTTTCCTAAGAGCTGGTCTTAGGCCCGCACGATGAACTCTGATCTTAATGCCCTGCCGCGCTCCATAGAAGGCTGTGAGCTCGGAGCTAAGATGCGAGTTAGCAAACACAATAGTCTTATGGTTACTCTTTGTGGTTTGCCTAAGTAGGTCCAGCATCAATGACCTATAAGATCTAAGCGAAGGAAATATTATCGCAAGGTTTATCCTGCCCGGTCTGCCTCTACCGTTTATCACTTGCATTTGCTTACCAAAAAGTGTCTGGCAAAATTGATCAGCATTTGGCAATGTGGCCGATGCAGCAATGATCTGAAGTCTGTTTCCTGTCAGCCTCTCAAACCTTGCAATGATGTGGTGTACATTAGCCCCAAAGATACCTGTGTATACGTGTGCCTCATCGACTACTAGGAATTTGACAGTCCTTACTATGCGTGAGAATTTCGTTTTATGCATCATGTGGTAGTGCAGAACATCAAAATTGGTGATAATGATATCTGGCGGGGACTCTATCACCCTTCTGCGCTCCTTTTCCGATGTGTCACCGTCTAGGACTGCTACCTTTAGGCTAAGTGGCTTTGCAAGCTCTTCTACCTTGGGCAGTTGATCGCGTGATAATGCCTTTGTTGGATAAACAAAAACTGCAGACACTGTTCCTTCCCCACTGCGAAGTGAGCCAAAGCGTAACAGTTGTTTTGCTACAATTTCTTGCAGCACTGGAATGCAAAAAGCCTCTGTTTTACCTGATGCGGTCGGTGCGGTGATCACTATATCTTTTCCCTGAAGGACTTTCTTGATCGCTTCCTCTTGAAATTTGTAAAGGTGATTGATCTTTTTTGCTTTCAAGACCTCTATTATAGCTTCGCATACTAGCCCATCATCAATCCTAGATCCAAGCTCCGGTGGAGGCTCCTCTATTGCTTGAAAGTCGACGATATAGTCCTGCTGGGACCGCAGTGTCTGCTCAAGAAGTGGGTCACCAGTGGCTTTAGATGCAACCATAAGAGCGTCTATTTCTGCCGATGGCCGAATTATCTTTTCTTGTTGCATCAGGAGTTTGAGGTCGTCGCCATATGCAATTCCTGCACCACTGTCACAGCGGTCGAGAAACTCAAGATAAGCCTCGTCTGTACTTTCAGCTGTGGGCACAATTGCGCAAATGCTGCATTTGGAACATCTAAATATCAGCCGTCCATCAAATATCTTGTCAACTACAACTGAATGTAGAGAACTGCACTTTGGACAGCGATAATTTGTCAAGCAGCAGGCGCATAAGCAGAAGCAAGATAATTGCTTTTCTGTGTTTTCAGGAACCTCTGAGACAGTATCAAGCTAATGTTTAAAGCGATCTGTAGTCTATTTTGCGATCTTTATCCAGATGCCCATATGAAAGACACAGCCTATGTGTACTCCAATTATGAAATTGAAGAGGTATAAAGTAAAAGATTAGCATAGAGACTGAAAACTACCTATAATAATGGCATGATCATAGAAGCTGGCAGCTAGTTGTACGGTCTTGGAAGCCGCTACTGGACTGAGGTGATAGAGGTATTGCGTGCAATCATCCCAGTTTATGATAAGGTCAATAAGGTGATCTCGCTTGGTAAAGATGATAAGTACAGGCTAAAGGGTATCAGAGGCCGAGTTAGGCCAGGCGATGTGATACTTGATGCCGGCTCTGGATACGGCAACATGTCACGTTTAGCACTTGCAGAAGCTCACGGTGATGCAATGGTTGTAATGTACGATCCATTAATCGAGATGCTTGCAAATGTCAAGAATTACTTGCTAGGTTCGCATGCAGCGCTTTATTCCGGTGTATTTGAGTACATGCCTTTCCGTGAGGGCATATTTGATGTTGTGCTCTGTGGCTATTCTCTTCGAGATTCAATACACCTTCAACAGGCAATAGCGGAGATGCACAGGGTGCTAAAGAATGGGGGCCGGCTTGTAGTAATTGATCTTGGCAAACCAGACAACCATATATTAAGAGGAATTGTTTCTGTATATCTAAAATATTTTCTTGGAATATTCGCTTACTTGACCGCTGGAAATTCAGGACTGAAGTTCAAAACGCTCTATGGTACCTACGTGCGCTGGCCCAAGAATTCAGAGCTTGAGTACATGCTAAAAAAGAAATTCTCTCATGTACAATTTGATAGAGGCATGATGGGTGGCGCCGTCATCATAGCGGCATACAAGTAATAGTGTTAGGTTGCAATGAATCACGCCGTATTACTCGTTGCAATTTGCTCTGCCATTGTTGGCATTTCATACGGGATGCACTCACCCATAGTACCCGTATTTGCCAGAGAACAACTTACAGCCGACTATTCGCAAGTAGGCCTAATCGGTACCGTTAACTATCTTCCATACATGTTCGCTCCATTCTTTGTAGGCATTTTGTTGGACAGGCTCAACAAGTCCTATGTTCTTCTCTCTGGCATACTATTGAATGTATTTTCAATTTTTATGCTTTCTAGTGTCCAGTCAACGCTAGAACTAATGTTTTATAGGGTTCTCACGGGAGTTGCTCATGCTTTGTTCTGGCTTTCTTCTGAGGTTCTAATATCTATCAATTCATCGGTTCAAGACAGGCGAGTGAAGAACATTTCTGTATTCATTGCAGCTTGGATTTTAGGCTTCATGGTTGGACCCATTATTGGGAAGCTGATTCTAAGCGCATTTGACTATTATGTTCTGTTCCAGCTTGCTGCTGTCGCTATGGCAGCAGCAATTGTGCCATCAGTACTTTTGCGTTCCTACGGTTGGCCGGATATCCAAAGAGAAGATCTAGAGATTGTTCGAGCAAGCTTTGTTCAATTAGCGAAGGAAATTGCCAATCACCCAAGGCTTGCTGGAGTGATACTTTACTATGCGATCACTTTTGGAGTTGTGCTTGCAGTGTACCCGGCATATATGAGCGACGTATCACTTACAACTCAAGAGATTGAGCTAATGTTCTTCTTTTTTGGTATATCGCGCTTTGCTACTCTTCTGCTGCTTGTGACAAGGATATCGAGATATAGTGACCTTGCGCTTGCACTAGCTATTTCGACAACGGCAATAGGCATGATCATCTCTTTTTCGTCAACATCAGTTCTGTCATTTGCAGTATCAATTGCTCTATTTGGGCTATCGACTAGTATTTTTTACCCAATCTCCTTTAGTCTTGTTACGATGGACACACCATCTGGACATGTGGGTTCAAAACTGGGAGTCTATAACACCCTTTTTGGCGCTGGGTGGACGGCCGGGCCAATATTGGCTGGGTTTGCGTCAGATGCATTTGGTTCAGGCAGCCCATACCTTGGATTCTTTATCATCGGGAGCATGTTAGCAGCAGCGATCACAATATTTAGAAAAGGCCGTAATCATTTTTAGGCATAAGGTGCTAGTTTGTATGGAATGCAAGCACAAAAGGATATCCTTGAAGATCAAGTGCCGGAGTACGGCCTTGAGGCGCTTGTAAGCATAATTGATGACAACGATCAGCTGATAGCAGCGCTCAAGGACGCAGGCGAGCACTTTTCTATATTCAAACAGCGACGATTAGACGGGCGTATGACCTAGATTATTGAAACCCTGCGGCCCTCTATCTTTATTCTCCCTCCGCAAAAGAGTCTTACAGCTTCGGGGTAAAGTTTATGTTCTTGCTCAAGTATTCTTGCGGACAGGCTCTCTTCGTTATCCCGATCCATTACTGGAACTGCCTTCTGGAGTATCACGGGTCCCGAGTCGATCCCTTCATCTACGAAGTGGACCGTGCAGCCGCTAACTTTTACACCGTAGTCAAGTGCCTGCTTTTGTGCATTGAGTCCAGGGAACGCAGGCAGGAGAGCCGGGTGGATGTTCATGATCCGCATTCTATACTGTCTTACAAACTCGGGGCTTATTATCCTCATAAAACCCGCAAGGCAAACAAGGCCTGACTCGGGAGTGACGCCATGCTCATGCAGTGTGGTAACTATAATTTGGTCATAGTGCCAGCCCTTCAAGCCATCAGATGGTATTACCTTGGTAGGTATTCCGTATTTTTCTGAAGCAATCTGGAGCCCTTCGGTCCCTGGCTTATTTGAAATTACAATGCATGGATTCGCATTTCTTATCATACCTGACTTTATTGCAGCCAAAATCGCATCCATATTGCTCCCCCTTCCAGAGATTAGCACTGCAAGGTTGATCAAGTGTCTTTTATAACTTGTTTCTAGCCTATTCTTAAACATCGCTGGTCAGTTTCTCCTTTAATATACGTAGCAGGGTTTTTCCGATATCGCATGGCGGAGATTCTGAAACAGGATCTAAAAGGAATGGGTGAATTTTCAGCTAAAAATTCTATATCGATGACAGTACCCGGCTTGCTACGCATAAACCACAAATCCCGACCACAATCTACTTTTTGCTTTTTTCTTATAGTAGCTAAATCTTAAAATACTTATGTCCTCTAAGCATGACGGCTCTAATGAAGGCGAAAGTTAGTCTTGGCCAGTCAGGCATAATGATAGATCATAGAGATACCACTATCGCGCTTGACCCTTCACGTCCTGCCAGTTGCCATGTTACTTTTGTATCTCACGCTCACTTAGACCATCTTCATAAGTCTAGTGTTGAAAAAAAGAATAAGAGCCAGGTGCTGACATCAAAAGAGACCGCTTTAATTGCACAGGCGAGGGGTTACAAAATCGGTAATCCTACTGAACGGTATGATGGCTTTAGCCTTGTTGACACAGGACACATCTTGGGATCGCGAGGTCTTCTGATAGGGGAGGATATCTATTACACCGGAGATATGTCAATGCGAGAGCGTGCTTTTTTGAAGCCCGCAAAGGTACCTCATGCCAAGACGTTAATAATTGAGTCGACCTTTGGGCGGCCGCAGTACGTCTTTCCACCAATATCTGAAGTAACATACAAGACAAATAAGATAATTTCTGAAATGTACGACCTCGGTATACCTGTGATATTGATGGGGTATACACTTGGTAAGGCACAACTTTTGACAAAGCTGTTCGGCCATTGGGACCCAATAATACATGACTCTGTTGCCAAGATAAACTCAGTTTACTCTGAACTTGGAGTAAAACTGAAAAGCGTTATGACTCACTCCCAGGCGGAGGAGCAGGGTCTCCTGGCAAAGAACCGACCTTGGGTGATGGTTGCCCCTCTTATGTCTTCCAAGTGCGCCTTTTTAAGAGACATGAAGCACACATACGGAGCAGTGACCATTGGGTTCACTGGCTGGGCAGTAGGTACTCGTTACAGGTACATGATGGGCCTTGATTATGTCATGCCACTTTCTGATCATTGCGACTATAATGAACTGGTTGCTGCAGTTAAGCAATGCAGACCCGAAAAAGTCTATACTTTTCATGGGTTTGCCAAAGAATTTGCTGAAGCATTATTGCAAATAGGGTTTGACGCGGAGGCAGTAGGACACGGCAAGAATGGAAAAGGGAAAACGCTGTCGCTTGACTCATTTATGTAAAGTTCAATACTTATTGTTTTAGCACACATAGCATAAGCTTGAACAAATTATTTCGTAAGAAACCATTCAAAAGAGCATAAAATACATGCACGCATAATTACGCATAAAAGGTTAAGGCAAGAATATTTACAACTACTCAAGACCTAAACAAAACAATGATATCATAATAATATCACTTCCTGTGCTCATCCTTGAAATAGGGAATAACCTTAGATCCAAAGATCTCGATATTTTTAAAGTAGCCTTCTCCCCAGAATCTAATGATAAAGTGATTTGTTCCCGCTTTGATAAAGCGCTCTAGCATTGCAATGACGTCGTCAGGTTTGCCAACACCAATTGCACTGCGTGCTACGCTGTCAGGTATTTTCAGGGCAGCGCGCTTCATCTGCTCCATTAGCTCTGGTTTGTTCATTGCATATTCTGTGAAGTACCTGCGAAAGTCAAAGTCAGAATCTTGCGCTATGTCATGCACCTTGAGGAGTTCGGGTTTATATAGGCTCACCTTGACGGCATTCTTCATCTTGTTCCATGCCTCCTCGCCATCATCCGTAAAGTAAATATCGACATCATTTGCGAATTGAAAATTCGTTAGGTCGCGGTCACGCTTCTTTGCCTGATCCCTAATAACGTTGGCATGATAACTGAATAGCTCTGGTGTGTATCCAATTGGGATCCAGCCGTCCCCATATTCGGCACACAGCTGTAGTGTCTTTGGGGCTCCAGCGGCAATGTAAACTGGCGGCCTAGGATTTCTTATGCTCTTTGCCTGAAGACATGCGTTTATGAGTTTGTAGTATTCGCCATTATAGTTTACGCGGTGTTCCGGGTCAGAGTTAAATAGAAGCTCGATAACTTCAAGCTGCTCTTTGAATTTCGTGACAGGCTTGCTGAACTCAATTCCAAAGTCAACGACGTTTTGGGCCTCACCAGCTCCGATGCCAAGGATACCTCTTCCTTGAGTTATCCTGTCAAGTGTGATGGTTGAAAGTGCAATGGCAGAAGGGTGCCTGCGGATTGCATCTGTAACACATGTCCCAAGTTCAACATTGCGGGTCACTGCGCCAAGAGCAGCAAGCAAGAGCCAAGCATCGTTGACTACTGCATTCTTCCATTGAGGCACATTGGAGTGGTCCATGGCCCAGATAGAGTCATAGCCTAATCTGTCTGCCATCTGTGCGGCGGTCATAATCTGCTGTTCATCTAGTCCTAGGCGAGCAACATTGAGCCCCTGGGTAAACCCAAATTTTATCTTCAATTTACAAAATCCTCCTTAACCAATAAGAGGAGATACCTTTTATTCATTTTAAAGTAAAATCAATAAAAGGATGTATTTTAAGTCTTTGAATGCTGCAAAGCTAACTTTTCAAGAGAATTTGCCATAGCTTTGTCAATATAATATATTCAAAGTGTCAATACTGCTTGAATCACTATGTAAAATCACAACTGTATTAGAGCACACTGCAGGAATGCTAGGGAGCAAAGATAACGTCGATGATCAGTTCATGGAGATGATAGATGATCTTGTCGTCATGTCTGAGAAGGATTCTGAGCTGGCAGAGGGACTGAAATGGATAGACTTACAGTCGCAAAGAAATGGTTTGACATTTTACGAAATGGCAATGATAATACTGAGAAAGCATATGGTTGAGAGGAGGGCAAAAGAATGGCTAAGGGAAAAGATCAGCCAATAGTAACATAGTAGTAGTACAAAAACACACTACCTCTGACAAAAGCACTAACTAATGTGCCTTCATCTTGTTTTTATATAATGATCTAAGATGACTACACTAAATGAATATACCTCTGCTAAAAAAGAAAATGAAGGTAACAAGTTAGTGTGTGAGAGAACATAAATAATTTAACAGCTTGTTAGCCAGTTGTTTCCGCCTGATCTTTTAATATTCTTACTTTTGCTGTTCTTGATCGTCGACCGTGGAACAGCGGTTATATGTCTACTGCTCTTACTTGCTCCTACTAGAAATGGGAGTATACTCGCATCCCATTGGGCCGCAGTACTTGCCTACGTAAACTGCCTTTGGTCGATAGAGCGCAGGCTTGGGTGCAGCTTCGGCAAACTTTTCCTCAATGACGTGGGCCGACCAACCTGCTATCCTTGATGTTGCAAAGATAGGCGTGTTAAGGTCTATGGGGATCCCCATGCTATAGTATACTGAGGCACTGTAAAGATCAACGTTTGGATATATGCCCTGGCGCTTATTTTCAAGCATCCACTTCTTTGTACCTTCCTCAATGCGTCTGGTGATCTCATACCACTTATTGTTCTTTTCACGGCATATTCGCGCTGATAGTCTTGCAAGAATGTCAGCCCGTGGGTCAGTAGTCCTGTAGACGGCGTGACCCATACCCATGATCCTGCTGCCAGAATGGAGGCGATTTGCAACCCATCTCTCTGCATTGGCAGGATCGCCTATCTCAAGCAGCATCTTCATCACTTGAACGTTTGCGCCGCCATGAAGCTCGCCTGAAAGTGCACCTATAGCACCGCCGATACTGGCATACATGTGTGCTCTAGTTGATGCTATCTCGCGGGCGGCGAATGTAGAGGCGTTAAAGCTATGCTCTGCATGCAAAATTAGGCAAATGTCCATTACCTTTGCCTCTTCAGGAGAGGGTTCGATCCCTCTTAACATATATAGAAAGTTTGCAGCATGAGATGCTTTCTCAAGGGGATCAAGCACATGATGGCCGCTTCTAATCCGGTTCCAGGCTGAGACAATAGCAGGTATTTTGGCAATCAGTATAATTGCACGCCTTATATGAGCCTCCTTGGAGGCGTCTTCGATATTGAGGTCATAATCGGCCAACTCCGAGACGGACGACTGAAGAATGTCCATTGGCTGGGCTCTTTTAGGCCTATTCCTCAAGTTCTTTATGAGAGGCTCCGGTATCCCACGAGCTTCTATCAGTCTACGATTAAAATCTTTTAACTGGTCTGTAGTAGGCAGCTCGCCAAAAAGGAGCAGGTAAGCACTCTCCTCATAAGTTGAATGGTTGACTAGGTCTAGAATGTCGTAGCCTCTATAGATGAGCTTGCCATTCTCACCATCAATTGAGCATATCTTGGTGTCTGCAACCTCAATGTTGCGAAGACCAATGTTCCTTGCGTCCATTTATTCTAACAGTGGTTAGTTTACCAAATTTCTATATAAAGCAATATTATCGTTAGCAAGTTATGATCTCAACAGATTATAATGTCATAACGCAAACATGCTTAATCTATGTCGATATTTTTACACACTATTAACTATTAACGTAGTTGGTATGTTGAGAATATATCAAGTGGATCTTCTATTCATTTACGGCCAAGGTACCGTGAAATGAATCATATACTGCTCAAGTGCAATAGCCGAAAAATTGACTTCAGATATCGTGCCCCCTCTAGTACTTTCCAAGGGGAATAGTTACTTATTATACAGCCCAAGCCAACCAAGTGCTGCACTTGACCAAAGGAATAACTTACCGTGATGCTGGCGTCGATGTAGGCAGCTTACGGATGGGACAAAGATCAATAGGCAAGATAATATCCGTGACTCATAAGATGCTTGCAGTCGGTAAAGTGACTTCTGGTTTTGGACACTACGCTGGACTTGTTAAATTAGCTGGTCAAACGGTTGCGCTGCATGCTGACGGTGTCGGGACAAAAGTGATTATTGCACAGATGATGAACAAATTCAACACAATCGGCATAGACTGTGTAGCTATGAATGTAAATGATGTAATATGCGTTGGCGCACAACCAGTTGCCTTTATCGATTACATTGCACTGCGCCATCCAAATGAGTGGCTCTTGCAGGAGATAGCTAAAGGTCTAGTCAAGGGTGCTCAACAGAGCAGGATGGCTATAGTCGGCGGCGAGACAGCTGTATTGCAAGATATAATAGCAGGCGATAGCGAAAACGCCTTCGACCTGGCAGGAATGGTAATGGGCGTCGTTAGGGGCAAGCCAATTCTTGGAGACATGATCAAGCCGGGCGACATTATTTTGGGAGTTGAAAGCAGTGGGCTCCACTCTAATGGATATACACTTGCTCGTAAAGTTTTACTTTCAAAATATTCAGTAGACGATAATGCCGATCATCTTGTGCAGACAGTGGGCGAAGAACTGTTGATCCCAACTAGAGTTTACGTAAGGCCTGTGATTGAGATTTTGAAGAAAAGAATAAGGGTACACGGCCTTGCAAATATTACCGGGGGCGGGTTTACAAAACTGCCTCGCCTAAACTCCCAGGTGAGATATAACTTTGATAATCTTCCAGCGTTAACAGGTATATTTAAGCAGATCCAAATTGATGGTAATATCGAGAGCAAGGAAATGTACCGCACATTTAACATGGGGATAGGTTTTTGCGTAGTTGCTTCAAAAGCAGGTACAGATGATATTATTAGTGTTTTTAATAAACACAAGATGCGCTGCGAGGCTGTGGGCAAGATAGAGAAAGGGAGGGGCGAGGTTATTGCTAGAATTGATGGTAAAAAGGAGACACTATAAACAAAAATTAATATTCGTTTCTTGCTGATTGTCCAGAATTGCTTTCATCATCAGCGGAAGAGACCAATGGCAACGATGATGACGACGACAACAAATATCGGCAGGCCTGCAAGTCCATTGCAGAGCATATAGAGAGTAGTAGTAGTAATAATCCATTGTCAATAAAGCAAGTTCTCAAAGTTGTCAGGCAGGTGGCATCAGAATATCATCTAGATACGATGCCGAGGAATGAGCACATTATTCACTATTTGCAAGACGATCGTTACCGCAGGTTGCTTATGGTCAAGCCGGCTAAAACGGCATCAGGCGTTGCAGTAATTGCAGTTATGCCCAAACCATATGGATGTCCGCACGGTAGATGCATCTATTGCCCTGGTGGGATAGAGTACAACACGCCACTTAGTTACACGGGCACCGAGCCAGCAACAAAGGTCGCTCAAAGGTTTAGCTACGATCCTTACCAACAGGTACATTCAAAAATAGAACAGCTACAATCGCGAGGACATGACACCTGCAAGACAGAGGTCGTGGTTGTAGGCGGTACCTTCCCATTTATGCCCGCGGATTACCAGAGGGAGTTTGCCAAATCCTGCTATGACGCTCTAAACGGCAAGAGGTCATTAACTCTACAGCAAGCTATAGCTACCAATGAGACAGCCAGTAACCGATGTGTAGGGTTCACTGTAGAAACTAAGCCGGATTATTGCAAGGAATTACACATAGATCTTATGCTAGAGCTTGGAGTAACAAGGATAGAAATTGGCATTCAGTCTCTTAATAATAACGTATACAGATTGGTGAATCGGGGGCACACTCTTGATGATGTTATCTATGCATTCAAGACCGCTCGGGACGCTGGATACAAGATAGTGGCTCATATGATGCCAGGTTTGCCGGGAAGCTCGTCTAAAAAAGATATTGAAGATTTCAGGCGGTTGTTTGAAGATGATGCTTTCAAGCCTGACATGCTAAAGATTTACCCGACACTTGTGCTTGAGCACACCGGGCTATTCAATATGCATAGGAACGGGAAGTATCAGGCATATTCTGATGACGAGCTGATAAATGTAATCGTGGAGGCTAAAAAGGTAGTACCAGAATGGGTGCGCATAATGCGTATCCAGCGCGAAATTGAGTCAAAGGACATCATCGCTGGCCCTAAGGGCGGGAACTTCAGGCAGATAGTTTTTAAAAAGTTGAGAGAACAAGGCTACAAATGCAAATGCATCAGGTGCAGGGAAACCGGCCTGCAGAGAAGATATCCTTCAGAAGATGAGGTAACATTAAGAAGAACAGATTACTCTGCTTCTGGAGGGAGCGAGATATTCCTTTCGTATGAAACTAAAGCTGGGGATACAATACTTGGATTCTTGAGATTGAGAAAGGTGGCAAAGCCTCATAGGTCTGAGCTTTATGGCAGCGCAGTAGTGCGAGAGCTCCATGTCTACGGGCAGGTGATCAGCATTGGTAGAACTGACAGAGGGGACAGCTACCAGCATAAGGGACTAGGCATGAGACTGCTCAAGGAGGCTGAGCGCATCTCAAAAGATGACTTAGGAGTCGACAAGCTTGCAATCATTAGCGCAGTTGGAACAAGGCAATACTACAAAAAGTTTGGCTATCACCAAGATGGTCCATATGTTTCAAAGGAGTTGTTGTAATTAGTGGAAGAAGAAGAGCAAATCGTGATCGGTAAGGGAACTTGGATAGATAAAGTTGCAGACACCTTGATCAAAAGGGAGAAAAAGCTTGGCCGCAGCTTGGGTCTCATAAGGGTTGAGAGTGGCCTTGGCGCGTCGGGCATTCCTCACATCGGGAGCATGGCTGACGCTGTGAGAGCTTACGGTATTGCTCTTGCCCTTCAGAATTTTGGCTTCAAGTCTGAACTGGTTGCTTTTTCAGACGATATGGATGGTCTCCGTAGAATACCCCAAGGTTTGCCCCCATGGCTGAAGGATCACATTGCAAAACCTGTCTCCACCATCCCTGACCCATTTGGAAGCTGCCACTCCTCTTATGGTATGCACATGAGCAGCCTCCTCTTGGACGGTCTTGACAAAGCAGGGATAAAGTATCGGTTTCAGAGCGGCAGCGAAGCGTACAAGCATGGAATTTTGGCCAACCAAATTGATACAATATTGAATAACAGAAGCAAGATTGGGCGAAAAATAGCCGAGTTCGTAGGTCAGGACAAGTATACTGAAGTATTACCTTACTTCCCCATATGTCACAATTGCGGGAGGCTCTACACTGCGATAGCACAGGAGTACATGCCAAATGATAGAAGAGTAGCTTATGTATGCCGAGGGAGCAGGATAGGTAAAGAGGAAATCAAGGGCTGTGGCAACAAGGGTGAGGCGGACATTAGCAGAGGAGAAGGCAAGCTTGCATGGAAAGTTGAATTTGCAGCAAGGTGGCAGGCTCTAGACATACGCTTTGAGGCATATGGGAAGGACATCATGGACTCTGTCAGAGTAAATGATTGGATTGCAGACGAAATACTTGTTTATCCTCATCCACTTCATGTGAAGTACGAGATGTTCCTAGACAAGGCAGGCAAGAAGATAAGCAAATCTTCTGGCAATGTACTGACTCCTCAAATGTGGTTGCAGTACGGCACGCCTGAATCCATACTGCTATTGCTATTCAAGCGCATTGCCGGCACTCGTCACATCGGGCTAGATGACGTGCCTGCTCTGATGGATGAATACGACTATTATGAAGACGTTTACTTTGGAAAAATAAAAGAGGACAACTTGGCCAAACTTACTAAGATTAAGGGAATCTATGAATACATCAACAAGCTCAATCCACCCAAGCAACCCGACACACATGTTCCATACCGCTTTATAGCACAGCAGGCGTCAATATTTCCTCCCAACAGTGTAGATCGCGATGAAAAGGTGTTCAACCGCCTCCTCAAATATGGTATGGTCAGGGAAAAAAAGAGTGAAAGACTCATGCATAAAATCAGGTTGGCATCCGACTGGGGAAATGACAACAACGTGGCTAAGGATGAAAAATTTGAAATACGACTTTCCACTCTGCATAGGAAAGCAGTGCAGGAATTGATAGAAGCAATGAGACCATTTGTAGGCTTACCAGATTCTCAAGATAATGCGAAGAACCTTCAGTCTAATGTATTTTCTATTGCACGCGCTAATGGAATTGAGCCAAAAGAGTTTTTTGCCTTATTGTATAGAATGTTTCTAAATACGGATAGAGGGCCCAGGTTAGGTAATTACTTGCTCGACCTAGGAATAGACAGAGCCACAAGTTTGCTCAACAGATATCTTCATGACTGATCAGATCTGTTGGGGGTGAATAGGATCCCTTCTTAAGATTTATGCTTAGCATATATGCATTTTTGCAACTTTTGGTTGAACTATTATCTAAATGATTAACAAAAGGATAAATTAAAACAAAACTCATGACTTGATTTAACTTTCATACTATGTGTCACATAAATAAAGGAAAATTATAGCAAATTCACTATTGGGATTCCCTGTAGCCCATACTCATCCTGTGTATTCAAGCAGTATCTCATATCTGGTGAATGCCACAACAGTGTTGGAAAAAAAACATAAACAACAAGAAAAATAACGAATAGCCTAAAGAAAAAGGGAAAAGGAGAGTTATACAATCTCCCTATTTGTTTTCAGCTGTTAGTAACGTGGTTTGTTCTATGCTCAAGCTGGTGCTGTGCCTGGTCCGACTGCTCCGCCTTCGTCAGCTGCTCCGTCTTCCTCACCTTCAGCGTCTTCACCATCGGCTCCTTCGTCAGCAGCATCAGCTTCTTCAGCATCAGCTTCTTCAGCATCAGCTTCTTCAGCCGCAGCAGCTCCTATTGTGACATTGCTTATAACATTCTGACTCTCTGCTGGTAGGACTTGAGCACTTACAGCATAGTTGGCAACAAATGGAGTCCCGTCTATTGTGTGAAGCCAAAGTGCATTACCTGTAAATGGGATTGATGCTGATGGAATTGGCGTATCGCCATATGTCGGAGTAATTATGTGGATCGCTATGCTTGTTTGGTTGTCAAGCGGTGAAGTTAACAATGTTCCAAACCCGTCTTCATCGTCTGTAACATTCAGTAGGGATTGTTCAGTTTCATTGAGAGTTTGCACCATCGGAATGACTACCTCTACCGGCGCACTAGCTGTGTAGGTAATTACTCCGCTATAGACAGAACCATCTTGTCTTAATGGCAAAATAGTTGCCGCTTGATGTGTTTCATGGCCTGGTAGTGGGTCCTGAGTTGAAACTACTGTTCCTGTGCGAACTATTCGTGCTTGTGCGCCTTGTTGTCCACCTTCCTGTCCTGTAGTATCGCCGCCTTGTTGTTCCTCAGTTTGTGCAAAAGATATTGTTGCCGCTCCTCCTGTAGCTATTGCTCCCGTTAGTGCCCCAACGGCTACAAATAGAGCAGTAGCAG
>DATFBV010000128.1:0-5516 GCA_035253605.1 Nitrososphaera sp.
AGCAAAATACTCTGAGAATAGGTTATTTCCCAAACATTAACCACGCACAGGCGGTCATAGGACTTGGTAGAGGAGATTTTCAGAATGCATTAGGCGACAACGTAGAAGTCACAACACAAATATTCAATGCAGGCCCATCAGCTATAGAGGCACTTTTTGCAAACCAGATTGATGTTACATACATCGGCCCAAACCCTGCAATTAATGGATATGTACAATCAAATGGAGAAGCTCTAAGAATAATCTCGGGAGCTGCTAGTGGTGGCGCGGTGTTCGTTGTAAGAAATGATTCAGGTATTAACTCTCCTCAAGATCTTGCCAATAAGAAATTCTCATCTCCACAACTTGGCAATACACAAGACGTAGCGCTCAGGAATTACTTGCTTGACAATGGCTACAATACAAAAGACAAGGGTGGAAATGTCGAAGTAATCCCTGCAAGGACTGCAGATATCGTATCAATGATGACAAAAAAAGATATTGACGGTGCATGGGTTCCAGAACCATGGGGAGCCAAGCTAATCAAGGAAACAAATGCCAAAATATTGGTAGATGAGCGTGAATTATGGCCAGACGGGCAATTTGTCAGTGCACATATCATTGCAAGAACTGACTATCTTGAAAAGAATCCGGATGTAATAAAGAAACTACTTGAGGCACACATTGATGAAACAAACTGGATAAACGACAACCCTGACGAGGCTCTTCAGATATTCAATGAGGAGCTTGACAAGATTACGGGAAAGGTTATCCCAGAAGACGAATATAGGGAAGGGATGTCAAGGCTCGAGCTGACGTTTGATCCGGTAAAGCAATCACTGTTCAAGTCTGCCAACGACGCATTTGACATCGGATTCTTGGGCAAAACAAGGCCTGACCTATTGAGAATATATGATCTAACGATTTTGAATGAAGTGCTTAAAGAAAGGGGGGCACCTGAGATAACGTAATGAAGGGTCATTCATTCCTGACAGGGAACAAGATTCTCCTTTGTATGTTCATAAGTACAGTCTTGCAGTTATCTCCTTCATGCTTGATTCCGGATTTATTTTTCTCAAGAGAGTGAATTAAGTACTAGTAGTAGGTCATCTTGTTAGATATCTTGGCAGATTCCGCGTATCAATGTGTTAAAACTGCCTCAAAAGAACAAATCTTGCATCTTTGAATTACATTATATCTTCTTACTTTTGTATTGATGCTTCAAATGGCACTGATAGAAACATCACCATACACTAATAAAATTAGCAATCGGAGCAGGCGTCAAGAGCGACAAGAACAACAAAAGCAAGAGACTCTCGATTTCATCCCAGTCCTTCATGTCAAGGATGTATACAAATCCTTTAGTTACAAAAATAGCAAGAACAATGGCAGTAGCAAAATTACCAATTATGATCATATTAGTTCGAAGCAGGAGCAACAACAACTCTTGAGTAACTCTTCAAGAAGTTTTAGGACTTCACACGAAGTTCTCAACGGAGTAGACCTAAAAATAAGAGAAGGAGAATTCGTGACAATTGTAGGACCATCTGGATGCGGAAAAAGCACGCTGCTCAATATAATTGCAGGACTTGATAAACCTGATTCCGGAAGTCTCCTTATTAGAGGAACTGTCAACGATACCAATAATGCCTTATCAACTAAAAGGATAATGATATTTCAAGAAAGCGCTCTGTTTCCATGGCTCAATGTACAGGAGAACGTAGAGTTTGGGCTAAGAATCGCAAAGGTACATAAGGAGAGGAGGCGCCAAATCGCTGACAAGCACATAGAAATGGTAGGATTGTCGAAATTTTCAGAATCTCTTGTATACCAGCTATCTGGGGGAATGAAGCAGAGAGTGGCAATAGCACGTGCCCTTGCCATGGAACCAGAAGTTCTACTCATGGACGAACCATTTGCTGCATTAGACGTACAGACTCGAGATTTGCTTCATGATGAGATGATAGGCATTCACAAGACCACGGGCAAGACCATCCTATTTGTCACTCATAACATCAATGAAGCTATACTTCTTGGGGACAGAGTAATAGTTCTGTCCTCTGTGCTAAAAGATATCAAGAAAGAATTCCAAATCGACATACCACGGCCTAGAGACCCAGAAAGCCCTGAGCTATACGAAATAAAAAAACAAGTTCTGAGAGAATTTGAGGGTGATTTGCAGATTGCTAAAAAAAAATGATAATGATAATTCTGCAGCCGCCCTCGCTACTACTAGTTCAGGTGCAGGAAAAAGAAGTAGTCTGAGAAATGAGGGCAGAAAGAGATATCGCTTTGATACAACAGATGTAGCGAATGTTGCACTTTTCTTGGCAATATTTGTAGGTTTGTGGCAGCTCGTGACTCTTCTTGAGCTGTGGCCAAAGACATTACTACCACCTCCTGCACAAGTTGCTATTTCTATCAGCGAATTGATAACAAATAATTCTCTCATAATAGGAATTGCTACGTCATTGTGGCGACTTGCAGCTGGATTTGCAATATCTATAGCTGTGGGTGGCGTAGTTGGTCTTGCAATGGTAAAATTTCAAGGCTTTGGCAAGACCATGAGCTCATTTGCTGTGGGACTCTTAACGTTTCCAAGTATTGCGTGGATTCCATTTTCTATACTGCTCATAGGCTTTAATGACTTTGGCATACTGTTTGTAGTTGTAATGGCATCCGTGTTTTCAGTGATGATATCAACCTACGGTGCAATAAGAAATGTACCTCCCATCTATATCCGTGCCTCAAAGAACATGGGGGCTCATGGTTTTGCCCTTTTTAGACATGTAATGATTCCTGCAGCCACACCATCTCTGATAGGGGGTATAAGACAGGCATGGTCATTTGCATGGCATGCACTAATTGGTGCTGAGATGCTGATAACCACTCTATCTGGATTGGGGTATATACTTGCTGTAGGAAGGGAATTCAACGACATGAGCCAAATAATTGCTGTCATGATTACAATCTTTGCCATTGGCCTTTTATTTGATAGAATAATCTTTCTCCGGTTGGAAGAAAAAGTACGATCTAGGTGGGGATTAAATCAGCATGCTGAATAGGAAAAATTGCTTGTATATTCTCTCGCATACAGCTTGGCCTAAATATGCAGGTATTCTATACCAAAGAATCAATACCCTGTAAATACTACCTCTTTTCAATGCAAAAGTAATGCATAGAATATGCTATCTTTACGCTTCTGAAATTCTTCCGCCAGGCAAAGATACTGATAATGTCCCAGCATGCATATGAATGGAAATATCTCCCTCCTTGTTACAGGTAAAACACTTCCACTGTACAGTCTCTTTACACATCGCACACGTCCTGACAGGGTCTAACTCTTGACCGCATGATCTGCATAGCATATGGTTATTATTGTCTATACTAAGACCTTTTTTAACAATCTCCTACTCTTACCTCTAGATATTTTAAATAAATTTATTCTATATTTCTCAAAGAGAAAAAAATCAAATATAAACCAATATAAGATAGCAAAACAGCTTCCAGAAGCTCTGCCTTATGAAAATATATCCTAACCAATTAACAATTCACAAAGGAAAAAATTTTACTTTTATAATTAGTTAGAGCCTTCATTCATGCATATTCGTGTAATTACAAGCTTAGAGTATGTATATTTTATTAATTCCAGTTATTGACAAGGAATTGAATTTTACCCTCATGGAATCGTGATAGCACATTTGTATTTGTAAGATACATCATATTAGCTATTTGTGTTGGAATGTAAAGATTCAATGGTTGCTTTTACCTTCTGAACGAAATGTTTCCTATCAATAGGTTTTCTTATGACATCTGCAGTCTTTACTCCATCCAATATGCTTACAAGCTCATCCGTCGCTTCAAGAGCAGACAAGAAGATGACGCTGACATATGGATCTACAGCTTTCAATCTTTGATACAACTGTAATCCATTTATTGTTGGCATTCTAATATCAAGAACTAGCAGATCATAATGACGAGGTTCTGATCTTGCAAAGGACTGTAATGCCATGTATGAGTCAGAAAAAGCTTCTACTTTGTAACCCTCAGAAGTTAAGTAAGTCTTAAAGATTGCAAGTATATCTGGTTCATCGTCTACTAACATAATAGTGGGACGACTTGTTTCTTTAGGATAAGAATGGGACAGAATGTTATCTCTTGGTTGCAAAGCTTTTCGAGGATAGATAGATACTGTTTCTTCTCCGAATTTTGGTTTGGGAGTTTCCCTCTTGAAAACATTCAATGCTATATCCCTAGCTGGCACTTCATTCTTTCTTACGACCGAGTATACAGGATAGGAATATTTAACTCCAATAGGATGCTTCTTTCCTACTTTTTCAAAAGAGTAATCTTTAAACGAAAAGCGTTTCACCATTTCATGTAAATCTCCACCTATTACTATCCCATTTGGTTCTGCCTGTGAATTTATCTTTGCACACATGTTAACTGTAGGACCAAACAAATCTTCCGTACCTGATGTGACTGTTGTAGCAACCTCAATTCTTCCATAATCGGCGCTAATTCTATAGCTGACAGGAGGTAGTGCTTCTGCTTGAAGTCTTATGTTAATAAATTCATGTGCTGCTACAATTGCAGTACAGCACTCAAGGACCTCTTTGAACGCGATCATATTCTCGCTATCTGATGTATCAGGAAAATAGAATAGCAGTGCATCTCCTACGTTTTTAATCACCTTGGCACCAAAGTTCTTTGCCAATGCAGCCATGGCATTGAGGAAAATTTCATAGTACTTTTTGATCTTGTTACCATCTGCAATTTTAGCTGTAATCTGACTAGAATTCACTATATCTACAATGCAGACGCAATAATACCCATTTGACTGGTCTGCAAAATAGATTTCTTCGGTTCTAATATCGAAGTCAATAGGTTTTCCCTTGTCAGCTAAGGGGGGACCATTGCTGTCAGAGTCGTAAGACGTGTTCATACTGCAACTATTAGCATAGTGCTAGAACAAGAACTCTGCTTCGTATTCTTTCAAACTAATCATATGTTTAGTAAAACAATAAGACGTCTCTTAAAGATATCATAACTAATTTTTACACTTTTTCATGAAGAAAGCTATTAGATTTATCACTTCACTTTAACCGTAGATAATGGCAAAAGGGTATCACCTTTAAGGGATTGCCACTTCCACCATTTTTTGTTTATGCTGCGGCAACAGATGTAAAGCATGTAACGTTATTATCCAAATGTTCTCTTTTATTTGTCTGACCAATACCATCATCTAGTAATCAGATGCTTTCCATATTATCATCAAACCAGCATAATCTAGATGGTGGAGGCAGAGATCCCCCATTTTATTGATATTATATAAATAGCAATAGATATTGCCAGTTACGTTGACCACTGATGCTGGAGAAACCAAGTCAAAGGTGACTGATGCAGTCAAAACAGTAGCTATTGACGTCGATTCCGTCCTTGCCGATGTAATGCTTGTTTGGACTGATGAATACAATAAGCGTAACAAAACACAAATCACAAAGAAAGAAATCGCCAAGTGGGATATACCTACAATA
>DATFBV010000129.1:0-5372 GCA_035253605.1 Nitrososphaera sp.
AGTCTTTGAAGCATTGACAAAGTCAATCACTGCATCGGCACCCATCTTATCAGTCAATTCCATGACTGCTTTTACTGGATCGTCTTTTTTAGAATTTATAGTATTGTCTGCACCATTCTTTTTTGCAGCTTCTAATTTTTCATCATTTAAATCCAATGCAATTATTTTAGAGCCTGTGACTGCTTTTGCTAATTGTATAGCCATCAAGCCTAACCCTCCTGCACCAACAATAACCACATTATCATTTGGTTTTAGGTTAGCATTCTTTACTGCTCCATAAGCTGTAAGCGCAGAACATGATAATGTAGCACTTGCATTAGTATCCAACTCGTCGCCCATTTTTAGTAGATATCTGTAACTTGGTACCAGTACATACTCTGCATAACCTCCATCCGTATAGACACCTAATGATCTAGGTTTATCGCACAAGTTCTCTTGCCCAATTCTGCACGCTGGACATCGGCCTTCGCCTATCCAAGGGTAGACAAGAACTTTTTCATTTTTAGCGAATCCTTCTGCTTCTTCCCCAAAACTATCCACTGTTCCTGCTATCTCATGCCCAGGAGTTAACGGATACTTTACCCCTCTATCAGTAGTTTTTAGAAATTGTCCTTCAAGACCCTCGTAACCTCCTTCCCATAAATGAATATCGCTATGACAAACACCCGATGATTCAACTTTGATGAGAACCTGTGAACCCTTAGGCCTTGGAGTGTCAAGTTCTTGTATTTCTAAAGCCTCATTTGGTTTTACAATTCTTGCAGATTTCATGCCAACACAACCAAGTTGTTATAGTTATTTTTTTCTGATAGCAGAGAAAGACCTCGACAAGGAGCTCTATATGTAGTTCGGGGTTTAATATCCAGTAAACTCTTCAACTTTGATCCTTCCCTGTTGAATCTGGAACTGTTTTTGCAGCAAACCTTCAAGGGCCTTTATCATGCCAGGAGGTCCGCAAATGTAGAATATTGCGTTACTAATTTCCTCTTTGCTTAGGTGCCTTTCAATCATTGTTCTGTCTATTCTACCCCGTTCTCCATTCCAATCTCCTTTTGTTTCTGTGGCATTATTTGAGACATCTGCCATTCTGTGCTGCTGCTGCTCCGTGTCTTTTTCTTCTTCAGTTATAGTATAAACGATTTTGAGGTTCTGATTTTGTGCAGCCCATTTATCAAATTCATCTTTGTACAGGATGTTCTGTTGATTTCTATTGGAGTCAAACATTGTAATTTTGATGGGCAACTGATTGTCTGTTGCATACTTTATCATACTTCTAAATGGAGTTACTCCTATACCGCCAGACAGAAATATTGCAGGCTTTGAATAGTCGTCATGCAAAACGAAATTGCCCTGTGGCTTTGAGACTTTAACTTGCTCACCGTCTTGGAGAGTAGACAGCCGCTGCTTGTATGGCGTATCACGTATCCTAGTACTTATAATCAGGGTATCTTCTGTAGGTGATGAAGTAAGCGAAAAATGCCTTACTGGTCCTCTACTATCATTATTGACATTATCAAGCGGAAAGAAAGCAAACTGTCCTGCTTTGTATTCAGGATACCCGTCATTTGTAAACTTGAAAGTCATGATGTCTGTCCCTTCAACTTTTTGCTTCGCTGTCAAAGTCAAGCTGGAATATGAAGAAGCTGTTTGTTCCTCAGCTTCTTTAGGAGCAGGGGTACTTCTTTCAGTTTCTATTGTTGTTTCCGGCGATTTTGGTTGTGGGCTAACCATAATATCGCCACTGGATTCTTCAACCTTGACAGAGTATGATTGCAGATCTGTTGCCCATACAGTCTGTTCTGAAACCTTTGCATTTCGTACATCAAAGAGAGCATAGTGCCATGGACATTTCAACTCGTGTCCCTCCAATGAGCCATCCTCCAACGGTCCACCTTCATGCGAGCAAACTGCATCCATTGCATAGACGTTCTCTTGTACCATCGCCAGAACAATGGGCTTGTCTTCTATGTCTACTCTTAGTAGTTTACTTTCTTTAAGATCTTTTATATTAGCAACTTTTTGAAAAGTCGGCATTTCAAACAAACCTCTCCTGGAACTGCTTAACAATTCCGACTGTGAACTCATCTGCCATAGATATTGCATGCTTGTATAATGCGTCAAATGTAGTCACATCGGTAGCATAGTCTCCTGTCAATCTGGCAACGGCTTCTGTTTTTGTAAGGGACAAATGTTCATTTAGCATGTTCACCATATCCTCCTTCGTCCAGTTTGGATTAGCCCCGCTCAGGAATGTAGCGATTTCATCTGCATTGGCATACCACTTCTCTTCAATCTCTTCTAAAGCTGTGCTGTTACCAGCCTTGGCTGCTTCGAGCAGATCTACTGCAATTGTTATATGATCTTTCAATTGCGAAGTCAGCTGATTGCCGGCTTGATCACCATAGAACGACTTTATAGCATTGCCAATATCTTCTTGGTTCTTCAATAATCTTTCTGCTGCAAATGATGCATCAGGCTGACCTGCAGCTGCGGCAACTACATATTGCCTTGTCCAAACAATATGCTCTACCCATAGGTCGTGGAGAGAAATTCTCAGTTCAGTAACTGCGGTTTGATTCAGGTTGTCATTGTTCTCCATAAGAGAGGTCACGTTAAAGTCTGAGTTGCCGTGTTCAGCTGAAATTACATGGTACTGGCCATTCTTCTTTTCGTTAACCTCGTCGGTAGCCTTGACTTGCTGACCTGCAGAAGGGACTATCGACAGACTAACAAATGCTGTGGATAGCAGTGCAGCGCTGATGGCTACTATAAGGATGCGCCTTGAGATTTTATTATTCATTACCTATCATGCTGAGTGCCCCCTTATATACTTTAGTTATTTTTAAGTATCTAAAGTGTTTATACTGCGTATCAGATATACTTTAAGACTTCGTATGACTGTAATGTTTAGATACAATATACACTTAATAGTGTCTAAAGTATTGAATACATTATGGGTCTTGTTCAAGAGGAAATAGGCAATGTAAGAGAGACAAAAGAAAGGATCCTAGAATTATTGCTAGGTGATCCAAAAAGTGCTGGTGAAGTTGCAAAAAGCCTTCAGATACAGAAAAGTGCTGCTAGAGTTCACCTGGAATCGTTACAATCTTTGGGGGCCGTTAGGTCAAGGTTTAAGATTGAAAAAATGGGCAGGCCGAAGAAGGTGTACGAGTTGACGGAAAAAGGCAGAGAATTCTTTCCAAGAAAGTATGACTTGTTTTTGAACCTTGTTCTTAATAAGATAGCAGGCAAAAAGGGAGAAGCAGAGGCAAGAGAAATTATTGAATCAATAGCAGAAGATATTGCTTCTGGTATCAGAGCAAAGATTGATAAAAATAATCATCCTCATGATCTTGAACAGTCTTTAAAGATCATAAATGATGCATCAAACCAAATGGGCTTTGCATCCTCTCTAGAAAGAGAGGAAAAAGATAACTCATTCTATATTCAAAGCAAGAACTGTATTCTGCACAAGGTTGCATCAAACAACCAAGACATGATTTGTCATGGCCTCCATGACAAAATAATTTCAAAATCACTTGAGGGCAACTCAGAAGCAAAGATTGAATTGAAAGAATGTATGGCACTTGGAAATGAATACTGCAGACACTTCATCAGAAGCGGGAGCCAAAAATGAAGGTCGAATCTGAAAATAGAATCGTACTCAGGTGCAGAAATACAACAAAATGATGGACAGGCATGGAATAAATAAAATCTGAAAGAACCCTTTTTTGTCTTCATCCTCTTTTTCTGCATTCACAAAATGCGAAAAAATCTAAAAAAATTGTGGAACGATAAATAATTAACTGTAGCGTCAGCCTATCTTACACTGCAGGCTTTTGTATCGCACAATTGAGTATAGCTGTTGGAAGAGAGACACTGAAACTTAAGGAATTGCCACTACCATAACTTTGTAGATGCATCTCAAACCAATTAGAGAATGTCACAAAAGCCTATTTATGGCCAACCACGACATATTATTACCATTATACCAAAAAAGAAGGGGGTTGCGATTGCTAACCTTTTTGATGTCGAGGAATCAGTAGTAGCTCCCGAAGATGGCATTTGTACATTTTGACTTGCCAGCAAAAGAGAGCCAGAAGTCACCATCAACTTGAAATGTCTAGTCTTTTTCCCACATCGAATGTAGCTGATTATTATGTTATTCATGCTTTATTAGACATGTTACCTTTTTTGAATAACAGTGCACGTAGAGTTAATCAGCCTTGAACATTGCAGTAGCCGCAATCACAAGATTCTTCGCCATATAGTTCACACTTTGAAGTTTCTTGCATAACTATCGAGATTGATTAAACACAACACTCCTAAATTAGTTGCTCAAGCTTGCTTGCAAGAACTACGAAGCGATCATGATTTATCAAAACTGATTTATGTCGATGTCCGTAATGAAAGAATTTTCAAGATGTATTTACACTAGACTGCAAGAAATCTGCTGATTGCCTCGATTGTAGCCTTTGCATTTGACAAGACGGTATGTGGTTCTGGAATAAATACGGAATTGCTATATGCTGGTGTTCCAGATATCGAAGCCATTGCACTTGTTACAGGCACATACCCATCTCCACCTTGGCCAGAATCATAGGGGAGAGAGAAGCCCTGTTGCATGACATAACCGGGTCTGCGCTCTGTTATTGAGGCGTGATAACTCGTTCTATAGTGTATTGCGTCACATGTCAGTTGATTTGTACCGCAGATCAGGAGAGCATCCTGCCCGGTTAATTCCTCTCCAAGCTCTCTTTTAAATTCCATCGCGTTTATGACACTACTTCGCATATCTTTTTCTTTAAAGGCCCAATCGTTATTCAGATATGTGTCTTCTGCGCCTGACTCTGGTTTGCCGTCCGTGAGCAAAATGGCTCTGTTTCTCAAGTAAGATTCATCTGGCAAAAGTTCGTACATCGAAGGAAATTTAACAAATAGTTCCTTTCTCCTATGGTAAAGAGTTTTTCTACGCTCAATATTACTTGTGTCATGAGGCTGCCAGTGGGCACTTGACGGGTAATTGTGATAGGCAGAGCCAATAAATCTTCTGCTATCTATTTGCGGGTGAAGAATAAAATAAGCCAAGGGCGAGCCCAAGTGTGGACAGGCAATGTAAACAGTGCGCCTAATCGGTGCTCCTTTTAAAGATGCTACTCGGGCTATTATCCCTCCCATTGAATGACTAATTATATCAACACCATCGTACCACTTCCCCTCTGTCTTTTCTTCTATGAACTTTGCCAACATATGACCAGAGATTCTGTTAGATTGCCGCCAGTCATAAGGAAATATCCAGAAATCAAAATTTGGCTTGTAACCCCATGCTAGAATTGATTTTATCAAGCCGTCATATGCAAAAGGGATCAAGC
>DATFBV010000130.1:0-6170 GCA_035253605.1 Nitrososphaera sp.
TCCGGCATTGGTGCGTCTCTGTCAACTGCATACTGCTCAAGCGGCTCCCCGACTATTACAGAGCCTCCTGAAAGCGTGATTTTTGACTTGGGGATGTCAAAGCGTAAATTACCCGAATCACTAAAAACAACTATTTGGTCATCAGTTTCCTTTGCAACACGTCCCATAGCCTGCTCGTTTGCAATCACCGTCTTATTGAACAGGTCCTTTGGATACTTGCCCTCATAGCTACCTAGATCCTTCTCTGTAGGCGCATCTTTCTCCATTGAAAAGCAAGCGGCTATACAGCATAAAACGGGTATGAGAAAATGGAGTAGAAGAAAGTTAAATGCCAAGATTATAATTGACGTGACACATTTTTTCTGCTGTGGAGATACAACACTCCTCTAGCCCAAAGGTGGCGATAGGCCTTTCATTCTGTGCTCTTGCTATGTTGTACTCTGTAATGCTAGTTGGGGTTTACATTAGTTCCTCGAACCAGGGGCTATCCTGCACTGAATGGCCACTATGTCCAAACGGCTTTGGCCTGCCTTCAGAGAAGTATTTCTTTGAGCATTATCATAGAATGATGGTGGTGATAACGACTGGCTTTATCCTTGCTACCGCAGTATACTCATTCAAAAAATTCAAGCCAGCGCGAAAAACTGCAATCATTGCGGCAATAGTCGTGTCAGTGCAGATAATACTTGGCATGCTGGTGGTCACTACCCGCCTTGAACCCTTACTTGTCGCAAGTCATCTGTCAACTGGTATCCTGCTTTTTGCCATGACACTCATGACCTTCCTAGCATCGTATAAGCTAAGGCGTCAATAGACACATTCAAGATGTATGGTGACCTGATGAAAAAGAGTCACTGTATACAAGCGAGCCCTCAGCAAGGTCCGAGCAGAAATCACGAATAGTCGTTAAAAATGCTATTTATGTGTGACAAGAGGTCATTGCGCAGCTGGATTACTTTAGCACGCTTGTCGCCATCCAGATCAGTCGTCAGCAAAGCGTCAAGCCCTTCTACTAAATACTTAATGTTTGGCAGCGTCAGCAGGACTTTTCCTTCGTCTTGATTCTTGCTTGCCATTGCTCTACCCGTATATTACTGGCGGCGGTCATTATTATTCTCGCTGGAAGCTTTGGTGTGCAATAACAAATAATAGTATATATCTAATGCTCATGACCAGAGCTCATCATATATGGCTGAGAGCCAGCGGCAGACTATAATTAACTTGTACAATTCTGGCATATCGCCAGAGATAATTGCATTTCAGCTCGACATCAACCCTGAAGATGTCGACAAGGTAATCCAAAGCATGAATGAAACAGATAGGCCTGCCAAGCAGGCACCTGAATCTGGGCTCTTGGCATCTTTCTACCTCGATGCTGTAGTTGACCTTGATAAGGCAATCAAGATGGCCCAGCAGAGAGTGTGGAAG
The DNA here is from genome assembly GCA_035253605.1 of Nitrososphaera sp. Taxonomy (GTDB): domain Archaea; phylum Thermoproteota; class Nitrososphaeria; order Nitrososphaerales; family Nitrososphaeraceae; genus Nitrososphaera. The sequence goes on from DATFBV010000130.1 coordinate 1,429, forward strand.
GCGCTTAAGGTCGAATCCAAGTTCGATATCTCTACTGAAGAAACGTATGAAGTTCTTGCCAAATACTCCAAGTCAAAGGTTATGCTCGTCATCCTCCACATAGACCTTGTCGGCTCCACTAGACTGTCATCTGATCTGCCTACTGATAGGCTCGCCGCTATAATCCAAGCGTTCACACAGGAAATGTCGATTACAATATCCGCGTATGGCGGCTATGTATTGAAATATGTAGGAGATGCCATCATGGCGTTTTTTCTTGCAACCAATGACAAGTATCTACCATGCATTAATGCAGTCAACTGTGCTCACTCTATGATCAAGATAATCCGGGAGGGCATAAACCCGATCTTGAACCAGTACGACTATGCTGAAATGAATGTCCGAGTTGGCATAGACCTAGGTGAAAATGTCGTTGTACAATATGGATGGGATAGCTTCAACGTAGATGGCAAAAAGCTCAAGCGACCTCACTTTGACATCTTGGGCCATACCATCAATATTGCAACGAAAATGACGTCACTTGGTAAGCCGGACCAGATAGTGATAGGTCAGATGGTCTATGATGTCCTAGATGATCGACAAAAATCCACATTTCACCGGCTTCAGGTAAGCGCTGATGTGTGGGGCTATATGAGTGACTACTCCGGAGGAATTTATCCCCTTTACGGTACAGATGGCGCTTATATGCATTAAGTATATATCAGAAAAACATACACTATTACATCATTAGATGCACTCCATAGAATATGAGGACTCTTTTGTCAAAATCGCTGGCTTGATCGGAGGCGAGGAGTACCTCAAGGTTGCACGTGCCCTCTTGAACACCAAGGACGTGACAGACGAGGAGATTGCGAGCGCAACAGGACTAAAGATAAACATTGTACGCAAGGTTCTCTATGACATGTTTGGTAAGGCACTGATAACTGGCATCCGCGTCAAAGACGAAAAGAAAGGCTGGTTTGTCTACCGCTGGCGCGCCAAGCAGGATCAGGTCGACAATTTTATTGACAATCAGAAGAAAAAGATCCTTGACCGACTACACAATCGTCTTGAATATGAAGAATCAACAGAGTTTTACCACTGCGGCAACCGTGACTGTCCGCGAGTGAGATTTGACGTAGCAGTTGAATTATTTTTCAAGTGTCCAAACTGCAAAGGCTCACTCAACATGATAGACAATACCAAGATCAAGGAAGCGCTGCACCACAAGATAGACCAAGTGACTACTGATATCAATTCAAATAAGAAGTAGATTTTTTGTGCTGCGTGTTCTAACTGCATCTATATGCAAATCTCGAACGAAACAACAAAATCTGTGTGTTATTCTGTCTTCTAACTTTTTGCAGATGTGATGGCCTCTTTAATGTAGCACTCCCACAGCGAATAGTAAAATCTATATTTATTAGTTTTTGGCTTCAAGCCAAATGAATGATTATATTTTGTTCTCTATCCATAAGAACCTAAAATGGATCTTGCTCTTTTGAATATATCTAACCACATCTGCCATGTCAGCTTGCCAGTGTTAGTATTTTGCCTGCTTGGATGATATGAGGCAAGTAGCATCTTACCGTTTATATCATAGCTCGCTCCATGACTAAACCTGAGCCTTCTCAGTCCTGCTGCTCGACAGTAAGCATCAAATCCAATCTTGCCTAGCATGACAATGACTTTAATATTATCCAAAATCTGCAACTCTGCAATAAGATATTGAGAGCAGTTCGCTAGCTCAGTTGGCAGTGGCTTGTTATCTGGTGGCGCACATCTAATTGCCGCAGTAATGTAAGCATCCTTGAGTACAAGCCCATCATCTTTTGACCTGCTGGTCGGCATGTTTGCAAATCCTGATTCATACATCGCCCTTGCAAGCCATTCCCCTGAGCCATCACCTGTAAACATTCTTCCTGTCCTGTTGCCGCCATGTGCTGCCGGTGCAAGCCCAACTATCAGCAGCCGCGCGTTTGGATCGCCCCAGCTTGGCAAAGGCCGGGCCCAGTACTCCTCGCGCGCAAACCTCTTGACTTTTTCTTGGCCAATATGCCTGATATGCTGTGATAATCTTGGACAGTGGGTGCACTCAATCACTTTGCAGTTTAGCCGGTGCAGTTTGTCATAGCTCCCTGACAACATTAGCAAACAAGCACACACATGTTATTAGAAAATCTTTTTATCACCCCTCAAATGCTTTGTTTAACGTTTGTCTACGAACATTATTACTAGCGACGACTTGACATGGGTCGCCGGATCTGTGGTATTGAGCGACAACCCTCCCCAACAGCTAAAATATTATAGAAAAAAGTTTGAGATCAAGCAGGCAGACCTTGCAAGGCATATGAGCCTCACACCATCTGTTCTAAGTGACTATGAGAAGGGTCGTAGGCCGTCGCCAGGTGTCAAGTTCATCAAGCGCTACCTACTTGCACTCTACGCGTTGGCTAAATCAAATGGCAAGTCCCCCGAAGAAGTGATGCCAACGCCAGTTGCCAGTGTACATATAAACCAGCCTTAGCAAGACTCTTGCATATATATGCCTCTTATTATAGTGTCAATGTATCCAGGTAGAACTCCTGAGCAGAAGGACGAGTTTGCTAAAGCCATTACCAATGCAGCAGTTCAGATATTGAACACCAAGTCAGAGCACGTGATCGTAGTCTTTGATGAGAAACCCAAGGAGAATTGGTTCCAGTCCGGCAGGCCTCTCTAGCGCAGCAAACTATTTTTATTTTTATCATCTTCTCTGAAATGATTGAAGAAACTAGCAATAGTACAAATGCGCTCATCTGAAGACAAGCAGGAAAACCTGGAAAAATCTATTGATTTTATAGAGGAAGCGGCTGGCAGGAATGCACACCTTGTCTGTTTTCCCGAATTCCAGATGGCTTTTTCACCCCCTGGCCAATCTGCAAACCATCTGGCTAGAATTGCCGAAACCGTCAAGGGCAACTTTGTTTTGACAGTTGCAGCAGCTGCAAAGAAAAATAGAATCGGAGTTGTCGTCACTATTTATGAGAAAAGTAGCAAGCCACCACATGTATATGATACTGCTGTAATCATAAGCGAGACAGGTATAATAACATCGGTATATCGCAAGCTGCACCTTTACGATGCCCTTGGGTTCAAAGAATCTACAAAGCTGATGCGCGGTAAATCAATCGTCAAGCCTGACAAGACACCTGCTGGCATTGCAGGACTTTTGATCTGCTATGATTTGCGCTTTCCCGAGCTGTCAAGGATATTGACAGTTGGAGGTGCAGAAGTGCTCATCGCACCATCTGCATGGGTTGCAGGGGAGATGAAAGAGGAGCACTGGCAGACGATGATCAAGGCAAGGGCTATTGAAAACGGCTCCTACATAGTTGCCCCTGACCAAGTAGGCAATATTTATTGCGGCAAGAGTATGGTAGTAGATCCATTTGGAATAGTGCTTCTGGATATGGGTAAGCGGGAAGGGATGGAAATAGTTGATATCGATAAGAAGCGTATACGCCAAGTCCGCAGCTCATTGCCACTGTTAAAGAACCGTAGGACAGATATTTACACTCTGTCCCCTAAATAAAAAAAGAGACGAGTGATTTCTATCAAATGGAAAATAGCCGCATTTTGGACGTTTCTATCATATATATGAGTGAATGAAGAGGCTATAGCATCATATATTTTATGTTGTGTCACGCTTTTTAGAAATACAATGAATGTTTGTGCAAATTCTCCACTGCTTTATGCCTCGAGCAAAAACAACTCCTATCAACGGCCAGCTACACTCTAGACATGCTTTGCCCGTAATTCTAATTGCCCCCTTTTGTGGCAGCGGTGCAGTTGCCTTGCAGCCGCTGACATAATTCGAACATCCAACAAAGCGCTTTTGTGTAGTACGCGATCGGACTATGCAAAGCTGCCCCTTCTTACACAGTGGGCACTGGCCAAGCACTGCAGCTTGTGTGATGTCTGCTGATACAGCACCATTTATCTGAGCCCCGATATCATCTTCTTTTTCTATGAATGATGCCAGCGACTCTAACAGTCTATCTACTGCCTGCTCAATTACCGACATGCTGTACGCTGATCCTTGCTCCACGTTTGCAAGCTTCTCTTCCATTAACCTTGTCATGTTTGTAGAAATTATACTTGGAGCAAACTCTCTCATGGAATCAATGACAGCAAAACCTAAGTCTGTTACCTCTAGCCCGCCCTTGCATACTGCCAAGTAATTCCGCTTAAATAGGGTTGATATTATGTCAGCTCTTGTAGCCTTGGTTCCTATTTTTTCTTGCTCCATCTTGGCAAGCATGCTTGCCTGATTATAGCGCAAAGGCGGCTGAGTGAATTTTTCTTCCATTTCTATGTCTCGATTTTTCAGCAAGTTCCCCTTGTGGATTTTTGGAAGCTTGTATTGATTAAACCTGACATAAGGCTTGTAGAGCATCATCCAGCCTTCGTAGGTTAGCGTTATACCTCCTGCCTTGAAAATGTATCCGCTTACGTCGATCGTGATATTTATGCGTCGGCTGACTGCTGGATCGCCAAATGTCGCAAGGAATCTCCTCACTATAAGGTCGTACACCTTGAATTCGGGGCCGCTCAGTTTCTGCCGTGGTACAACACCAGTTGGGTAGATGGCGGGGTGCGCTGGATCTGTCATTCGACCTTCATTTGGCACAAGTTTCTCCTTCATAAGAAGCATCGATACCAATTGATTGTATTTGCTGATCTTTGAAAGACCAGAAATTAGTTTATGATACCCTATGGAA
>DATFBV010000131.1:0-22695 GCA_035253605.1 Nitrososphaera sp.
CCCAACAAGAGCAAATCCGAGGCCTACGCAGTATTGATCTCTGACTTGCATATAGGTAGTAAGTATTTTATGAAAACGGAGTTTTTGAGGTTCTTGGACTGGTTGTCATCATCAGAAGATGATGACATTGTCAAGAAGATCAAGTTCCTCTGTGTTGGAGGTGATCTAATCGACGGTATTGGTATATTTCCAAACCAGGACAAAGAATTGTTGGAAATAGACGCGGCAAAGCAGATGAGTCATGCTGCACAGTTGCTGGCAAAGGTTCCTAAACATATCAAAGTATTGGTGATACCAGGTAACCACGACGTTGGTAGAAGGGCACTTCCACAACCTGCGATCCCGAGGAAGGATTTGGGCGAGCAGTTTTACGGTCTTGAGAATTGTATGATGCTTGGCAATCCTGCTCTTGTTGAGCTCAATGGCGTCAAGGTGCTGATGTATCACGGCCAGAGCCTTGACGACATCATTGCTACAACACCAGGGCTGAGCTATTCCAAGCCGTCTGAGGCAATGAAAGTGCTTCTTAAGGCTCGCCACCTTGCTCCAATATATGGCGAGCGCACACCTATAGCTCCAGAGCAAGAGGACATGATGGTTATTACTGAGGTGCCTGATATTTTTCACTCAGGGCATGTACATGTCGTTGACGTACAAAGCTACCGCGGCACTCTTATTGTAAACTCGGGTGCGTGGCAGACTCAAACAAAATACCAGCAGACAATGGGCATAACGCCGACGCCTGGCGTGGCCGTGATGGTCAACTTAGCAACGCTTCAACCTTTTGTGTATGATTTCAATCAATGAGTGATGTAAAATTGATGTCCTCTTTGAGAGCTTCTTCAACTGTTGCTAGTGGTATCATCACCTTGATCTTTTGAGATCTACCGTAGCGGCCTTGATTAACTATGTCAGTAGAAACTAAACCGAGTAAATCCAGCTCATTTATTATCTGAGTCATACGACGCTGGGTAAGTGGCTTTTGTTCCGTCTGTTTGCAAAGTGATAGATAAATATCATATACCTTGCCAGTTGTTCCATTTGTTGACTTTATGATAGCAAAAATGACAAGTTTATGATGTGCTGGTGCATTCTTCAGTGCGACAAAAGGTGCATCTCTTTCAATCCTATCTTCGCTGGCGCGCACATGCGTTTCATCTACCTTGGCGGTACCTTCTCTTTCTGCAAGCTCGGCCGCAACTCTTAACAAGTCAATAGCCTTTCTTGCGTCGCCGTGCTCTCTTCCCGCTATTGCTGCACACAAGTTGACTGCCGCTTCAGAGATTGCGCCTTCATTGAAGGATAGCTTAGCGCGCTCTTGCAATATCTGACGCAGCTGATCTACTGTGTATGGGTTAAAGACTATTTCCTCCTCGCTGAGACTACTTCTTACGCGCGGATCAAGTTTGTCCTTGAATGTAAGGCTATTAGAGATCCCTATAAGTGTAATAAAGCCACCCTTCATTCTCTGGTTGGCTCTTGTAAAATTATAAAGAATATCATCACCACTCCTCTCTACAAGCGAATCTATCTCATCTATCACCAAGACAAGGTGAAGTTTTTTCCTTTGTATGAAGTTCAAGACCCTATCTGTCGCCTCACCCATCGACAAGCCAGTAAAATGTACTTGTTTTTCTTGCTCCTTGTTGATTCCAAGCTCTTCTGCAATCTCAAAAATCACCTTATATGCGCTACCTCCTGCTATCTTTGCATTTACAAAAATAACTGTGACATCTGTCTCAAGTTCAGTTGCCTTTTTTGCTAGCCTATCTACTACACTTCTTGCTGCTGCAGTCTTACCAGTACCGGGCTTGCCAAATAAAAGAAGGTTTGACGGCCTAGCACCTTTAAAAATTGTAGACAATACTTGGGCAAGTGCCTTGGTCTCTTCGTCTCTGAAAGGCAATTTTTCTGGTACATAATCAATAGTCAAGGCTTGACGATTCTTAACAAGTGACGTGCCACTTGCCGCCTTTGTGAAAATGTTATCAATGTCAGAGCTCAATTATCCGCCATCATCTCACTCCTGTGTTCAATTTTAACCCGCTGCCCCCTGTTTTTCTTTTCCAGAATAAGTTTGTTAACTTTCCCTTAACAGTGATATTAACAAGTCATTTTTAAACTACAAAATCAATTATAATTAACTTTTGTATCATCTTGATGACATAAGCTAGTATAAGCTAAGAGAAGGCTCTGCAGAAGAAAAAAAGGGGTGGCGGCCTGTAAGTAATTTCCTATGTGATTAACTATGTTATCAACATTAGAATATCAATACGAAAAAAGGCTTAAAATTAACCCCTTTATTTCCACTGGAGCGTTAACATTAGCACCAGTATTGTTAACGGCACCGATTGGAACCCCTTTATTTCCACTGGAACAGAGATCTAACAGTTCTTTACTATAAGATTAGTTAACTACATAGACTTGTTAACCAAAACTGCCTCTCTCTCATATACGGTTAATATCAGCTAAGCTGTTTGTTATCAAGATTGTTATAGCTTATGTTAAGTGTTAATACTTTAACATGTTAAGTCGCCTTTACGCGTATGAACTCTGGAAAGAAGCGGTTCAAGATAGAACTTGAGGATGCAGAAGGGAGCAAGTATAACCTCTCATTAGAAGGCAACATATCAAAAGAGAAGATGATGAAAATAGTCGAGTTCATGGATCTCATAAACATTGAGTCAAATGGAAACAATGAAAATGAGGCCTATAGAAGCAACAGAGCAACCCCTGCCTCAGTTGGCGACAAGATATGGAACCTAGTTGAAAGCAAGTTCCCATATGGTGGATTTACCTCTACTGATATTCTCGAATTGTATGAGGATCAATACAATGAGCCTATCAAACTGAGCATTATCTCAACCTATCTTTCAAGATATTCTGAACGTGGCCGGCTTATAAGAACCCGGCAAGGGAAAGAGTGGATCTATAAGGTGACTAGGCAACAACCGATGCAGCCTCAGGCCTCTTCTTCAACATCTCTCGACCTGCGTCTGTGATGTTGTAGCGGAAAGGCTTAGTATTGACGTCTCTGCTGACAAGCCCTAGGTCATGAAGCTTCTTCATCAAGCGGGCTGTATGTTCTCTTGTCCTACCAATGGCAAGTTGGACTTCCCTTGATGACCGTGGTCTTTCAGCCAGTAATTTTAATATATAGTCAGTTGTACTGTTAATTTCTCTTCCAGTCGCAACATGTTGCGTGACTGTCACAGGCTCGCTCATGAGTGCTACGTGAGGTTGCGGCTGTGATACCTCTTGTGACACTATCTCATGTGGTTTGACTTTAGTATCTATAATATCGACTTTGGCTCGAAGCTCTGCAATTACTTTATCATAGTCACGCAGTCTGCGGGTATACTCAAGGACTATTGCTTCAATAATTGCCTCGTTGGTCTTATACCGACCTTCTTCAAATGTGGTCGTAAATCTTCTGTAAACAATCACGCTCGTCATCCCTACCAGAAATGCAAAGATTCCTAATATCACTAAGTCACTACCTAGAGGGGTCAGGTCGATGACCATATCACGGCATTTTAAAGTAATGCCGTGATTTAATACTTTAGAATAACCTTATTTCACAACTTGGATACTCTTTTTATCACTTCATTTATCACAGATATCACATCATCTGCGTTCAGCCTAGACGTACTATCACTACTCTCTGAAGCAAATATCACAGTTAATTGTTCTGCCAGCTTGCTCAATGTCCTTAATGCATCTGGATGGACGATTCCTATAGACTGCAACAGCGTAATGCTATAGAGGACAGAAATCACCTTCTTACGACATTGCTTGACCTGCCTATAATAGGCTCCTGAACTGATCTTTTCAGGCTTGCCGCCCCCCTCTAGCTCATTCAAGATTATTGAAAGTTGTCGCGGTGTAAATAGAGAATTTGCAACAATATGTGCATAAAGTGCGTTGGAATTAGATCGTTGATCTGCCATAACTACTATACAAATTTGTATAGTTTCTGGGATATTAGAATCTTGATAACACTAAACTTTAAAACGGCAGCCCCCTTTAAGAGGGAAGTGGCATTCGGAAAAGTCGAACAATACCTTCGGGATGAGATAAAGAATCATGGTACAATTTGCCTTCCACTTATCGATTCGGAAAACTCCATGAATGCAGCATCAATTGCAAAAACAGTAGAGGAAAGAGGAGCTTCTGCAATTCTTGTTGGTGGGTCATCTGCCATTGACCAATTAGAGCTAGCCGAACTCGTCGCCGAAATAAAATCGACGGTTAACGTGCCTGTCATATTGTTTCCTGGAAACGTCACAGGTGTATCACCTAAGGCTGACGCGATTTTGTTTAGCTCACTCCTCAACTCAGAAAACACATACTTTATTACTGAAGCACAGGCATTGGGTGCGTTGGCAGTCAAGAAATATGCAATAGAGCCCCTGCCAACTGCATATATTATAGTGGGTGAGGGAACGGCTGCTTGGTTCGTGGGTAGGGCCAGAGGAATTCCATTTCATAAACCCAATCTTGCGGTGATGTATTCATTGGCGGCTCAGTATATGGGTATGCGCTTTGTGTATTTGGAGGCAGGCTCTGGTGCAGCGGAAAATGTGCCACCGGAAATGGTGGAAATGGTAAGGAAGCACTATGAGGGCATAATCATCGTCGGTGGCGGTATAAGATCACCCGAAATTGCAGGCCAAGTAGCTAAGGCCGGAGCTGACATTATTGTCATTGGTACTATGATAGAAAAAGAGGGCAACTGGCAAGAAAAATTTTCGTCAATAGTCAAGGCCATCAGGGTGCAATGAGACCATGATACTAGAGGAAGCTGAAACCCATCTGAAGGATGTCCGCATGCCGGCATTCTATTGGCGGTATCAGCAGAGTATTCTGAAGAATGTTAACAAGGGCTACCAACATGCGCTTAAGGCCCGACGGCGCGGAATTGATGCAGCAGACATCATCGAGCCCAAGATTGCATATGACTTAGCAGACAGAGTTGCCAAAATGCACAATATAGACATTGCAGACAGGCTTCGTGCCCTTTTGTCACAGACTACCAAGGAAAAGGCCGCGCTAAAGATAGCGGAAGAAATCGCAGCAGGCGAATACGGTTCAGGCGACCTGAAAACTCGGCTTGACAGTGCCGTCAGGGTTTCCCTAGCCGTAGTCACAGAAGGTGTGACTGTTGCTCCCCTACAGGGCATATCGGACGTCACGATCAAGAGCAACGCCGATGCCTCACAATACTTGTCGGTGTCCTTTGCTGGCCCCATTAGATCTGCAGGCGGCACAGAAGCTGCGCTAACCATGCTTATTGCTGATCATGCAAGAAAGGTGGCCGGTCTTGATAGATACATAGCAAATTCGTTTGATGATGAAACCGGTAGATTTGTCGAAGAGCTCAGGATTTATGAGCGCGAAGTCATGGGCTTCCAGTTCAAGGTTCTAGACGAAGATGTAGTGAAATGCATTTCAAACCTGCCAGTAGAGCTAGACGGTGTTGACACTGACCCTGTGGAAGTAGTTGGACATAAGAACATGCGCCGGATTGCGACTGACCGAGTACGCGGAGGCACACTCAGAGTCATGAATGATGGACTCATCGGCAGGAGCAGGAAGCTAATGAAGCTAGTTGAGACACTAAACCTGGACGGCTGGAGCTGGCTGAAAGAACTCAAAGGGGCAATCCAGACGGGTAATGATGACGCTGTACATCATAGGATGTCAGAGGTCATTACAGGTAGGCCCGTACTTTCGATGGCAAGAAGGATAGGTGGATTTCGCTTACGTTACGGCCGCTGCTATAACACTGGCTTTGCAACTGTAGGAATACATCCAGCAGTGCCGGCCTTACTTAACTATGCAATTGTTGTTGGTACCCAGATCAAAATGGACATGCCTGGCAAGGCGTCTACGATAGCTCTTGTCGACACTATTGAGCCGCCAATCGTCAAGCTGGATGATGGCAGAGTTATACAGGTGTCTACGGTAGAGCAGGCCGAAAAGATTCGCCATCATGTCAGTAAGATCCTATACCTTGGCGACATGCTAGTAAGTTACGGAGACTTTCTCGAAAATAATGCCCAGCTGCCACCTGCAAGCTTCGTAGAAGAAATATGGAGACAGCAGTTACGTTCAAAGCTGCCTACCACGCAGACATCAGACCTTGACAGGGAAAGGCTGATTCAGATGGCCGAAAACCCTCTTGTCCTGCCGTCAGTTGACGAAGCATTTGAAATCAGCAAAAAACTTGGACTGGCATTGCATCCGAAGTATTCGTTATATTGGGACTCCCTCACGGTTGAGGAAGCACTCTACCTGAAAGACAGGCTATCTAGTGAAGTGCCGTTACCTTTTGACATCAAATTAAAGGACATCTTAGAACGACTGGGCATCGTCCATTCTATAATACAAGACCAAATCAGTCTTGATGACAACAACCAAGTAACTTCATTGAGAAGGCTTCTTGCAGGGCCAGCTGTTGTTGAATCGAACAATGCCATAGAATTTGTCAACAAGACATCCGGTATTCTTGTGATGCCCAAGTTTTCTTCTGCTATTGCTGTAAGAGTGGGCAGGCCAGAAAAGGCAGCTGAGCGCAAGATGAAGCCACCAGTACATGTGCTCTTCCCAATCGGCACAAAAGGTGGCTCAACTCGCGACATCCTAAAGGCCTGTAAGGAAGACTCCTTCTATACCCAAATAGCGAATAGATATTGCAATAGCTGCAGATTGCCTTGTATCGGCACACATTGTAGATTGTGTGGCGCTTCGGCTATGCTGCGCAACCTGTGTGTCGTATGCAGAGAGGAAGTTGAAGATGGAGAAAAATGTGCACGTTGCGGAAAAGAAGGTCGAACTTACTCCTCAGTCAACTTTCCACTCAAGTTTGCGCTGGAACAGGCAAAGAAAAAGCTGAGAGTAGATCCGCAAGAGCCCTTTAAGGGGGTCAAGTTACTCATGAGCGCCCATAGATCCGCAGAGCCTTTGGAAAAGGGGATCCTGCGCCAAAAGCATGGTCTCCATGCCTTCAAGGATGGCACGATTCGGTTCGACGCTACTAATGAGCCGCTTACTCACTTCAAGCCCGCATGGATATCTGCCAGCATTGAGAAGTTAAGAGAGCTTGGATACACACGTGATTATCTTGGCAGAGATCTGATCTCGCCAGATCAGATTGTAGAGTTGATGATGCAAGATGTCATAATTCCTCGCGACTCTGCAAAGCACCTTGTTAATGCAGCGAAGTACATTGATGAAGAGCTTGTCAAGTTATATGACTTAGAGCGATTTTACAACTTGTCTTCACTTGATGGCCTTATTGGTCACCTGATCATAGGTCTTGCACCACACACATCGGTAGGCATTGTGGGAAGGATAATTGGCTTTGCTGATTCGCAGGTTTGTTTGGCATCGCCAATATGGCACTCTGCCAAACGCCGGGACTGCGATGGCGATGCCGACTCTTTAATGCTTATAATGGATGCATTTTTGAACTTTTCCTATGATTTTTTACCAGACAAGATAGGTGGGCTGATGGACGCGCCATTACTCATTCAGCCTATTGTACTCCCCCACGAGGTTCAGCGTCAGGCACATAACGTAGATATTGCAAGCACATACTCGCTTGAATTCTATGAAGCGACATGGAGGCAGGCCAAGGCTGCCGACATAGCTGACATGACAGAGACTATCAAGAACAGGATAGGCGATCCACGTCAGTTCTTTGACTACGGCTTTACCCATTTAACTAACACGCTTGTCACAAAGTCGCAGAGGAGCGCCTATTCTACTCTTAACACTATGGACGAGAAGTTGAAAATGCAGTTTGATACTGCAAAACTGATAAACGCAGTAGACGCTAACGAAGTTGCCGCAATGGTACTTACTACGCACATTCTGCCTGATATAATTGGTAACATGAGATCCTATTCTTCGCAGACGTTTCGCTGCACGAAATGTGGTGCCAAGTTTCGTAGAATGCCTCTGATGGGCAAGTGCAGTGACTGTGGCTGCGCATTGATCCAAACAGTGACAAGGGGGGCAGTTGAAAAATATCTTGGTATTGCAACTGACATGTGCAAACAATACAAAATTAACGATTATTTGCGCAGCAGAATTGAGTCAATAGCACTAGAACTAAAATTGATCTTCAAGGAAGAAAGGAGGACTCAATCGAGCATGATGGAGTTTATGGGTGGCTAGGACTGCTGCTCTACGAATGTCTTGTAGATCTTGACTGCATCTTCTTTGTCCTTTGCCCCAACAATTGTAGCAGCGCCACTTGACAGGAAACTTACAGACATCCTGCCTGAATCGACTGCAGTTATTCCAAGATTCCCTCTTGTCTTGACTATGTAGCCAAGTGACTCAGCATTCTTGACCATAGAGCTCAGGTTGATAGGCGTAGGCTCTGTAGGAGTGACCGTCCATGTACGCTTGCCCCTATCCCTACCACACAACTCTTCAATTATCAGCTCATTGTCAGCCAACTTGCTTTCTTTCCGTGCGATTCCACATGATGGACACTCTTCCTGGCGAAACATCTGGATGCGCTCAAATGATAGCTCATTCAGATCAATATAGAGCAGCTTGTTTGCCAGCGTCGGTTCTTTGCCTGTGATTATCTTGACTGTCTCTGATACCTGTATGCCTGCAACCAGATATAGTATAGATGGGTGTACGCCTTCAGTGCTGCATGCTGGCATCTCTTCTTCGTTTAACTCAGGAAACATACAGCGCAAGCATGCCGTCTTGTTTGGTAGAATTGTACAAACCGATCCCAGCATGCCAAGCGCTCCCGCATATATCAGTGGAATATTGTACTTGATACATGCGTCATTGAGAGCATAGCGAGCATCGACGCTATCTAATGCATCAATGACAATGTCAAAACCTTTGATAAGATTTTCAGCAGTATATTTAGTTACAGACGTTGGAACTGGCTCTACCTTGACTGTAGGGTTTAGCTTGCATAGCCGCTCTGCAGCAGCTTCCACCTTGACGCGGCCAATGTCATCGTCAGTGTAGAGATGCTGTCTGTGCAGGTTGGTAACTTCAATAACATCTCTGTCAACGATACGTACTTTGCCAACTCCCATTGCCACTAACTGAGTGGCAACTGGGTTGCCGATGCCGCCTGCTCCCACCACACATACTTCTGCATTCTTTATTTTTTCCATACCCTCAAAGCCAATCTCTTCAAGCATCACCTGCCTAGAGTATCGCTGAAGCTCCTCACCTGTCAACTCAGCCCCTCCCGCTACCGCTGGTAGTATATAAATAGAATCACCATCCTTTAGTTGAGTCGATGTGATGCCAGTAAAGCGGACATTCTTGCCGTTGATGTAGATGTTGATAAGTGATCTTGGTTTGCCATTATGATCAAACACTCTTCGCCTAAAGTCCTCGCCCATCTGCTCGGAAACTTTTGCAAAGGCATCATGTATGTCGGAAGCCTGTATCGAGATCTTTTTCTCTCCCTGTCCTTTGTTCAATACTGAAGGAACTACAAATTCAATCTTTACCAATATTATCCCCTTATAATTGCTGAAACTTCTGCTGCATCGGGTTTGATGGTATTTAGTTTTGGCAGTAGACCTATGACCGCTTCTGTAGCTTTCAGACCATTACCCGTGACATAACATACTATGCGCTCGTCTTTCTCTATCTTGCTTTCTTCTACCAGCTTCCTCAATACTGCAATTGACACGCCACCTGCAGGCTCTGTGAAAATGCCCTCTGTCTGTGCAAGCAGCATAATGCCGTCGGCGATTTCCCGATCGCTTGCCTCTTCTGCAAGTCCATTGTACTGCTTTAGCCTTTTCAAAACATAAATACCGTCGCCAGGGTCTCCAATTGCCAAGCTTTTTGCAATTGTCTCTGGACGCTCAACAGGGATTACCTCGTCGCTGTTGTGCTTGAATGCATCAACTATAGGCGCACAGCCGCGCGGTTGTGCCGCAACCACCTTCATATTCTTGGGACTGTCGATCAGACCAAGCGAGTGAAGCTCTTCAAAACCCTTGCATATCGCGTTGAGCATAGCACCGCTTCCTACCGGAATTATCAGGCTCTCTGGTATCTGCCAATCCATCTGCTCAGCAACCTCATAGGCAAGAGTCTTTGATCCCTCTACATAGTATGGCCTCATGTTAATATTGACCACTCCTATGCCTTTCTTTTCTCCAATCATCGAAGCAATCCTGTTGGCATCATCATAGGTACCTTCAACTGCAACAAATTCGGCACCGTATGAAAGAGCTTGAGCGATCTTGACATGCTCAATGTCTGATGGCGCAAAGATATAGCATAACAGGCCTGCCTTGGCTGCGTGAGCCGCAGTTGCAGCTGCCAGGTTGCCCGTAGACGCGCAACCTACAGCGTTTAATCTTGTCTCCTTGGCTCTTGAAACTGCAACGCCAGCAGGTCTATCCTTGAATGAAAACGTGGGGTTAACAGAGTCATTCTTAATGTACAAACTTTTCAGCCCAAGCCTGCTACCCAGCTTGTCTGCATATTGCAGCGGTGTGAGGCCTGCGTTCAGGCTTACAATATTGTTTTTGTTTGCAATTGGCAGAAGCTCAAAATAACGCCAGTATGTCTTCTCCCTTAATTCAAAAGTGTGTCTGCTTATAGATAATTCCTTGTATGTGACATCCAGAGGACCAAAGCAGTCTTCGCATACATAACGAAAATGTGGCTCATATTCTTTGAGACATTCTCTGCACTTTAGAGATTTGATACTTCCCATGTTTTCTATTCCCTCTCAATTACTATATGATTAAAACTTCTCTAAGCACCATTTTAGTCTTACTAAATTTTTAGCTGGCCATGTTTTGTAATACTAAACGGGTATTAATGCACAGATTATAACAAGAAGCATAATAGCATAAAAATGTATTATATTAAGTGAACTATGTTAGCAAATTGTGGAAACAGGACCGATTGCCTGTGTGGCACGCTGGCTTGTCTGAATCCACCATATACAAGAGAGAATCCGAGTCACAGTCAACCAATATGCTATATACTGGCTGGACATTGCCGGACTCCTCCCCTTTCATCCAAAGTTTGTTGCGTGACGTGCTCCAGAACCAAGCATTGCCTGTCTTAATAGTGTTGGCAAGGGCCTCCTTATTGGCGTATGCTAGCATCAAAATATCTTTGGTCTTTCTGTCCTGTACTACGACAGGCAGAAGTCCCTTGCGCTTTTCAAAGTCTATATCCCTGAACGATTTGGCATTCATGCCAATTGTCAAATGGGCAAAGACAGAAATAAATCTAGCCATTCGAGATTCAATAAGAATAGACACAAGATAACGAAGACTGCCATGTCAAGAGCAACTGAACAGAACAAGGCAATTGTTCACCCCTCTTATTAAGGATTGACAAATTGCTGGTTATAGGAGCAATATCTGTCTATTTGTCTTTTCTTTTCTTTTCTATTTTTTTTCTTTAGTACCTAAATTACATTCCTCTGTTATATCGTATCAAGATTACCAGTTTAGCCTATTTCGTTTTACTTACCATTTTTGCTATGCATAGAAATTGCATTTCACTTATGTGGTATTCTACTTGCCTGTTGCATGTCGAGCACATCCATTCATTCTTGTTTATGGATGATACAACAAAACGATAAACGAAATGCAATACTGTCTTCTTTAGGCAACATATAATCCCTCCCATCGTCATTTCGAAATCAAGAATTATTGCGGAGGTATTACAGCAGCTTCTGCTCTGAAGCCGCCAATCCAAGCTTGAAAGCCGGTATGTATGTGCGTATCTTTTGACAAGAAGGAAAAGATGTGACTATGCTAGTCGCTATTAGCATTCTCGATCATGCAGTACAGACAGAGATATATTCCCCTTGTGTCAAGATGCTGTCAGCGAGGTGGGGAAGCCAGGTTATCCCGGCGGGCTCATAACCCGCAGAGCGGTTTCCGCTTTTGCAAAATTGCAGGTGGCCGTAAGTTCAAATCAACCCCTCGCTACTACTTTTTTCAAATAGGAATTTTGTCTTTTCAATGCCGTATCTTTGTAGCGGCTTTGTCAAATGTCTGTGTGCTTTTGGTGTTGGGATGTATAATCCAGTTTTGATTCTACGCTCTTGCGGTACCAGAATTTTTTTTATATTGTAGTCTTTGTGCTTACACCTGTCGCACTGATATCCCTTATTTTTTCCCTCTGACTTCATACGCTTACCACACATCTTGCACAATGGGTTCAATATTTCATAGACAGGCGCGAGCTCGAGCACCCGCAAATATTCAATATTTAGAATTTTGGGGTGTTTGGTAGTTCCCTTTCTAACCCCGACACCAATTTCAATGACATCGCCATCTTCAAGCTTGGCTGCGATATTGGCAAGCCCCGTTGGTTCATAGACTGCTGCTGGCATTTCTGCGCTATTCTGCTTGACCGTAAAAATAACATGACCACCTTCAATCACATATGGCTTACTACTAACCTTGCACCTGATGTATCCTGCCGTGTATGCCTTGACGCTGGCAATCCTGATCTCATTTTGTAGGTGCATGTTTGTACCTTGATTTGAGCGAAAAACTGTCCAGCCCTCTATCTCTTCTCCTGAATGCAACGCAGAGAGTGCTAACTCTACTATATCTGGGCTCTCACCTCTTATACCAAAGAAGACTGGGTCTGGACTATGTGGTGCAATTAACACACGCCTCTGGTTTAGATCATAATTGTTGAAAGTGTGTGGATAAGTGTCTATGCTAAACTTAATGACACTCTGCTTGTCTATTACACGTGGCCTGCCCCAGTTCTTCTGCTTTCTGTATGCAATTAGCTCAAAAGTATGATCACCCTCCAGCAGACAACCCATTGCACCAAGGGAACCAACAAGTCCCTGTCCATTGCCAAATGTAAAGTATTGGACACCAGCGGCCTTGGCTACCTTTTCTGACATCTGCTTGCTCATTATATCGCACATTGCGAGTGCGCTAAACTCTTGAAGCTTTGTAGGCACATAGTCGCTTTCAAGGAATGCAATTGCGGGGTTAGCTCCACTGCCAATGGCGGAATCTTCTTCCACTGCCTGCCTGATATAGTCAATGACTCTGTCTACAGTTTGCACTTTTAACCGCAGGCAAACTGCGCCATTCCCCCTAGTTTTCCAAGGGATATTGGGATTCAGTCTAATCAACAATGGATAATCTGCAAGCTGTGTGTCCTGTTTTTTCTTTAGATGTTCTACTATCTTGAATGCAAGGTGTGTTGTGCACCTGCCCTCACGTGAGTCAGTGTCATCAAATGCAACGTGGAGCGTGTGCATGATATATCTGCTGTTGGTGCAGTGGATATATAGTCATATAATTCAAGACCTGTAGCTTATGTCTATGATCTATAAGCTAAGATCTAGGCGTTCAGCAAGACATTAGGTTCAAACCAATCCCTTATGTCATTGAAGTAGGTTGCCATCTTTTTCTTGCGCAGGTAGTAACAGAAGTTCTCTCTATTTATCGTCCTCATCTTGATAGAAAAAGAAGGATAAAGAGAATATGGTGAAGCTGATGATGATGTTGTTGTTATCCTGGTGGTAATAGCGCAGCTAGTACTCGAATCTTAGAATTATACAATTTGATAACTAATGTTGAATAGCTGCTTAGTAAATGTGACAAGGGGTCTCAAAAACAGTTTGTTTATTACTATTATTGGACCCATGATTAAGCAACAAAGCTGCCAAGTTCGCTGCTTGAGTCTCTAATTCAAGAACATTTATAGCTTCCCTCCTGTGAAACTTAAATGGGATGGCGGAAGAAGTTAAGGAAAAAGAAGAGGTTAAAGCAACAACGCCTGAAGAAGCTGCCAGAAAAGCAGCAGATGTGATAATAAAGCAACTTGAGAAGGAAATTGGTGATAAGCCTATTCCTGACGAATTGAGAGAGAAGCATCTTGGATATAGAAACATCAAACATGTGAGGACATTTATAGAACAAAGGCGTGAGTACTATGCGAAGTTATTTCTGACACAATGCAAGCGTGATCTGAAACTTGAGATGATGGAAAAGGGCATAATACCCAGACCCCCAAAACTAACGTTAGGACAAAGCGAGGCAAAAAAAGCAGGAATGGCCGACTACTACAATATTGATGAATCGACAATGATGCACTTATCAAAGAACTAAGAAGAGTATAGCGAATATCCAAAGCAGAATTCAGAAAAGGCATGAGGTCTCTCAGCTAGGAGAAGGACTCTAACCGTGCTTCCTAGGTTAAAGAGGCATGACCAATTATAGTTTGCCGCTGACATGTACTAAGCTAACGGCTCCTGTTCCATGCACATTTAAATTATATCGGTGTTATAAAAAAGGCGTAGTGTTTAAATAGTTTCAGCATGGATCGTTGGGTGAGTGAATTAGATGCCAGTCGCAATACTTCCTGATATTAGCGAACAACACTGCATCGGCTGTGCACTCTGTGTAGAGATTTGCACTTCCCTCGGTCCAGATGTGCTCAGAGTAAAACCAGTCGAAGGATGGAAGAGAGGTAAAGCCTTCGTGTTCTATCCAGAAAGATGCATCTCTGACGGAGCATGTATTGGAGTTTGCCCCACAAAGGCAATCTTCTGGATGAGGCCGATGGATTACACGCCAGGACAGCCAATCCCATTGAAGAAGTCAGGCCTGTTCGCAAAGGGCTGGGAAGAAGGTTAGTCCCTTCGACAAACTTCTTTTTTTAATTTTTATTCTCTTCAATAAATTATTAATACAGTATTTGCTGGCCTATTATCTAATTGATCGGCTGGGACGAACAGATTAAGGGTCATCTCTTCTGGGTCTGGGGTGGAGAAGAAGGGCTTTTCAAGCGCGGCAAAGAGGGAATGCTAGTCGTCACAGATAGGCGCCTTGCCTTTATCATAAAGACAGATATGACCTATAAAATGCACGAAACCCATTCGATTAGACAGTTAAAGCGTTTTGAATCAGGCGAAAACATCTTTCGGCCGGCTGAAGGCTACACTCTAGAGCACCTCAAAAAAGACCTTGCCAAAAGCTATGATAACCTTCAAATCCCATTCCAGCAAATTCTGGATGTCGTCTCAGAAGAAAAGGACTGGGGGACACTTCTTAAGGTGAAGATGAACATTGGTTACAAACCAAAGGTTTTCAAGTTCTCGATAGTGAAGGGATGGGTAAAATACCCTGTAAAAGATCCACTTGAGTTTCAGCGTATGGATTGGAGACCACTTATAAACTTGATAAAGATGTCAATTTAAACTTAATTATTGCTGTATTTGCAAGTACAATTTATATGATCTGTAAAAAAAGGGACAACAATATCTCCTTCTATTAATGTATATGGGGATAGCATGGAGTAAAAAGCTTCTTCATAAGAAGTTCAACTCAGAGGTGTCAAAGCTGTTGTTGCTTGTACCGCAAGTATTGCGTGATACTCTTTCTCAAGCATGACCTCTGCAAGGGCGAGTCTGAGATTGTCCTATGAGCTCTAAAGGGAATGTGTGGTATCCGTACGATATCTGCGATTGCAAAGTAATATAATTAGGCATCTCCTGCCTAAGGTTCGCATATTGGTAAGAAAGTTATTCGTTGTAGGTGTCGGTCCTGGCTCGCCAAAGTATCTTACCGATGCGGCTAAAGAAGCCATTATCAAGTCACGTTACATTGTGGGCTACAAATATCCGCTGTCGACGATCGAAGCTGTTATTGACAGGAGCAGTCAGCAAGTATTTCAAGTCACAATGCAGATACAAGAAGGCATCTATCAGGACATTTACGCAAAAATGAAGGATAGCGAGTACTGCACTGTACCTTTTACAGGTGATGTCAATTTCTCTGAATCTGAGGTTGTTGACAGGCTGCTAGAAATATTTGGGAGCGACAATGTTGAGGTGATTCCCGGTATTAGCTCCATCCAAGTGGCTGCGGCCAAAGCCCACATTCCAACTGATAAGGCTTTCATTGTTACCTTCCATGTGACAGACGACATCGAGGCGAAAAAGCAGGAAATGCTGCAGGCAATTAGACAGGGCAGAAGCATAATACTGCTACCTCGGCCTTGGCCAACGGATAGATCAAAGCACTTTATGCAATCTGAAATTGCAAAATTCCTGCGTATAAGTGGCATCGACACTACTAAGCTCAAGGTTTGGGTCTTTGAGCATCTGACGACTGAAAAAGAAACAGTGTTCAAAGGGATGGTTATAGACCTTGAAGGAAAGGAGTTTAGCGATCTATCTGCTATGGTAGTAGATCAGACAAAGAGGCAAACATACCTCAACTTCTAGCCGGAGTTTAAATATTAAATTGGACTTATTTTTTGTGATGTCCTCAATACAAGATAAGTCTGTTGGCATTATGCGGGAGGATGACAAGGGCTCAATCAGATATTGTGTTGAATGTGGAGCAAAGATGCCTAAGTTACAGAAGATCTGTCCTGCATGTGGCGAAAGTCAATAACTCATTCTTTATACCCTTTTTTTGTTGTAAAATCTCAAGACCTGGGTTAGATTATTTTAATGAAGCATTGCCCCATAGATGTTCTTCATACTTGACATGCATATTTCATTTGTCTCAACAACTATGTGATAGTGTCACTTGTAGTGATCCAAAGTCAGTAAGGCTAGATCTCACATCACTGGCACTTAAGGAGAAAAGCATCATTGAAAAATAAACCTATACAGAGTAGTGTCGTAGGTTACAATGGGTGAATCATAACAAAATATTTGCTCAGCTAATAAGTGTTATCGAAATTATGGCATAGTGAGATACAGCAGGCAGCTTAGAAAAACCTCATGATTCTACCATCGGATCTATGGCAATACTTGCGTCAAGACCTCCCAGTTGCTCTATCATCTGCCACTCTATTACTGCAGCTACAAACAACACCCCTGCGGCAATACCCAGTTCTATCAGAGTAGGGATGGTATATTTACGCCAAGGCATTCTCTTAAGAAGGTAGTAAATCAGCATCACGCTTCTTGACATGGCAAGGCCATAGACAAACACTTCCATGATGCCAAAGGGTGTCATCAGAAGGACAAGAGGTGGAACCTCGCCTAGTATGGGTGTAGAGCTTGCAAGTGCGCTGAAAATTGAGCCGGTGGCAAAACCAGAGAACGCTCCGAATGCTGAGCCTACTGCAGGTACAAACATTATCAGGGTGATTCGAATGTTGTTCAAAAAGATGCCGTTCTGGTCGATTCCCTCTATCTGTTTCGAGAACTCACGCGTCAATGTCTCGGCTTCCTCCTCGCTCATAGGTGCTGCCGCTCCTGTAGAATAGGCAATCAGAAATGCAGCTGCACCAAACGCGAGGTAGATAAGGCGCCGCCTATTGATCTCAAAACGCAACAGAAATGGTTGAATGCGTATTGTATAATTAGTTTTGTCATTCTTCTATCTCCTTTTGTCCAACTTTGTCTTTTTATGTATGTTGAACATAACAATAGTGGTGAACCACTCCGCAACGACAACAAGTGCCGGAAATAATACTCTTTTTCCGCAGTTCTTTGCAATTGGTAATAATCCTATAGACTTTGTGGTTCAGGACATTGCAATAATCATGATAGTCGCAGCGATAATGCTTGCGATCACGTTCAAGCTGAAACAACCTATGGTTATAGGCTATATTATTGCAGGCATGATAATTGGGCCCTATACTCCGCCTTTCAGTCTTGTCCAAAGTCCTGAGACTTTGAATCTCTTTGCAGAGCTAGGCATAATCATGCTACTGTTTGTTACTGGTACTGAATTCCCTATAGCCAAACTCCGCTCAGTGGGCAAGATATCCATAGTTACTGCTCTTGCAGAAGTGCTAGGAACGCTTTTGATAGTATTTTTTATCGCTCAAAGCCTTGGGTTCCAATTTTATGATTCCCTCTTTCTTGCCTTGGCATTATCGATTACTAGCACTGTCATCACGATCAGAATATTGGAGGATGTTGGCCTAATACGCTCCAAGTCATCTACGCTCATTCTTGGGATGCTAATAGTAGAGGACATAATTGCCATCAGTGCTCTTGGCATCTTGCAATCCTTTGTTGCGACTGGCGGTAACATGTCCATTGTGAACATCGCCATCGTTCTTGGAATAGTGGGTGGCTTTATCGGTAGTGTAATCATAATAGGTAGCAAGTTTGTCCCCCGGATAATAGATCGGGTCGGCAAAACAAACGATTATGCGCTGCTCCTGATAACGATCCTCAGCATCGCATTTGGGCTATCATTTCTTGCAAATGGCCTTGGCATGTCTGTCGTGGTTGGTGCATTTCTTGCTGGTGTACTTGTCGCAGAGAGCAGAAGTGCGGCAGTCGCAAGAATAATCACAATCCCTCTTCGGGATATGTTTGCGGCGCTATTCTTCGTATCAATAGGGGCACTCATGAATGTGTCCCTGATCCCTGCATTCATAATCCCTGCCATAATTCTCATACTGACCTCCTTTGCCTCAAAGCTCCTGATAGTCACTAGCATTTTGGTAAGAGCGCGCTATGACAGCACAACTGCGCTCAGAGCTGGCCTTGGAATATCGGCTACCAAGGGAGAAGTGTCATTGATTGTTGCCAAGGGGGGACAGGATGTAAACGCTATCACTCCTTTCATTCTGCCACTACTTGGTGTAGTCACAATAGTGACGACGTTTATGGGGCCATTCATCATAAAGGTCGGAAGTCGATTCAAACTAGCTGAGCCAACTGAAGCAGATACAAAGAAAGAAAAAGAAAAAGAAGAAGAAGAAGAAAGGTAGTCGCAAAAACATTTCTTCGGCACAGCATACTGAAATTGATCCTATAAAGGTCACATATTAGCGAAGTAATCAAAGCAGTACATGTACAAGATGCAATTGCAGTGCCCGAGAACTGAAGTAATCATTTTACTAGTTCGGCCTCTGCTCCGTGATGTGATCATTCTTTATATGACCAAGGTGTGAGCAAATTTGGGCAAGGATTTGATTCATCCTGAGCGCCTGCTCTCGCATTATTATTTTTCTTTGATATATCTATATAGAATACGGAGATCATATTGACTAACCATAAAAGCCTCCTCTACTTGCCAACTGCTGTAGTCAATGTCTGCAAAACATGCTAGAATGCAGAATTTTTTTACTATCCTTGCAGGAGTACTGATATTCTTATTGTTGTCTCCGTTCTATACCGGCATTTTCATCCCATTTGGAAATTCTATTGCTGAGCAGAGGATCGATCTTAATGGAGCTGGCGCAACCTTCCCATTTCCATTGATTGATACTTGGCGTGTTGAATACCAAAAAA
Organism: Nitrososphaera sp.; assembly: GCA_035253605.1. Classification (GTDB taxonomy): domain Archaea; phylum Thermoproteota; class Nitrososphaeria; order Nitrososphaerales; family Nitrososphaeraceae; genus Nitrososphaera. The sequence continues at coordinate 19,232 of DATFBV010000131.1, forward strand.
TCAAGCCAGAGATAAACCTCAATTACCAGTCGATTGGCAGTGGTGGAGGAGTCAAACAGTTTACTGAAAAGATTGTGGACTTTGGTGCTACTGATGCGCCCCTCACCTCTTTAGAGATGGGAAAGGCCCTTGGAGCAGTACACATACCTGAAACAATTGGATCAATAATTGTCTCCTACAACATCCCCGAGGTTCGAGATAGCGGATTGAAGCTTACAGGGCCAATTCTGACAGGTATTTATCTAGGAGAAATTACAAGATGGAACGACCCTCAGATACAGAAGCTAAATCCTGACCTTTTCCTGCCTGCACAAAACATCATTGTAGTTCATAGGTCTGACGGCTCTGGCACGACATTTGTATGGACAGATTATCTCTCAAAGGTAAACAATGAATGGAAGGCTCAAGTGGGCAAGGGCAAATCAGTTCAGTGGCCCACAGGCATAGGAGCTCCTGGCAATGAAGGTGTTGCAAGCACTGTCAAGAGCACACCTTATGCGATCGGCTATATTGAGCTATCATATGCGCTCACTACACAAATGACCTATGCCTACTTGGAAAATCAAGAGGGCAACTTTATAGAGCCATCTATTGATTCTGTGCGCGCTGCAGTAGCTTCTTCAGCTGCTCTCCTGCCAAGAGGCGACGAATCATGGGAGCAGGTGTCAACAACTAATGCCCCCGGCAAGGATTCCTATCCTATCTCGAGCTTCTCCTATCTTCTTTTATATAAAGAGCTGGGCACCAACCCTAGGATTGATAGCCTAGATAAAGCCCGAGCTCTAGTAGACTTTGTATCTTGGGCCATAACTGACGGTCAACAATTCGCTGATGATTTAGGATATGTTGCATTACCCGACAATGTTGTAACACTAAATCAGGATACGCTAAGCTCCCTTACTTATGAAGGCCAGCCTGTCCTTACCACAGAAAGCGAAGCTGACGCTGCATCTTCAGAAATTCTGGCATCCTTTGTAGTGGCCGTTATAATACTGCCAATTGTGGCTGCCGTAGGGATGATAATTTATGTGCGAAGGAAAAACCGTGGATCTTTGTCAAAAGAACTAACTAAAATAGGGGCAAAAAAAGAGTCAGTCCATGACAGACTTTCGCCTCTTTTGCTCAAGAATACGCCTACAGGAGACAAAATATTTCGCTTCATAGTGATAGGCGCAGCCAGCTATACTATACTGCTGCTTGGTCTTGTAGCGATTTCAATATTTTCTGGGTCGGCTGAAGTGTTTTATAGTGAAGGAGTAATAGGATTCATAACAGGGACCGATTGGAATGCAGTTGAAGGACGTGAGTCCTATGGCGCCCTTCCTTATGTAGTTGGTACGTTGATAAGCTCAGGTATTGCGATGGCAATAGGGGTTCCAATAAGCTTAGGGATAGCCATTTTCATTGTAGAAGTAGCTCCGCAGAGTAGGCTGTCCGTTCCACTATCCTTCGTAATAGAACTGTTGGCTGCAGTGCCTAGTATAATCTATGGCCTTTGGGCACTTTTTGTATTTAGATTCTGGATACGGGACTTTATTGAAGTGCCATTAAACCAGGCGTTTGGTGGAACGATCCCAATTTTTGCAAAGACTCCCTTTGGCCTAGATATCTTTACTGCCGGTGTTGTACTTGCAATAATGATAATCCCCACTGTGTCTTCGATTTCCCGCGAGGTAATAAGGGCAGTACCCGACACACAAAGAGAGGCAGCATACAGCCTTGGAGCAACCCGGCTGGAAATGGTTAAGACCGCTATATTTCCATATGCCAAGTCCGGACTATTTGGAGCAGCCATACTTGGGCTTGGCAGGGCAGTAGGTGAAACTATGCTTGTAACCCTGATAATTGGAAACGCTATCGGAGCGTCTGCCATCCCGAATTCGCTATTTTCGCCAAGCCAGACCCTTGCCAGCCTAATCGCTAACGAGTTTAACGAAGCGGTAACATCACTTCATGTTTCTGCCCTCATTGGCCTTGGAGTAGTTTTGTTCCTGCTTACAATTGGGATCAATATTGGAGCGCAACTCATGGTTTCGCGGCTTGCAAGAGCTTCACCAGGAAGGGAGTGACATAAATGGTAGAACAAAATGAAAGATTGACTGAAACATTAGCAAACGATGGTGGTGGCAGCAGAAGACACCGGGTCGAGATCCAGCAAATGATGAATAAGCAATCCATTAGACGCCGACTGTTTGACAAGGTTGCCACAGGCGTTGTAATAGCCTGTGTCATCGCCGCCATCATTCCACTTGGCAGCATATTGGTCGAAGTTGTCAAGAATGGAGTAGGAGCTTTGAGCCTAGAATTCCTGACGCAACCCCCTGGCGCAATAGGTTCTGGAAGAGGGGGGATTGGACCCGCCATTCAGGGCACTCTTATCGTAATTGCTCTTGCGTCGCTTATAGGCGCTCCCGTTGGAGTACTGGCCGGCATATATCTGTCAGAATTTGCAGGCAGTGGCAAGTTCCCCTATGCTGTTAGATTCCTGAATGATGTCCTTACTGGCCTTCCATCCATCGTGGTTGGCATTGTCGGCTATGTAGTCATTGTACTGACAATTGGTTCGTTTTCAGTCTGGGCAGGCGCTTTTGCTCTCTCTATAATTATGGTTCCTATCGTTGTGCGAGTCACAGAAGAGACGCTTAAGATAGTTCCAAATTCTATCCGTGAAGCAGGCTATTCATTGGGAATTCCTAAGTGGAAGGTGGTTATGTATATTGTACTGACTTCGGCCAAAAGTGGGGTGCTAACAGGAATCGTCCTTGCCCTCTCAAGAATAGCCGGCGAGACTGCGCCGCTTATCATGACGATACTTGGAACCAGCCTCTTCTTTACTGGTTTTACCGATCCTGTGGATGCTCTGCCGCTTAGAATATGGCGCCTTGCCTCCCAGCCATATGAGTCCGCCCACGAGTTTGGATGGGGGGCTGCGCTAATACTCATACTCTTAGTTCTTGTTATGAGTGTAGGTCTGAGGATGCTGGCATACAAGAAAGGATTCAAAATAAAGGCAATTTCTGCCTGAATGTAGTACTAACCGCTGTTTTCTCTCTATATAGAGAATATAGATAATACATAATTAGCCATGCGGAGAATCCTAAGTAGTGACCCACGAAGCAGTAGATAGTGATATCGAAAATATCGGTGTCCGGACGCCCACAGCCGATCTGCAACATCGTTACAAGGTTTCTATTAGAAATCTCAATGCATGGTTTGGAATGAAACAGGCTCTGAAGAATATTAGCCTTGACATCAAGGAAAACACAGCTACTGCAATCATAGGGCCGTCTGGCTGCGGCAAAACTACTCTGATCCGATGTCTAAACCGCATGCACGAAATGACACCGGGTGCGACTGCAAAGGGAAGTGTCATTCTTGACAACATTGACATTTATGACAAAAAGGTGGATCCTGTTGTTATCAAAAGGCGCATTGGAATGGTCTTCCAGAAGCCTAACCCTTTT
>DATFBV010000132.1:0-4144 GCA_035253605.1 Nitrososphaera sp.
GATTAGCGGTGACTTCACTAAAGGAGATACTTTTCCAGCACGCAATATAGATAACAAGACTGGCAAAGAGGTGGAGGAGACGTTTCCTATATGCAGAGACTGTTATTATGAGACTAGAGGAGCAGAGCAGGAGAAGAAGGAACATTAGGGAGAGCGACCTGGTGCATAATATAACAATAACAACAAGAGCTCGATGACAGTATTTCGGTAATTGGAGTCTGCACGCAGCCTACTACTTTACATTTACATTTTGCAGTATATGAACTCCTGTGTAATTAGTGGGCCCAAGGGGCTTCGTGCTGATATCGGTTCTTTGAAAAGATTCAGAAATAATAGACATTGGGCTAGCTAAAAAGTTTTTGTTCCTAAGCGGGTCCGTTGGGATTTGGATAATAAAAATTCATTTGAATCCAATTCTTATCACAGTAATTACCAATGACAAATCAACATAACTCAACAGCTGAGTATTTTCTTATGTTATCTCGTACTCGTGGCAGAGTCTTCCATCTGGTACTTGTAGGTAAACTGCTGCTTCCTATGTCCAATATGAGTGACTTGCTAAGCATGATTTTCCAGTCTTACTTAAATAAAATCACGAGGATTATGAATCCATGGGCAAAAATTTGTCTTCCACTATCAACAATATCAAGATCAGAATTCTGGTAGTAGATGATGAACCAGATATACTCTTGGGGCTAGGAGCACTTTTAGAAGGACGCGGCCATTATGTCAAAACATTTGACGACCCAGCTCAAGCTTTGGAGCACATTGCATCTGGAGATGTAGACTACGACTTGGTTATTACCGATTATAGAATGCCTGGTGGCATATCAGGACTAGATTTAGCAAAGCGGGTCAAGGAGCATGAAAGAAGAAAAGGAGTAAGAGGAGAAAGAAGAAAGGCAAAGGTTTTTTTGATGAGCGCCTTTGATATAATGTCCTTGCCTGAATTAAATGAACCTGACTTAAATGAAGCAGCTAAGTCAGAAATAGTAGATGAAATTATTCAAAAACCTATCCGAAATGATAAACTAATTGCTATAATTGAAAGCAGCCTCTTGCATAATAATCTTTAAGCGTTAATAGTTTGCAGTTATGTCTCCGCTAGTAAGCACTAGTTATAGAGCTTGACACAAATAATACTCATATCTACTGGTTACTGGTTTGGCGTGGTTCTCATACCATTACAATTTCCGGTCGAATCGTTTTTCTAAATAGTCCTTGATTTTATGATAATACTTTGAATATCATCAATAGTTGGTTGAGCAAATGCGGAAAATTAAGATAATTGGATCAGAACCTCTATTGCATGGTAAGGTATATGCTTTAAAGAATGCAGTAAAGAATGGATATAGGCCGTCAAATTTTTTAGCGGGCCCGTCGGGCCGAGAAGTGATATCGCCTCAAAAAGTGGATTCTCTGGTAGTCTTAGATAAGAGAAGAAAGCAAAAGGTTTCTGCAGCGTAATCCCGGAGGGATTTGGATAAAAATTCATTTGAATCTGAGGACGACAACATTTGCAACTTGCTAAAAGAGTAGCAGGATTTGATGCAATTCGACAGAGGATATATCTTCTTTCTCAAGAAGTGATCCTCGTGTAAAGAATATGCCCTAACGTGCAGTAAATCTGGTAACTACACTATTTTGCATTACATCGATTCTAGGGACTATTCCGATACTGCTTTTCATCCCAGAGTTCATCCAGTTAGCTAAGAAATTAGACCACTTCTCACCTAGCTCATGTATTAGAGTTATTGTATATTCTCTACCTTCCTGTTCGATTTCAAATTGCGCAAAACCGCCATGCTTGCAAATAAGAGAGATATATTTCAGATAGTTTTCAAGTGTGTTTCTCTTGAACCAGAACAATATGAACTGGCTTGGCACCTTATCACCTAGCTCCTGAGAAAGGCCAGTTACTTTATCATCATCGATTGCTGAAAGCATTGTTTTGAAGCTTTCTTTCTTAATTGTTATTACACTGAATTTTTCAATGTATCTATCCCATTCTGCATATTTCGTAAGAATAATTGATAAAAGCGAGTTTACACTAATGCCTTTGGATTTTGCATCTTTTTGTAATAAAGAATCAAGTTCTTCTTCAACTCTAAATGTTCGTAAGCGTGTTTTTTTGGCTTTTTGCATGAACAGGTCAACTGTAATACAATGTATTACAATTTAAACACTTGTTAGCTATGTGGACGTCGACGTTATTACTGATTTCTTTGAATATCAAATTAAGAAAGAAAATGGAAGGCAAAAAAACACGAATATTAATGGTGGTGTCAAGTCCCACAATTTCCACTACTACAGGCTGGCCAGTAGGCTTCTGGGCGGCCGAATTGACGCATGCATACAAATTGTTCACAGAAAAAGGGTATAATGTCACAATTGCCAGTCCCAAAGGAGGAAAAGTGGAGGTTGACAGCCTCAGCGATCCTAGGGATTCTAGCAGCTATTCAAAAGAAGATGTGTTGAGTTTACAATTTCTCCAGGATAATAAATTCAACGCACTTCTCGAGAACACAAAGAAAGTTAGTGATCTGGCAGAAGATGATTTTGATGCAATAGTAGTTGTGGGCGGACAAGGCCCGATGTTTACATTCAAGACAGAGGCTCGCCTTCACGAAATCTTCTTAGAATTCTATAACAAAGGGAAAATTTCAGCGGCATTATGTCATGGAACATCTCTACTTCTCTATCTGAAGAACAATGATAACAAGCCCATAATACAAGGCAAGAAAATGACAGGATTTACAAATGAAGAAGAGGATTTTGCTGATAAGGTGGTTGGCAAGAAGGTGATGCCTTTCAGAATTGAGGATGAAGCCAGAAAGCTTGGTGCGGACTTTAAGAAAGCAAACGCATTTGAAGCCTTTGCTATAAGGGACGGAAACCTCATTACGGGCCAGCAACAGCATTCTGGAGCTGAAGTGGCAAAATTGGTAATTGAGGCTCTAGACTAGGAAAAGACTGTTCATACAGCAAAATAGAGGAGGAGGTTGCAACAAAAGGGATGAGCAGTAACATCAGTAATGAGAGTGTGACAGTGGTAGTTACCCGAAGAGTCAAATCTGGTTATCAATCGCAGTATGAAAATTGGCTTAAGCGATTATTGGAAGAAGCAAAATCCATGAAAGGGTACATAGGAGCGACAGTCCAAAAACCTGCGCCGGGCACCACAGAATATACAAGTATTTTTCGATTCGACAATGTCGAAAATTTGCGCAAGTTTGAAGAATCAGAAATTCGCGCTAGGTATCTGCGCGAAGTTGTAGATTATGTTGAAACAGATGCGATCTGGAAAAAGTTCTCAGGACTTGAATTTTGGTTCTCGCCACCAACTGGTACCATAGTTCCACAGCCCTCTCGCTTCAGGATGGCTCTTGTAATGATAGTTGTTGTTTATGGACTTGTGATTTCAATTGGACAGCTAGTCGCTACGCTAGTTGGAGATGCTATTCCATCTTATGTCAGGCTTTTCATTACTATTTCAATTGAGATTTTCTTGATGACATTTGTTCTAATGCCACATCTTACCAAATTGCTTGCCAAGTGGATTTATCCTAGTAGTCCGATACGTAGTTAGTAAAAATAGTATGAAAGTCTCGTAAGGCAAAATCTGTCTGATTCCGCAAAGTAAAGACGAGGCTTCAACTAGCAACCATCTACCAATCTAAAGTATGGGCCCGTCGGGAGGTGTAAGGGGGATATAGTCCATAGATTCCTGTCAAGATTGAGTCATTGCTATCACACGTGCTGTATAGTAATTGCATATCAAAATCGATCATACGAATTATTATTAGATATTATTCGAAGGGCGATCCAGACAGCGAGAATCTACTTATATTTACCTTCCTTCTATATGCTTTTGTAAAATTGGTAAACTATTGCTTAGCATTACCATATCTTCCAGGAGGAGCAGAACTAGCAAGGAGGTTTGTACAGGAAAACGGTAATACCAAAGAACATGACGAATTCTATAGAATTGCTGGTATTTCTCGCGAACATGTTTGGATTCAGCGGAGTCCGCCAGGCAGTGGTGCTCCTGATCTTGAAGTAATTAGTATAGAGACACATGACCCTGCCAATATGTTAAAAGAATTTGCTACTTCAAATCATCCATGGGCCATAAAGTTTCGCG
>DATFBV010000133.1:0-14178 GCA_035253605.1 Nitrososphaera sp.
TGTGTGGCAGTTCCCGATTGTGCCAGTTGGTCATTAAATTCCTGTATAATCTGGCCGTTGGCATCCTTTACAGTAAAGTCGTAAGCAACGCCTTGTAAGGTGGAATTGCGTGCATCACGAAGCTCAAGTCCAAAGTTTACTGTGCTGTTTGGCTGAATATCGACAGGATCCCATGTTAATATGATGCGGGAGCCATCGTTTGTTGTTCTCACAAGTGGAGGTCCAGAAGCTTGGCCAGTTCCCGTTGGAGCTGTTGGCTGCCCTGAGCCTGTTTCCAAAAGCTCAAACGTGTACTGAATAGGTGCTGGAGGAGTAGTTACATCAGCATATGTCTCCGCCATGACAGGGAAGGGAAACTCATTTACTACCCATACGTTGCTATCTACACCCTTATGCCATGTAATACGCGTAGCATCACATGAAGGAGCACCGCACAAGCTTTGTGCTACTGCAAATGTTACTTGTTCATTTCCAGCTGGTTTCACTTCGCTGCCTCCAATTGAAGCTATCTTGCCCCAAGACCCTGCTGTCAGCGACAGAGGTGCAGACACTGTAGTAAATGCATCTAGCCAGGTAAGTGAGCTTTGGTAACCCGCAATAAAGTCTCTCATTTCTTGCGGAACTTCCCCGCCTAAAAGGGGCGACATGCTTTCTGAAAGCTTCAAAGTTCCTTGAAGAACTCTGCCATTAGCTTCTACAGTGGCTGGTACTATCCAATTGCCGTCCTGATCCTGCTGTTGGAAGTATAGTGTTATAGTATACGGTTGTCTATTGTTTGTGTCATAGTCTTGAATTCTATATTTGACGTACATATCTTGCCTTACGCCTTCGCCTGGGTACCACACAGGTGTTTGAGCAAAAGCGCTGTTGTTCATCATACTCAGAGTTCCAAATACTAGTACTGAGGCTAACAATGCAAAGGTCAGAAACTTAGAATTCATTGGCATGAATTAAGTATATGGCAACTGATAAATGTTTATTGCTTAATGAAATAAACAGATAAAAGTAGCAGTCCAAAGAAAGACTGTATATAGGAAATGTGTAATTGTCCCAAAGTCACTTTTTACGAAGTTGAGTTCAAGCTGGTTGGAATGAAAGTTGTGGCAAACCATAAAAACTGTGGCGACTTTTTAAATGATGATCAGTTCTCCCAGTTTGAGAAAGAGCTCAACAAATACTGGGGCTTTGAGGAGAAATAATGATAATAACGGCTTTATATTCAAAAAAACAACATGGTTTAAATTTCTATCACACCACGCATATCTGCCACGCGCCAACTTTATTAATGCCGACTTAGATTGCGTTCTAGGTGATTTCAGATGACCAAAATGTTGAACGTGAATATTGACACCTCAGGTGTAGACCCAAATGAGGGCAGGGAATGGGTTAACGAGCTCGCAAATGTCTACGCAGATATGCAAATCGATGACGTAAATGTCTCAGGCAACAAAGTCTCATTCAAGGCTGGCTTTCAAGGAATGGACGATACTGAACCAGACGACATCAAGACAAAGATTGAAGAATATCTAACCATGAATGAAGCATTCCAAGCCAACAATATCAACGTCAAGTAAAAGAGCCACTCGCCTTTTTCTTATCTCTTTGTACTATTATTATCATTGCTTAAGAATCATGATCGAATGTTACTAAGTATTAAATAGAAAATTTAACGTCTATCTCTGCGAATGACTTGTAAAGGTATATGCCTTCGTCACAAGGCTCAAAAGCCTGTCGGCTCAGGCAGGTATGCTAGTGGCCAGAAGAGATGCCAGATATGTGAGATATTTTTAAAGTGGGATGGCCTTTGGTGCCCCTGCTGTGGGTATAGGCTGAGGACTAAGCCTAGGAATTTGAAGTATAAGGCAAAACTTAGGGCAAGAACTAACCGAACTACCTTAGAGATGTCTGAGCCACCCGTATTAGCAGTAAGACGAAGGTAATCAGCGTCCTAAGCCTCTGTTTACTGTTCTAAATAGGCGCCTTTGCATCTTTTCCAGACTCTGCAGATCATTAGCCAAGTCTAGGGCAAGTTGCACAAGTTTGGAGTATTGACTGTAGAATATCTCCTTCTTAGTTACAAGATTTTTTGCTGCAACTCTTCCTGCATAATAATAGCAGTCTACTAACATACGGCGCTCAAGGAGATGGCTTATCTTTGACATGAAAAGCTCTCTATCATAGTCCGTTGACTTTAATTCCTTGATGGCTTCCATTGATCTAGATATCGCAGGTCGGGTAGCTCTCTCTGCTCCAATACATTCTAGTGCAACATCAACACCTTCTGCTGCCATTCTAGAATCAATTTGCCTCACCTGTTCCAAAATATGCAAAGGCATAGGCCTGTTTCCTGATAAAGCAAGCATTCCATCTATGAACTCATAAGCGGCGATCTTCAGCCACATTGCAGCAATTGTAGGATGATTAGTTCCCCTCATTTTCTGCTGGCAAAACAAGGAACTTATTAGTAGTTTTTTGCCTGAAGCGGTGAGCATTTTTTTATATTTTTCTGTCACAATATCTTTTGCTGCAGAAGACAGAGTAAGCTTATTGTTATCTTTTAATATGATCATGTCTGCCAGATCAATAATGTGATCTTTTATGGGCCCAGTAAGATGCATTAGCTCAACTGAGTGGTTGTCGAACTGCAACACTTGATTGGCTTGATTATGTTTTTGGGATCCTGCAAATACTACCAGATCATATTCACAGCAATTGAGCGACATCTTCGACGTACGACAGCCGATAAGTGCGACAGGATACACAATTCCACTAGCAAATACCTTGATGGCCATCGGTATTGATTCAGGCAATAATACTGCATTGGAAACTTCATGAATTTAACCTGTTAGATGATATGCAGTAAAAAGATCAACTCTAATATATGAACAGGAACTATATGTTAGACCTAAATGAAGAACCGTAGCAGGACCCATGCAGTCTCAGATAACAAGAAGAACAATAACAAGAACAACAGTACTGATCGAGATCTTGCAAGACGGATCAGATCAGGCGAAATTAAAGTCGCGGTTTACGGCCTTGGACATGTAGGCTCCCCTCTTGCTTCCTCATGGTTGCGAGCTGGTGCTCATGTGATAGGAATAGACAACTCCTCGGAAGTGCTAGAAAATGCAAGGAAGGGGAGGACACACATCTATGAGCCAGGGGTAAATGAGGCCTTTTCAAAAGGTCTCAAGGAAAAGCGGTTTTTCGTCTATGGCGACCCCCTCAAGGGTTCTCAAGACAGCCATTTCAAGTTGATATGTGTGCCAGTGCTGCTTACCGATTCATTTTCTGCAGACCTTTCAGCAGTAAAGCAAGTCACAAGTGCGATCGGTCAAGGCTTGAAGAAAGGTGATGTTGTTTCACTCAATCCAAGTGTGCCACCGGGGACATCTGAAGATATTGTCCTCCCGATCTTGGAGGAACAAAGCGGGCTAAAGGTTGAACGGGATTTTTACATGGTATATAATCCGGAGCGCATCTATGAAGGTAGGGCGATTGAAGATATTGAGGAGAGATATCCAGCAATCGTGGCAGGCGCCGGTGCCGAGAGCTTAGAAATTGGCGCCAAGCTCTATTCTTTAGTGGCCAAGAAGGGTGTGATAAAGATGGGTAACATCAGGACTGCTGAGGCTGAAAAGCTTCTTGAAGGCGTCTATCGAGATGTCAATATTGCGCTTGCAAATGAGATGGCTAAATTCTGCGAAAAAGCAGGAGTTGACTTTTGGGAGGCAAGAGGAGCTGCCAATTCTCAGCCTTTCTGCCACATACACAAACCCGGAGTCGGTGTAGGGGGCGCATGCATACCGGTTTATCCTCAATTCATACTCCATACGGCGAAAAAAAGTGGAGTAGAGTGCAGGACCATAAGCTTAGGAAGGAGCGTTAATGATTCAATGCCTGCCTATTGCGTCGAGCAGGCAATGAAATTAATTGACAGATCCGATATCTCAAAGTGCACTGTCGCATTACTTGGACTGGGGTTCAGAGGTGGCGTATCGGATACGCGCCTGTCTCCCACTTACAAAGTTATTGAAGAACTGAAGAAGTTGAAAGTGAAAGCGATCCGTGTGCATGACCCGCTTGTGAGAAGAGATCCTAATCTCCCACCAGATATAATGCTAACTTCAGACTTGTCAGCAGTGGCAAAGAATGCAGATCTTGTGATGTTGATTTCAGATCATCCGGAATATCACAACATTACAAGTAAAGATCTGAATAGTGCACGAGTTTACGATGGCCGCGGGATCCTTGACGTATCGCAGTTTGCTGCTAGCAGGTTCGCATCAATAGGCAGGCCCTAGTTAGGTTTAATACTGCCCGAAAAAAAGATTCCATAATATTTGGCTCATAATCGAGACCCTTTGCTGACAGTTGCATGGAAAGATAATTCTGTGGTGCTCATCGATCAAACAAAGCTTCCAAACAAGCTTGTGTATGTAAGTTGTAAAGATTACAAGGAAGTAGCAGATATGATCAGGAAACTTGTAGTAAGGGGCGCACCAGCAATAGGAGTAACCGCTGCTTTCGGTCTTGCCCTAGCTGCTCAGCAGAGCAGTGCCAAGACATTGGCTGATTTAATGAAAGATCTCGATGGTGCATTCAAGGTACTTCAGGCGACGCGACCCACTGCCGTTAACCTCTTCTGGGCGTTGGAGCGGGTGATGGGAAAGGCCATGCATACCAAGACAGTACAAGAAGTAAAAAGAGCTGTGCTCAATGAGGCGCTCAAGATGGCAGAAGAGGACATTGAAGCCAACAGGAAAATCGGAGCACATGGCCTCAAGCTGTTAAAAGATGGCGATATCGTGCTCACCCACTGTAATGCCGGATCCCTTGCGACAGTTGCTTATGGTACCGCCCTTGGTGTCATAAGGGCTGCGAGGGAATCTGGCAAACGCCTGAGCGTCATTGCTACAGAGACGCGACCAGTGATGCAGGGTTCTCGTCTCACCGCATTTGAGCTCCTACATGATGGCATCGATGTCAGTCTAATAACTGACACCGCTGTTGGCCACATGATGGCGAGAGGCGCAATTAACCGCGTTATTGTAGGAGCCGATAGAGTGCTTCACACCGGCCATGTATTCAATAAGATTGGGACATATCAAGTGGCAATTCTTGCAAACAAACATAATGTGCCATTTTATGTCGCAGCTCCTTTGTCAACATTTGATTTTGAAAGTAATCCAGAGGATGTGATAATTGAAGACAGATCAGTAGACGAAGTGGTTAAGATAGGTAAGAAAAGGATTGCACCCAAAGGAGTAAGGGTCTTCAACCCTGCCTTTGACATGACACCACCGGAGTTTATCACAGGTATCATTACCCAGAAAGGTGTACTCAAGCCGCCTTTTGAGCAGAATCTTAAAGCCTTGCTTGGCTGATAAAGTTTTTATCATGTTTTGTCTAAACCCTATATAATAGTAGGTAGAGTCATGTCGACACAGCAAACAGTCACCGAAGAGCAAGTTTATGCAGCATTGAAAAAGTGCATGGACCCGGAGATACCTGTCAATGTAGTAGACCTTGGACTCATTTATAGAGTCAAGGTTGCTGGAGGTAAAGATGTAGACATCAAGATGACAATGACCACCAGAGGCTGTCCCCTTCATGATACGCTAATAAGTGATGTCAAGCGCTACGTAGGGAAGGTAAACGGGGTCGGCAATATCAACGTCGACATAGTATGGGATCCTCCTTGGAGCCTTGAAAAAATGAATCAGGATGTGCGTGAGAAGCTTGGCTTTGGGAAGCCAAAGCTTAGATTTCAGATCGACTATGAAAAGAGCAAGCCTACGAAAACAGGTAGATTTTCAAAGCAGGATGACGGATCACTAATACTTTCAAACGAAAAGGATCAGGGGTTCATGGTAAATGATGCAATAGTAGAATTCTGGAATGCCTGCGATGGAACCAAGACCATTAATCAGATCACCGACCAATTCTCAGCAAAGCTCGGCTTGCCAAGGCAGCAAGTCGAGCAAGAAGCCGTTCAGCTTCTGCAGCAGTTGCTTGAAGCTGAACTTATTAGGGCTTGACACTGGAGGATGGAGCTTCCTCTCCATTTTTTATCCTAGGCTAGTTGTAGAACTTGGCATGGGCGATGGCACACTTCTTGAAACCCTTGCCAAGCGCGATCGCAATTCGATATATATTGGAATCGAGGTTGACAATGAGCAGTGCAAACAGGCGCAGTCAAGAATCGGCCTTTCCAATGTTATTATCGTGAATAGCTCTTTTGAAGATCTTGTTCCTAGATTCCAAGATGAATCTATTGATCAATTCATAGCGGTGCTCCCTGATCCAGCATTTATTGATGAGAAAAAAGAAGAGCAATGGAAGCCATTATACAAAACATTGTACTACAAGCTAAAAAAACAGGGGTGTTTTAGGCTTGTTACAGAATTAACTGACGAGTTATTGCAGCCTGTAAGCGATGACCGGTATTCGGTATGGGCTGATTGGCTTAAGTCCTGCTTCATCTTACTTGGGTTTACATTAGCATATCAGCAGGAAGGTGCACCAAAACAATATCTGTCGCGCTGCATCAAGCAGTTCGAGGCAGACCCACAGCGCATACGCATGATCACCCTTGATCTGCTCAAGCACTAATGAAATTTCAGTTACTGCCGCATCTTAAGGAACTCGATGAGCTGGAGATGTGGCATTATATAAGAATACCATCAGTTGTGACGTGAGTTTCTTTTTGTGAGCGATCATACTTGGGTCCTTTCCTGCTACTTATTGCTGCACCACTGAAAAACGCACGTGTCGAGGCTAGAAATGTTCATCGTCAGATAACAGAAGTCATCACTTAATTCTCTATTAGCATACGCCATAACTGCAGATCGCTTGGGGAGGGGAAGTTGACGGATCTTTAATAATATGAATTACTTATCAAGAATGTTAGTATTGTTGGTCGCTGATCTTGCGATAGATGGCTACCATCATCTGAACAAATGTTTGTGAGAACAACAGACTAGATGTGCACTGACTTTCCCCTAACTTTATGCCGCAATGAAAGATGATTTTCCATACACTGCCTTGAGCAAAACTCGGCCATGCAGCCCTCGTGAGCGCACGGCATTGGTTCGAGGTCATTGAACTTTTTGTTGCAATACGTACAAAGAGATTCAAGCTCGAGAATGTCGTAGTTAAGAAATGGCTCGCAGGAACGCTTTTCGCGGAACCACATTACTTCCATGTTCATATTTTCAGCGTATGTTAGAACAGTATCATAAGCTTCGTAAAAACCTGCTGCATAGAATTGACGAATAAATACAGAGCCACCTGGATGCCTTTTTGATGCAGGATTCCGGTAGCAGACAAGCCACTTTTCTAAAGGGATGTCGTCATCAGATGCTATACTTTTTTTCCCGTTGCCCGTGACCTTTTCATAGTATTTCATGTGTTTTACATTTTAATTTCTTTCGATTCTGTTTGGTTTTCAATTTTTGCATAGAACAAGTATTATAGAAAAGGAACTTCTATTAATTTGGGTAAAAATTAGAGGCTATATTAAAAAATTTTTTCATCCTTGCTAAATGATAGTAAATGTGGATGTGTGAGGCTAATGGCCTCCAAGTGCCGTATGCAGATACTGATGTAGATCAGATATATTGATTCTTTCCTGCTGCATTGTATCCCTGTGTCTTATCGTTACGGTGTCATCTTGCATTGTCTCCTTGTCTATAGTTATAGCAAATGGTGTCCCTATCTCTTCGAGCCTGCGGTAGCGTCTACCGATAGACCCTGATTCATCGTAGAAAGTGTCAAAATCATATTTTAATGCGGAATTGATTTGGTGCGCTTTTTGGTCAAGCCCGTCTTTGGTCATTAGCGGTAATATACCGACTAAAAGTGGCGCTAGGTAAGGCTTTAGGCGAAGCACTACTCTATCGTCGTGCTGCTTGTCTTCATAGTAACAATGTTCTAAGATTGCATAGATGCTTCTGTCAATTCCCATCGAGAGCTCAAAGACATGTGGCAGCACCTTGCTTTCTGTTGCAGAGTCTAATACTTCGAGATTCTGCTTGCTTGTGATCGCATGCCCCTTCAGATCATAGTCAGATCGGTAGTTACAGGCTACAAGCTCAAGCCATCCAATGCTGGTCTCAACTTCAAAATCAAATGCAACAGATGCATAGAAAGCCTTTTCGTCGACCGATAGGTTTCTGAACCGACTACGTTTTATGTCTATGCCTGTCTTGTCATAAAATTCCACGAGTAGCGCCAGATAATATGTGATAAGTTTATTCGGTGTCAATCCTTTACTGATTGCCTCCTCTGCAGTTACTTCAATTATAGACGATCCGTCCGATAGTCGAAGTACGGTATTCTTCACTTCTTCGAACTTTGGCATCTCATTTAGTCTGTCTGGGTTGCAAAAGACCTCAATTTCTGCCTGGTAAAACTCCCTTAATCGGAGAAGGCTCTGTCTTGGTGCAATTTCGTTTCTGAAACTCTTGCCTACCTGTGCTATGCCAAGTGGGAGACGACCTCTCATTGTCTTAAAGAGCCGTGCAAAGTCGACAAATATCGTCTGGCAGGTTTCCGGACGGAGGTATGCTTCCTCTGCTGCCGGGCCGATGCCGATACGAAACATCATGTTGAATTTGCTTACCTCGCCAAACTCGCCATTGCAATTTGGGCATCGCAAGTTGTGCTTTTTTATGAGCGCTTTGATTTCTTGTTCTGCCGCTCTCTCCAGTACACTCTCGCCTGTTTTCTCTGCGATGAAGCGGTCTGCCCGGAAGGAAGATCCACACTTTGTGCATTTCACTACAGGGTCGGTAAAGTTTCCGATATGACCTGATGCAACAAAGACGCTTTTGCTCATTATTTGGCACCCATCAATCTCTAGCATCCCATCACGCCGTACAAGCTCACGTCGCCATAGCTCGATAAACTTGTTTTTCATGTTGACGCCTCTGGGCCCATATTCCCAAAAGCCAGCAGACGCATCTGAGTAAATCTCACAACTTGGAAAATAGAATCCTCGCTCCAATGCCAATTTCATTACTTCATCATAATTAGCCGCCATCTGCAAGAAGCAGACGGGTATGAGAGGCTTTAAATTTATGCCTAGATTTCATGTAATGAGTATATCATTTATGAAGAATAACATTTTATCTCGGTCACATTTCCCTTGGTTTCAAGTTGAAGGTATCAGATAGGACACATGGGGTAGAATATGCTATCCGTGACATTACCGCTTATGCGCGTAAATACCAAGCCTCTGGCAAGGAGATAATATACCTTAACATAGGTGATCCTGTAAGATTCGACTTCAAGACACCAGACCACATCAAGAGAGCACTTGTAGATGCCGTCATGCATGATGAAAATTATTATACTGATTCTGAAGGGCTTCCCGAGCTCCGACAAGCAATCATGGAAAAAGAGTCTGAAAAAGGGTTCAATGTTAGAGTAGAGGACATAATTGTCACCAACGGAGTATCAGAAGGACTTGACATGACAATGGCTTCTATCGTCGACCCCGGCGCTGAAGTATTGATGCCTGGTCCCTACTATCCTCCATATGCGTCATATGCAAAATTTTATGGCGGTAAGCCTGTGGAATTCAAGCTTCATGAAGACGGAAGGCCAAACATTGACGATCTACAGAGCAAGATAACCCCGAGCTCGCGAGCATTGTGTATCATTAGTCCAAACAATCCCACAGGTGAAGTATTTGATCAAAAGAGCCTTCAACAGTTGATAGATATTGCCACCGAGCATGATCTTTATGTCATTTGCGATGAAATATACGACAAAATAGTTTTTGATTCCCATTTCACTGGAATAGGCAAGGTGGCTAAAGATGCGCCTGTTATTTTGCTGAACGGCTTTTCAAAGTCCTATCTGATGACTGGCTGGCGCTGCGGCTATATCTGTCTGAACAGTAGCTCTAAGAAGCTTGAAGGATTGCGTGAGGATATACCCAAGCTTGCAAGAGTGCGGATAGCAGCTAGCCTGCCTGTCCAGATAGCAGCAGTACAAGCGCTTCGGGGATCTCAGGCACATATACCCACAATGGTCGAGAAGCTGATAAGAAGGCGCGATTATGTGGTCAAGCGGCTCAATGTAATGGGCATCCAATGCAAAGTTCCGCGTGGGGCGTTTTATATTTTCCCCCAGATCAACACTAAAGGCCGTTGGAAGGACGATAAGCATTTTGTAATCGACCTACTCAATAACACCGGCGTGCTGACTGTGCACGGTTCCGGATTCGGCTCCACTTATGGTTCAGGTCACTTCAGGATCGTCTATTTGCCCCCAGAAGAAATGCTTGAAAAAGCAATGGACAAGCTTGAACATTTCTTAAATACCAAGTTATAAGTACAAAAATAGCTATAGTAATAAAAAGAGTTAATCCTAATGGAATACGTTGAGCCTTCACCGTTGTCATCTTTTTACTTTGCAAATGCTTTAAGCTTGCCTCTCATCTCCCTGTCTTTAGAAATGGCTGGATGAGAAGGATCTGCAAGGATGATTTCGTACCAGATGTTCATACCGTCCTTGTGGAGAAAGTATGAGCCAAGCACTTCAAGATTTGGGAACTTTTCGCCTACTCTTCGCTCAGCAACCTTGCGCATGCTCTCGCTATGCTTAATGCGAACCACACCTATGTGTTTGGGCCTTCTACCTGCAACTGGGCGCTGCTTCCTCATACCACCTCTGCCCACACGAGCTCGGACGATAATGATGCCCTGTTTGGCCTTGTAGCCTAGCCTCCTAGCACGGTCAAGCCTGCTTGGTCTCTCTATTTTATGGATGGTTGGCTCTGCTCTCCAGGCAACCGCCTTGAATTTGAGCTCATCCGAATTCTCCTTCCACATACGATGCCATGTTTGAGCCATGTAGCTGCGCATTATATCACTTCTCCTGATTCCGGCCCCTTTATATGTCATATTACTCCACGCAAAATTTGAATAACCTTTTCTGCAATAACCCTAGAGGCAAGCTCTTGTGCTTCTTTTGTCTGTGCGCCAATGTGCGGTGTGCATACCACGTTTGTCAGGCTCATGAGCTCCTTGTTGGTGGGCGGTTCCACCTCAAACACATCAAGTGCTACTCCTGCCAGCTTGCCACTCTTTAGCACTTCGTAAAGTGCATTTTCATCGATTATATCTCCTCTTGAAGTGTTAATCAGATACGCTGTTGGTTTCATCCTGGCTAGCCTCTCTGAATTAAACATATGCTTTGTTTCAGGAGTTGCTGGTACATGGCATGTTACAAAGTCGGCGCTCTCCAAAAGTGTATTTAAATCTGTGACTATCATCCCAGTTTCGCTGATGAATTCCCGATTAATTGGGTATGGGTCGTAGCCTATTAAGTTCATCCGCAGCGCTTTTGCCATCCTACCGATGTTACGCCCGATGTTTCCAACACCCACAATGCCAAGGTATTTGCCGGACAATTGTGTGCCCATTAGGTCTTTTTTGATCCAGTTGCCGCGTTTAGTCTCTGCATCTGCCTTTGGTATGCTCCTTGCAAGAGATAACATGAGTCCGATAACAAGCTCAGCTACTGCTATAGAAGCGGCTTCAGGTGCATTAATTACTCTAATGTTTTTCGTTTCAGCAGCCTTGACATCAACATTGTCAAGTCCGACGCCTACTCGTGCAATTATCTTGGTTTGGACAGCGGCATCGACGACCTCCCTTGTGATCTTCGTTCTGCTTCTTACGATTAGAACGTCGTAATCCTTAACTGATGACACCAGCTCGGCTGGTCTGATGTCGGGTTTATAGTGGACTGTGAGCCCTGCGTGCTTCATGCTGTCGATTCCCACCTGATCAATAGAGTCACAAACTAGCACATTGCCGCTGACTTGCACGAAACTTGAGAATTTTGGTGCTAATATATTGTTTGTTACCTGCAAAATTTCGTACTTGTTTCAAATCAAAGATTTGTTATTTTTCAAATACATCTGTGATAATTATTAGTTTTGTGATAGTTGAGTTTTTTCTGATGGTTAGACTATATATGTAATTATTAAATATTCAAAGAAAGGAATACCTCTCAGCTAAGCAATATTTTCTGCTGCCATCAGATAATAGTACTTGTTGTATTCAACGTCTAGTTATTTTTTCACTTTCGAATGCCGGTAATCAATCATAAAGTCTCTTGTTAGTTGTACTCTTAGTCTGATTTTTAGCGAACTCTTAAAACTAGAAGTGGGAAGTACTGTTCAAAGAGTGCAGCCTGATGACATCCGATAACGAACCTGCTAACTACATCTTACGAATACAGACAGAGGATCTTGAAAGACAGCTCTATAGCCAACGCATTCTGTATGTCAGCATAAAACGCAAGTGGCTGCGCAATACAAATTTGCTTTTTATCAAAAAAGGCGCATTCATTGGATCGGGTATAATTGATAGGTTCATTTCCATAAGTGGACTAACAGAAGCCGAGAAAATGATATGCCTGGAGAATAACTATTATGGCAAGATTGAGCTTGCCAGACTGATGCGTTTTTATCCTGCACTACCGATAGAACATACACCTATCAGAGGGCAGAACCTCTTAGCACTACACGGAGCCAGCATGCCTCGCTCCGATGTCCTAGATATTGAGCGGCTCGTACGGTCTAGGTTAATAATACTGTGAAGGGTCTTTGTCGATTAATTTATTACAGCCGCTCCTTTAGTATTTTTCGCATTTGGCAATGTCTTTTAGGATTGACAAAGATTCTCTTGGTGAAATCAAAGTTCCCTACAGCGCCTATTATGGTCCTTTTACAGCGCGCGCAATCAATCAGTATAAGGTAACCGGCCAAAAGGCCCATATCAACCTAATTAGAGCCTACGTCATGATTAAGCGCTCCGCTGCGCTAGCAAACAATGACCTCAAGGCTCTTGACAACGACAAAGCGCAGGCAATAGTTAAGGCGTGCGACGAAATAATGACAGGCAAACTACTCGATGAATTCATGGTCGAGATAATTAACTCAGGTGCAGGAACTGCATTTAATATGAACACCAATGAAGTCATTGCAAATAGGGCACTGGAGATCCTTGGCAAGACCAAAGGAGAATATGAAGTCGTTAGCCCAAACGACCATGTTAACATGTCGCAGTCAAGCAACGACACCTTCCCAACCGCTATGCATGTCGCGATCTTGCTCAACACGAGGGAGACGATTGCCTCGCTTGATAAATTGATTGCTTCTTTGCATAGGAAGGCCGTTGAATTCGCCGGGCTCATCAAGATTGGCCGGACTCACCTGATGGACGCAATCCCGGTTACACTTGGCGCTGAGTTCGAGCAGTATGCCTATTCGCTCAAGCAGGCACGGATAAGAATTGTTCAGGCAATGGATGGCCTAGGCTATATCGCTCTTGGCGGCACTGCGGTCGGCACTGGTGCCAATACTCCAAAAGGCTACAGACAGCTTGTCATTCGATACCTATCAAAGGTTTCAGGTCTGGACTTGAAGCCCTCTGAGAATATGTTCTATTCCCTCCAAAGCAAGTACGATGTAGCAAATTCCTCGTCGGCACTTCGAAATCTTGCAATAGATCTGAACAAGATGGCAAATGATATCCGAATGATGGCCTCGGGGCCGACGGCTGGCTTTGCAGAAATTCTGATCCCGGCGGTCCATGCTGGCTCATCGATAATGCCGGGTAAAGTCAATCCGTCCTTAGCGGAATGTCTCAACATGATATGCTTTAACGTAATAGGAAATGATGTTTCAGTTGCAATGGCAGCCCAGGCAGGTCAGTTTGAGTTAAATGTAATGCTACCAGGGATGCTCAAATGTGTACTTGAATCGACTGACATGCTAAAGAACTTCTTGCCGATATTTGCGGCCAACTTGATCGACGGTATCGAAGCAAACAAGGACCGGCTAGAATCATACATAGAGAAAAGTCCTGTATTAGTCACATTGCTAAACCCTTATATTGGCTACCTAAAAGCAGCGGAAATATACAAGGAATCGCTTAAGACCAACAAGAGCATTCGTGAGCTAGTTCTGGACAAAGGACTGATGACAAAGGAACAGGTTGAAAAGGCGTTGTCAAAGGAAAACATACTTGGTGCTGTCGTCTAGTTCTTTTGGTTTTGAACAATGTCTTGACGCGTTCTTACAAGCTGCAAAATGGTTGTGCCAATAAGTGCTCCCTGCAAGACATAACCGCCAAGAATTAGCATTACTGCATT